>JBBTKA010000114.1:0-5377 GCA_038059145.1 Pseudomonadota bacterium
CTGTTGAATCGGCTGTTGCAAGGCTCTTTCGAGAGCGTCGTATGCGTAGATGTCGGTCGGGTCCGCCATCCCCACCAATAGCTCGCCCTTCTTGTCCGAGAGGACGATGGCACGGTAACGACGCGCCAGTGTCTCGGACAGACGCTGCACCAGCTGAATGTCGAACTTGTAGCGGCGTAGATCCACGAAGGGGATTTGCAACTGCGTCGACAAAAACTCCAGGAACTGCTCTTCGCCGATGTAGCCAAGGCTGATCAACGTACGCCCCAGCCGCAACCCAGTGCTCTTCTGTTTTTCCAGTGCCTGCCGTAGCTGTGTTTCCGTGATCACCTGGTTCTGAACCAGAAGGTCACCTATCCGCACCTTTTGTTTGATGGCAGCCATCAGAGCCTCAGCTCCGCCACACGTTGCTCGCTGCGCTGCCGCAAACCGGCACTCAGGCTCGGAAGATTCAGCGCCTGCTGATAAGCCTGCAGCGCTTCCGCCTCGCGTCCTTGACCGTCCCACGCGGCGGCGAGCCCATACCACCAGCGAGCCTCGCCGCGATTCTGCTGCACCAGCGACTGATAGCTCTTGGCAGCGCCCACGAAGTCCATCGTCGACAACTGGGCTGTCGCCAGCAGATCGTGGTATTCATTGTCGATACTGACGGGTGGAGCCTGATTGGACAGCACACGAACCGCTTCCTGAGCCATTCCGCTACTGAGCAGCAAGCGCGCCTGCAGCTTGCGGTATCCAGCGTATTCCGGCGCGACAGCCATACCTTCCTGCACGAGAATTGTCACTGCCGCGAAGTCACTCTGCTGCAGCATCAACTTGGCGAGTGTCTCGCGCGATTGATGAGCCTGCGGATTGGCAGCAATGAATCCCTGCAGCGCGGCGACAGCCTCGCTACGCTGGTTGCGCCCCCACAGCGTCAGCGCCTCCTGTGTCTTGCCTTTATCCTGATCTGCGAAGCTCAACTCTGTAGGGCTGCGCATCGGCGCCGCAGATTGTTGTGCCGCAGATTGCTGTGCCGCCGCTGGGTCAATGGTCTGCGAGGCGGTATCGGCCAGGCCCTGACCGGCCAAAGCCGGATCGACAGCGAGCGCATCGGCAAATGCAGGATCTATCGACCCGAGATCGGCAGGCTGACTGCCCGCGTCCAAAGCGATTGCAACTTGATTCTCCGGGGCCACCGACTGCTCGATTGGTGCCGGCAACTGCCCCGCTTGCGCAGCATTGTCAATTCCATCGGCCGCAGCCGGAAGCAGAGTTGCTGTGTCCGCTGCGGAGCGAGCGGCCATCTGGGCCTGCGCTTCAAGAAGGGCCCGGTTCTGCGCTTCGAGCTCTTCCATGCGTCTGGCGATCATCTCCAGCTCAAGCTGCTGAGGTGTCGGGACTGACGAAGCAGCTGCAATTTCCGCCGGTGCGGCCGTAGAAATCGAAGCAGTTGGGGCAGCCGGTGCTGGCACTGCGCTGCGTTCCGCCGGAGCCTGCAGTGCCTGCTGCAAGGCCGCTTGAAAAGGCAAATCGGGGAAGCTTTCGGGCTCGCGGAAATACTGCAATCCCAAAAAGGCGACGGCAGCAGCAAGCACGAGCAGGCCCAAGACGCTGATGAGCGTTTTAATGCCGCGGCCTGCGCCACGGGAGTTCGTTACCGGCACCAGTTTCTCTGCACCAAGCCCGGCTGCCGTCGGCCCGCGCCGACGTTCATCCAGATCGCGCAGCATGTCATTGACTAGACTCATCTCCCGGTCCTCATAGGTAATAGCTCACCAGGTAGAAAAGCAGTGCGGAACCCGCGATGGCGGCGACCCCCGCAACCAGCATCGGCTTGTACGACGCCACAGGAACCACGACACCTTCGGTATCTTCCGCAGCCCGTCGCACATGATCGAGATCGATGGTGCGCTCCCCTTTGCCGAACGCAGCCATCATCGCTTTGTGCGAAAGGATATTGACGAGGCGTGGAATTCCTTTAGTCGCACCGTAGAGGTAGTTGAGTGCGCGTTTGCTGAAAACAGCGGGCCCGTTGTAGCCCGCCGTGGCCATCCGGTGCGTGACATAACGTTCAACGCCATCACGATCCAGCGACTCCAGACGATAGGAAAAAGTAATGCGCTGCTGCAATTGTCGCAATGACTGCTGCGCCAGCTGCTCATCCAGTTCCGGCTGCGCGAACAGGACAACTTGGAACAGCTTGACCTTCTCAGTTTCGATATTGGTCAGCAGACGCAAGGCTTCCAGCGTCTTTTCAGGCATGGCGTGTGCTTCATCGATGAACAGAATGACCTGCTTGTTTTCGGCCGAGAGCTCCATGAGTCTTGTGGTAATTCTCTTGAGCAGACTGTGGTGACCAGTATCCGCGTCAGACTCCAGACCCAGCTCTTCGGCAAAGGCCAGAAACAAGCCCTTCGGACTCAGCACCGGATTGGCGATATAGGACGTGACGTAGAGGTCCTTGTTCTCCTCCAGCGTGTTGAGCACCTTGCGGCACAGCATGGTCTTGCCGGTGCCCACTTCCCCGACCACTTTGATGAATCCCTCCCGATTGGCGATGGATACCATCAACATGTTGTAGGCTTTGTGATAGCTCGCCATGTTGAGGAAGAACTGAGTGTTTGGCGTCAACGAGAACGGCAGCTCATTTAATCCAAAGTGTTCAAGATACATAGTGTTCACCAAATACGTTTGACGGGATCACTGGAACGGGTTGATGTCTTGGTTGAGCTGACGGAATCGATCGCTGCTATCGCGAATAAATCGTTCCTCCGTGTCTGGCGACGCGATCACCGGTCGCAGCAGGATAATAAATTCGCTCTTCACGGTCTGACGACGCCTTTGATCGAAGGCCGCCCCGACGACTGGCAGATCATTGACCATCGGGATGCCAGCGACGTCGTCGACGCTGCGTTCGTAGGCCAGCCCGCCGAGCACGACAATTTTGCCGTCCTCACCTCTGATGACGCTGTCCAGCTCTCGCACTGACGTGCGGGCCAGCGGAATCTGCGCCCCGGAGATTGATTTACTCTGCTCCACGACCGTACTGATGGTCGGGTGGATGTGAAGTGTGATACGCCCTTCAGCACTGATCTGTGGCGTAATGTCCATGGAGATGCCGGAGAAGAATGGCTGCAGAGCTGCACTGTTGCTGGTGGTGGTGTTGTTGCCGCCAGCAATCGTCGTCGCATTCATGCCCGTCTGGAAATACTCTTCATCACCGTCCTGGAAGACGGCTTTCTGGTTATTCATCACCTTCAGACTCGGGCTTGAAAGCACCTGAGTCGTGCCACGCGACTCCAATATCTGGAACACCGCATTGAAGTCGGTGAAATTGGTGGCGATCGACAATGGCCCGGAGATGCCTTGAATGTTCGATCCACCCGTCGAACCAAACTGTCCAGTGACGGTGTTGTTGGTCAACTCGGCGCCGCCGATGCCAAAGGTGTCGAAGTCGATGGCCGACTGGAAGCCCTTGTTCAGGATGACCTCCAGGAACTGCACCTGAATGGTGACTTCGCGGCTCAGGATGTTCTGCGCTCTCGCAATATAGTCGGCGACCCTGTCCAGCTCCGCCGGCAGCGCCGTGACCATGACCAGACCGACCTGAGGCTGCACCACCACACTTCTGCCTTCTGCATTGCCACTACTGCCACCGCTGGTGCCTCCCCCGCCGAGCCCAGCGAGCAACCCACCCCCACCCCCTGCACCTTGGGATCCCTCATCGTCACGCTGCACTGGTGCGCCGATCATGGTTGCGATCACTTCTTCGAAGTCTTCCCAGAAATTGGATTCTGTTTCTGTCGAAACCTGGCCGCCGGTGGCACCGCCGCTACCTGAGTTGTTGGTATTGTTGCCGTTGGCGCCGTTATTGTTATTGCCTCCGGTATTGCCCGTATTACCAGTGGAGTTGTTAAAGCCCCCGTTGTTGTTCGTGCCACTATTGTTGTTATTGTTGTTGCCACCTCCCTGACTGCTGGAGCTTGCCGGACTCACCTGCACCGATGACGTTCCCATGCGGGTAATATTCAAATAGTCCACCGAAAATATGCGGGTCTGCAGTCCGGCCGGCTGAATCCGATAGATGTTGCCGTTGCGCGTCACCTGGTAGCCATAGGTCTCCTGAACGGCGAGCATGACTTCTTCGATGGTGACATCGGGCAGCGACAGGCTGATCTCACCTTCGACATCCGGGCTGACAGCCACGCCATACTGAGTGCCAGCGACCAGATTGGAGAAGAATGACTGGGCCGCTTCGCGGTTCGCCACAATGTTGAAACGTTCCTCAACTGGCGTCAGCAACTCGTCGTTGATGGTCAGGGCTGGCAGTATCTCGTTGATGATGTCTTGTGATGGCGCTTCGGGCACGACTACCAGGGTTTCGGCGGCTTCATCCAGCGTGTCCTGAATGCCGGATATTACGGAATCCTCCGGAGCACTCTGCTGACTGGAGCCACAAGCGGCAAGCAGCATGCACAGCGCCAACACCGAAATTGGGCGCAAAGCTGCCGGGGCTGCGCGCAACAGCGCCTCCAGCAGAGATGTCCATGTGCCTGATCTGATTACCATCAACTCTCCAGTCCTGCATGAATTCCGTTTTGCTCGCATTCGTCAGTCCACTCGGGCCTTGACGGGTGCAGCAAAGTTCGACACACGCTGTTCTTGACCATTCACCAGCAGCGTTACCCCATCGGCATCGATACTGACCACAGTCGCCTCACCGACGACGTCTCCGGGTGCCACCAGTTGCTGGTTGATCATGGCCACAGGGCGCTCGCCTCCGGTGCGAATGAAGCTCACCGTATAACCGCTGGACACCATTTCCCCCAGCGCTCCGGCGCCGAGTGCGCCGAGGTCATCCAGCCCCGTGCGCAAGTCATCGCCAAATCCGCCCAAGGCGTCCATCAAACCGAACAAAAAGCTGCCGTCCGCCGCCACCCTGACCGATACGGGTCGCGTGGGGTCGCGCAGCTCCTCGTCACCGAAAAGCTCGGCGCTTGCCATGGAGACGCTCGACAACACCACGGCAGTTCCAGCCCAGACAGCGCCGAGCCGCAAAGCTCGTCTGCTGCAGCACATGAATTTTCGAGCCACTCGTTCAGACACCGATAAATCCCTCTTCAGAACTCAGGGTGTGCAATTCGATCTGGATTCTGGCCTCTGGCCATTCCAGCTGCTCGTAGCTCAGTGAATCCCAGAAGAAGTTCTCTTCCATGGCCTCCAGAAACAAGAGATAACGCAGCGTGCTGAAATAATCTCCCTGAAATTCCAGCAACAGGCGATGGCGAAATACCTGCAGCCCGAGCGCGGCAGCCACAGGGGCCCCCGCGTCTGCCACGATATCGGCAACCTCATTCACACCTGTCAATGGTTCAGGATCGCGGTTCTCCACACG
>JBBTKA010000115.1:0-5846 GCA_038059145.1 Pseudomonadota bacterium
GGCGAGGATGGAGTTTTCCTTGTGGTACTCGATGTGGCCGTCGAAGAACGCCATTATCTGCTCGATGAAGGGCAGGCGTTCGGGAATGCTGTCGAAGGAAGTCTCGATCATCTGCAGCAGGTTTTCGCGAAACACCAGTACCAGCAGATCTTCCTTGCTCCTGGCATACAGATAGAGCGTGCCGAGGCCGACATCAGCCGCCTCGGCAATCTCCTGAATGGTGGTCTCGGCGAAGCCCTGACGAACAAACAGCTGCCTCGCCTCAGCGATGATGCGCTGCAGCTTCATGCGCTTGTTGCGTTCTCGCAGACCGGGCATTCGCGACTCCCTGACTCCTGGGATCAGACCCCTGAGTAGAAGATGTTGAGTTTGTTGCCATCCGGGTCACGGAAGTAACCGGCATAGTAGTTCGCACTGCGCGGACCAGCGGGGCCTTCATCCTTGGCACCCAGCTCCATGGCCTTCTTGTAGACACGATCAACGGTCGCCTTGCTGTCCGCCGCGAGGGCGACCATTGTGCCGTTGCCGCCAGTGGCGGAGTTGCCGTCGAAAGGTTTGATGACGCACAGGCTAACACCTGTCGGGCTGTTTCCCCAGGCGATGAATGTCGGGAATTCCATGGTGCGCTTGGCGTTCAATTCTGCCAGCAGCGCATCGTAAAATGCGGCAGCGCGGGCGATATCGTTGGTTCCCAATGTGACATATCCGATCATGTGTGACTCCTTCATCTTGCGATTTTTAGTGGTCTGAGTAGTGGAATAAGTATTGGACTGAAATTGTGGCGTGGAACAGGGCTTGCTTGTGGCGCCAACTCTAGCACAGACCTGTGTCACAATAGCCAGCAAAACCTCTCACTTGATTCGACCCGGACGAGCCACGAAGCAATCCCATGACAGACATCAGCAACACCTTTGTAGACAACACCATCGCCGACCCGCAGCACCCCGTCACGCTGTTTTCCCTGAGCTGGTGCTCCTATTGCCGCGCCGCCCGACAACTGCTGGAGCAACTCGGTATCCCTTACCAGGTCTTCGAGCTGGACCGTGGCGAATTCCTCGAACCGCGCTTGCAGAGTGAGGTACGCACCCGACTGCAACAACTGACCAACAGCAGCACGTTGCCACAACTGTTCATCGGCGGCGAAAGCCTGGGCGGCTACACTGACACTGTTGCTGCGCGCGGCAACTGCAAGCTCGCGGCAGTGCTGGCCAGACATGCCATACAGACGCAGAGCCCGGACCCAAAAAGCAACTGACGAGGAGAACGCTATGCTGGATATCCTGATTCGCTACCTGCACCTGGGCGCCGTACTGGTGCTCGCAGGTGCTTTGATCATCGAGAACATGGCGATGGCGCCGCAGATCTCCAGAGAGGACCTGCGCAATCTGCTCAAGGTGGACGCGGTTTACGGGCTGAGTGCATTGCTGGTGTTGGCGTGTGGTTTGACGCTCTGGTTCACCGGCGCCAAGCCCAGCACTTTCTACTCCGCCAATCCACTCTTTCACGCCAAGCTGGGTCTGTTCGTAGTGGTGGGGCTGCTGTCGATCTATCCGACCGTATTCCTTTTGCGTCACCGCAAGAGTGACGCGGAGACACTGGATGTACCCGCAGGCGTACGTCGTGTGCTGAAGCTGGAACTGGCGTTGCTGGTCATCATTCCGGTGCTGGCCTTCCTGATGGCGCGCGGTGTCGGGTTGTAAAACCAGCCTAGCGGAGAATCATCTGCAGCCACGCGGAGATGTCGCGAATCTCCTCCAGACACACCGAGTGCTCCATCCGGTAGTGATGGTAGCGAGTGGGATGCCCCATCGCGCGCAAGGCCTCGTCGGCATGCCTCCCCAGCGATTCATGCACCACTGGGTCGTGCGTTCCATGGCAAATCAGCACCGGTAACTCTGCATTGGCAGGGTCCTGTGTAATCGAACTGGCCGTCGGGAAATAACTGGACAGCGACATCGCCCCGGCCAACGGCAAGCGACACGTCAGCGCCGCGTGCAGAATCACCGCCCCGCCCTGCGAGAAACCCGCCAGCACGATGCGGGAGCTATCCACGCCCCGTTCCACTTCGCGCTCGATCAACGCATGCACGGCAGCCGCCGAACGCAGCAGCTGCGCCTCATCCACCCGGCGCTGCACATCCATTTCCAGAATGTCGTACCAAGCCGGCATGACATAACCATTGTTGATGGTCACCGGGATCGAAGGTGCATGGGGAAACACGAAGCGGATGGGCAGCGTCGATGGCAGGCGCAACTCCGGCACGATGCCAGCAAAATCGTTGCCATCGGCACCCAGCCCGTGCAGCCAAATCACGGAGGCGGTGGCCTCACAGCCAGGGGGTGAGAGCAGTTCCAGGGCGGGCAGATAGGTCATGGCAATGGATTTCCGGATAGTGAAGGTGATGACATGGACGAATGCTAATACAGCAACAGGGCATTGTCATGGCGAGCCCGGCGGGACTGTGATCTTTATCTTCCCGAGAAACAGGCTTACTCTGCACGTGCTGCTGATTTCCAATACATCCACTTGGAACCGACCCCATGCGCCTGCCATTCCTCTTGCTTTCACTGGCGTACCTGCTGAGCGGCAATCTGCACGCATTGGACACCGCCGCTCTGGCGGCAGCGCTCAACGAACCGGGCCGGGATGTCGCCGATCGCGTGCGCGACCCGCTCCGCAAGCCCGTCGAGCTGCTCGATTTTCTGGGCGTTGACACCGGCATGACGGTGATCGACCTCTACGCAGCCGAAGGCTACTTCACTTACATCCTCGCCAAGGCCGTCGGGCCAAGCGGGGTGGTATACGCCCAGACCCCACCGCGCAGTGCCAGTGGCCAGGACGATCGCGTCGACATGACCCAGGGCGATGCGCTGCAACAGAAGATCAATACTGGCAACCTGACCAATGTCGTGCGCCTGGAGAAACCGGTGCAGGCGCTGGGGCTGGCGCCTGAATCCGTAGACTTCGTGCTGATCTCGCAGATCCTCCACGACTACTTCAACGCCAACCCGCTACGCGGGCAACAGATGCTGGAACAGGTACGAGCTCTGCTCAAACCGGGCGGCGTCGTAGGCATCATCGACCATGCCGGCAGCCCGGAGGGGGACAATCAACGCATGCACCGGATGCTCAAGACGGACGCCGTCCGCGTCGCCGAACAGGCCGGTTTCATCGTCGAGGCAGACAGCGACCTGCTCCATAACCCCACGGATAATCACCGCCGCTCCATTTTCGATCCCATGCTGCAGCGCAATTCGGACCAGTTCCTGCTGCGCCTGCGCAAGCCATCACAATAAGCGCCGCAAAATCAGGGCAGCCACCGTATCAATCTTGCACCGTTTCAAACATGTTTGTTACGCTCGGGGCGCCTGCTGAGCACATCGGGTAAGACCAGGAGAACAATAATGATCAACCGTCTTTCCGCTCCAGTTCACACCGCAGTCAGTACTATGCTCCTCCTATTGAGCCTTACTCCGCTGGAAGCAGTCCTCGCCCAGCAGACCGGCTACACCGCGCCCCGCACCGCCGACGGCAAGCCCGACCTGCAGGGTCTGTGGACCAACAACACCATCACCCCTCTGGAGCGCCCCGAGCGCTTCGCGGGCAAGCCCACCCTGACCGAGGAGGAACAGCTTGCCTGGGAGCAACAGATAGCGGATCGCACCGCCGAGGCGGATCTGCCCAGCGACCCCAACCGCTCGGCTCCCACCAAGGGGCAGATCGATCTGGAAGACAGCTACAACAATTTCTGGTTTGACGACGGCACCAAGGTAGCCATCTACAACGGGGAACGCCGAACCTCGCTGGTGGTCGATCCACCCGATGGACTCATTCCGGTACCTACCGAAGCAGCACGCGCCCGCATGGCGGCGGCTGCCGAACAACGCCGCCTCGGCCCCTCCGATGGTCCGGAATCCCGCTCGCTGGCCGAACGCTGTCTGCTCTCCTTCGGCTCCAGCGCCGGCCCGCCCATGTTGCCGATTCTCTACAACAACCACTACCAGATCGTGCAATCTCCCGGCTACGTCATGATTCTGGTGGAGATGGTGCACGATGCGCGTATCATCCGCATCGACGACGAACCACTGCCCGCGGCGTTCCGGCCCTGGCTGGGTGATTCGATAGGTCACTGGGAAGGCGAAACGCTCGTTGTGGAGACGAGCAATTTCAATCCCCAGCAGAACTTTCGCGGTTCGGCAGACCAATTCCGGGTCACGGAGCGCTTCACGCGCGTCGGCCCCGATACCATCAATTACAGCTTTACCGTGAACGACCCGGACACCTTCACCTCGGCGTGGACGGCGGAGATCCCCATGAACAGAACGACAGACAAGTTGTACGAATACGCGTGTCACGAAGGAAACTACGCCCTGCCAGGCATCCTGGCAGGAACAAGGGTCGAAGAGCGGAATTCAGGAGCCAATCAGTAACATGGAAGACGTGATAGACATATTGCGGGAACGCAACGAACCGGTGCCAGTGCCACTTGATTTGCCGGACGAAGACCTGCTGGTCGAGATCGAGGAAGAACTGCTGATCTCCATGCCGGACGACCTGCGCTTTTTCCTGCTCACCGTCAGTGATGTGGTCTGCGGCAAACTGGAGCCGGTCACCGTCACCGATCGCAATTCGCACACCTACCTTCCAGAGGTGGCCGCGGTGGCCTGGAGCCTCGGTCTGCCGCGCCGTTATCTGCCGATCTGCGAGAGCAACGGTACCTACTACTGCATCGGTCAGGATGGCACCGTGCTGCACTGGGATCAGCGCATCACCGACGAGAGCTGGGAGAACATCTGGCAGTGGGCCAGAGAAGTCTGGCTGGCCGACTGAAACACCGCTATTTCAAAAGACCAATGCCTGAAAACTGACAAGGAGAGAGCATGACTGCAGCCCTGTTATGGATACTGGTGGGAATTGTCCTGATTATTACCGAGCTTCTGGTGACCGGCATCGTCGCCGTGTTTTTCGGCATTGCCGCCATCATCACCGGCCTGCTCCTGCAGATCGGGCTGATCGAAGCGCTGGCTCTGCAGTACACCGTATTCGGTGTCATCAGTGCCGCCACCCTCGTCCTGGCCCGCAAGCGCATGACGCGCTGGTTCCGTGGCAATACCAAGGACAGCACCGAGACCAGCCCGAGTTTTCAACAGGACATCGGCGAACGCGCGACGGTGATTGACGACTTTCATCATGGCAACGGTCGCGTCACTCTCAATGGCGTGAGCTGGACCGCTTCCTCAGACGAGGATTTGAAAGCCGGCGAGGCCGTCTGGGTCATCGCCAACGAAGGCATCCGGCTGACAGTCTCCCGAGTGCGCCCTACCAATTGATTTTAATCAGAGGACATCAGCATGGAACAGCTCACTCCCGGTAATCTACTTGCGATTGGTTTTGCCATCGCCATCATTGTCACCATCGCCAAGACGGCACGCATCGTCCCGCAGCGCTCCAACTTCGTCGTGGAACGGCTGGGCAAGTATTCGCGCACGCTCGACTCCGGCTTTCATCTGCTGATTCCCTTCATCGACAAAGTAGCCTATCAGCACACGCTCAAGGAAGAAGTCATCGACGTCGAACGCCAGACCTGCGTCACCCGGGACAACATCCAGGTCGGCATCAACGGGGTGCTCTACATGCAGGTTGTCGACGCCCAGAAGGCCAGCTACGGCATCAACAACTACCGCCACGCTGCCTCCCAACTGGCCCAGACCACGATGCGCTCCGTCATCGGACAGACTGACCTCGACAAGACCTTCGAGGAACGCGCCAAGATCAACGAAGACGTGGTCAAAGCCCTCGACGAGGCCGCCAGCCCCTGGGGCATCAAGGTGCTGCGCTACGAGATC
>JBBTKA010000116.1:0-6487 GCA_038059145.1 Pseudomonadota bacterium
CAGTTCACCGTTGGCGGGCAGAAGATCGAAGCCCCCGGGTGTTTCCACGACTGCACCCGGAATGTCCGATTCATTCATCAGTACCTCGTAGATGGAAAGCTTGAGATCTGACTTGTTTATTCCGCTCCCCATAGTGGCATTGCCTTGCGGATCAAGGTCGATCAGCAGCACGCGCCGCTTGGTTGCACTCAGGGACGCCGCGAGATTAACTGACGTAGTCGTCTTGCCAACCCCTCCTTTCTGATTTGCAACTGCGAGTACTCTACCCAATTGGATGTAACTCCGACGCGATGATTTCGATAATATGCCGTTCCGCCACACTTCCTGGCACGTCCACTTTTTTCGTGCTTATGTGTTTGAAGCCATCGGGCAGAAGGGCAATTTCATCCGCAGGATACTGCCCTTTCATTGCGATGATCTTCGTCTGGATTGCAGCTCCCAATTCTGCTGCTCCGACAGATCTGACGCTGAGATGCCTTGTCACATTGATCAGATCAGCAAGCGAGGAGAACGCCCGACACACGATGGTGTCTACAGGCTCTTGACTGTGAAAATCCTCGATGCGTTTATTCTGAACGTCAACGTTATCAAGCCCCAACTGCAATTTTGCCTGGAATACAAAACGCGTTTTCTTGCCATTGCTGTCCAGGAGCACAAAGCGCTTTTCTGGAAAACAAATAGCAAGTGGAATACCTGGCAGACCTGGCCCGGTGCCAACGTCCAGAACTCGCTGTCCCTTGATGAAGGGCACAAGCGTGAGGCTGTCCAACAGATGTCTCGACAGCATTTCAGAGGAGTCTTTAACTCCTGACAGATTGAAGGCCTTATTCCACTTTCTCAGCAAATCGAGATAGTCGAGCAACTGCGTTTTCTGATGGTCATTCAGTGTAAGCTCAAGCTTATCGAGCCCGTTCTGCAATTTCTCTGCAATGCCTTTGCTCGCCATGTTAGTCCAATCCACGTTGTTCAAGCCGATTTCGTGCGGACTGCCTGATATTTTTTCAGATAGATCAATAACAGGGAGATAGCGGCTGGCGTCATGCCAGGGATTCTGGTCGCTCTGGAGATGTTTTCCGGACGAACTTTCTGCAGTTTTTGCTTCAATTCGTTGGAGAGGCCTTGCATCTGCTGGTAGTCAAAATCATCTGGCAAAGGCGTATCTTCCTGACGCTTCAGTTTCTTGATGTCCTCTTCCTGACGATCAATGTAGCCCTGGTACTTCAATTGAATCTCAACTTGTTCGGTAATCTGTCTCGCCAACTCAGGAGATGCAGGCAAATCAGCGGAAACTTCTGAGATTGCATGCGTTAGCGTCTCATAAGTCACCTCGGGCCGCGCAAGCAGATCCGCAAGACTGTATTCACGCACCATCGGCTTCTCAAGCAGCTTATTGATTTCTTCAGCCTTGGCGGACGTTGGTTGAATCCAAGAGGTCCTCAAACGTAACAGCTCTTTGCCAGTGCCATCTTTTTTGATGCTGAAATGTTCCCAGCGCTCATCATCCACCAAGCCAAGTTCTCTCCCCTTCGGCGTTAGTCGCAGATCAGCATTGTCCTCACGCAACAGCAGGCGGTACTCGGCTCTGCTCGTAAACATTCGATATGGCTCGGTGGTACCAAGGGTGATCAAATCGTCTACCAAGACACCTATATAGGCCTCATCACGACGTGGGCACCAGCTTTCTTTGCCCTGGGCATATAGCGAAGCATTGAGTCCGGCCAACAACCCCTGAGCAGCAGCTTCTTCGTATCCTGTAGTGCCATTAATCTGCCCGGCGAAGAAAAGGCCCTTGATGAACTTTGTTTCGAGCGAATAGTGCAGATCGCGCGGATCGAAATAGTCGTATTCAATGGCATAACCGGGTCTGGTGATGTGTGCGTTTTCAAACCCTCTGATCTGTCTTACCAACGCCAGCTGCACATCAAATGGCAAGCTGGTAGAAATACCATTGGGGTACAACTCATGTGTATTGAGACCTTCAGGCTCTACGAATACCTGATGTGACGTCTTGTCGGCGAACCGCATTACTTTGTCTTCGATGGACGGGCAATAGCGAGGACCAAGCCCCTCGATTACACCGGTGTACATGGGAGATCGATCCAGTCCGCCACGGATGATTTCGTGACAACGCTCGTTGGTAGAGGTGATATAGCAATTAACTTGCTGTGGATGTTCTTCAGCACGTCCAAGGTAGGACATCACCGGAATTGGCGTGTCTCCAGCCTGCGGAGTCATTACCGAAAAATCGACAGACCGAGCATCGATTCGTGGAGGAGTCCCTGTCTTTAGCCTGCCGACATTGAAGGGTAGTTCTCGCAGTCTGTGTGCGAGAGCAATCGATGGTGGATCACCGGCCCTGCCTCCAGAACTATTTTCGAGGCCAATGTGTATTTTTCCGCCCAGGAAGGTGCCGGCAGTCAACACAACAGTCGGTGCGTAGAAGCGTAATCCCATCTGAGTGACAACACCCGCAACCACTTCTGAGTGGATAATAAGATCTTCTACAGGCTGTTGAAATATATCGAGATTATTCTGATTCTCCAGGATGCTCCGAACAGCAGCTTTGTACAGCACCCTATCAGCTTGTGCCCGCGTGGCACGGACTGCAGGTCCTTTGCTGCTGTTCAGGATTCGAAATTGAATTCCACCTCGATCAGTAGCGCGAGCCATTGCGCCACCAAGAGCATCGATTTCCTTAACCAAATGCGTTTTGCCAATACCCCCAATCGCTGGGTTGCACGACATTTGCCCCAGCGTCTCAATGTTGTGAGTTATCAATAGAGTACGCGAACCCATACGGGCCGCCGCCAAAGCCGCTTCAGTGCCGGCATGGCCACCACCAACGACAATCACATCGTACTTTTTTGAAAAATCCATGAGACACCGGGTTTTTGACCAAAACAAGGGGCCGATAAGTATAAGCCCTGGAGTTCAAATTTGAAGTATTAAATTCCAACAGGAATTTTAATTGAGAGGAACTTTCAGAATTTAGTTATTTATAGTTATTTATGTAGAAATATAAGAAAAGAGATTAATACTGTTAATGAATATAGTGATGCTAAGTTCTGTGGAGAACACACTTATTTTCTTTTAAATCATTAGGATAGAAGAAAGATAACTACGTTGATTGTGTATGTTTAAGCTCTTTAGAAACTCTGCATTTGCTGTGTACAAACAGCCGAGTTATACATGAGGCTCACATTGCTATTTTTTTATCCCTTGGTAGATGTACTCAATACATATCTTATGTACAGGTTGCTAAAAGGATATAAATAAGCAGAAAAATCTATTTGCCCACACAAAAGCTCGAAAAAATCTTTCCAAGCAAGTCATCAGTGGAGAACGCACCCGTAATTTCCCCAAGGTGCTGATGTGCATGTCTGAGGTCTTCCGCAACGAGTTCGCCCGCCCCCTTGCTCAGTAACTGAGTCTCGGCTTGAAGTAGACAGATTCGAGCGCTTTCGAGTGAATCAAGATGTCGACGTCGTGCGATAAAACCGCCCTCGCCTGCAGCCTGGTAGCCCATACAATCCTTTAAGTGATCTCTCAGGAGAGCAAGCCCTATTTGATTTTTCGCAGAGATATGAACGGTGGTGATAACGTTATTCTGATTGTCTTGATCCCGGTAAACGCCTTCTTGAAGGCTGGTTTTATCGATCTTGTTTTGGATTATTGTGACCCTGCAGGGATCGACAGACTTGTTCAACGTATTGAACCCTAGCTCATTCAGATAACTGATGAGATTACCAGGATTGACTGTATCCAGTGATGCATCAACGACAAGCAAGAGTCTGTCTGCGCTTTCGATAGCCTGAAGTGCGCGCCGGATACCCTCTCTTTCGACAATATCGTTACTCTCTCGAAGTCCGGCAGTATCGGTAACGTGGAGCGGCATACCGTCAATATTGATGTGCTCTATCAGAGTGTCTCTGGTGGTTCCCGCAATATCCGTGACGATCGCGCTATCCTTGCCGGCCAAAGCGTTAAGTAAACTGGACTTGCCGGCATTGGGCTTGCCGGCTATCACAACTGACATCCCTTCGCGAAGCAGCGCGCCTTGTTTTGCCTGCATCAGTATTGTGTCGAGTTGATTTATGATTGATCGAAGTGATTCCGCTGTTTTGCCTTCCGTGAGGAAGTCAATTTCCTCTTCCGAAAAATCGATGGCAGCTTCTATATAAACTCTTAGATCTATTATTGCAGAGCAGAGGGAATTTATTAGCTTTGAGAAGTCTCCCTGCAAAGTGCGCAATGCACTTCGTGCTGCTTCTTCCGAGCTTGATTCAATAAGATCAGCAATTGCTTCTGCTTGTGCAAGATCAATTTTGTCATTAAGAAACGCACGTTCTGAAAACTCGCCTGGCCTGGCAATTCTGGCTCCATTCCTTATCGCTTCCTTGAGAACAGAATCGAGAACGAAATATCCACCATGCCCTTGTAATTCGAGCACGTCTTCACCAGTGAAAGAATTAGGTGAAGGAAAGAAGATTGCTATGCCCTGATCTATAAGTTGCGAGTCAGTACTGTAGAAGTTCGTGAAGTGTGCGTGGCGAGGTGTAGGAAGAAAGAGAAGCAGTTTTAGCGCTATGTCACGCGACAGTGGCCCTGAGATACGCACAATACCTACACCACTTCTACCCGGTGGTGTAGCTATTGCGCATATGGTATCTGCATTGGAAGTAAACGACATCGCTGGTCTGCCGTGTTGCTATTATGATGCGCTCTTTGCCTCGTATTCGCTCTCAATCTTTCGAGTGATGTACCACTGTTGCAAGATTCCGAGAACGCTATTGGCGAGCCAGTACAGCACTAATCCTGCAGGGAACCAAAGGAAAAACACCGTCATCACGACCGGCATGAAGCGCATTATCTTCGCCTGCATCGGATCTGCTGGTGCAGGACTTAACAAAGATTGCGCAAACATGGAGGCGCCCATTAGCAATGGTAGTACGAAATAGGGATCCATCGCCGAAAGGTCTTTAATCCACAATACGAAAGGAGCTTGTCGTAATTCAACGCTCTCCATCAAAACCCAGTAAAGAGCGATGAAAACGGGCATTTGTACGAGCATCGGCAAGCAACCACCAAAAGGATTAATCTTTTCCTTCTGGTAAAGCTCCATGGTTGCTTTTTGCATCTTCATCTTGTCGTCGCCGTAACGCTCCTTGAGTTGTGCCATCTTTGGCATTACTCGACGCATATTGGCCATTGAGCGATAGCTGGCAGCTGATAGTTTATAAAAGAGCCCTTTCACGCAAACCGTTAGTAGAAGAATCGACCATCCATAATTGCCAACCAGCGAATCGATTTGCCGAAGCAACCAGTAGATAGGTGATGCGATAAACCAGAGAACGCCATAGTCGATCGTTAGATCGAGATTCGGAGAAATTTCTCTAAGTACATACTGATCTTTTGGACCAGCGTAGAAACTCAGATTTTGGTGGGCAACAGTTCCAGGTGCGACAGAAAACTCCTGACTTGTAAAACCACCAATAAACTCACTTGGATTTTGCGGGCTTATGCGAGTTGAAAACGTGTTTACAGACTCTGCCGGCGGAATCCATGCCGAAAGGAAGTAGTGTTGACTTAACCCGATCCAGCCACCAGTAAGTTCATGTGATGGCATTGCGTTGTCGATGTCCTCGAACGCGACTTTAAAGTAGGGATCATCGGTGGATGTCAAAGCGAAACCCAGGAATGACGACATACCCACACCGCCTGCGCTACTGGGGTCTGGGAAGTTATTGCGATTTATTTGTCCGAAGACGTTGGCTTGCCAGGGTGCTGATGAAATATTGTTGATTTCGTACTCAATGTCTATGAGGTAACTGCCGCGTTCGAAAGTGAAGCGTTTAGTTATCTCAACACCCATTGAATCAGTGTGTTTCATCTCTACGACAAGGCTGTTTGTACTCTCTGTTAACTCATAGGAATTGGTGGACGACTGATACACAGCTCGACGAGTGCTATCGACACCATTTCGACCAACCAAACCGCTCTTGGCAACAAATGTTCTGGAGTCGCTGTTTTCGAGCAATACAAACGGATCATTTTCGACGTCAATCTGCCTTCGGTATTCGGGCAGCGTGACCTCTACTATGTCACCACCGTTGCGGCTGAGAGTGACATGTAAAACATCAGTTTTAACAGTGACCACATTCGTTTCGGAGTCTGTAGTAAACGAGGCCGCAGAGTCTACTACGGGTACGTCTGATCCGATTGACGAGCCCGGACTGACGGCGGGGGTGTCAAGCAACGCAGGCCCAGCATTTGACACTGCGTCTTGCGCCTGCTCCGCCGGAGCAGAGACTGGAACCCGTGGATAATCCTCTTGCCAAGCAAGGAGCAACAAATAGGAAACGACGGCCAGACCACCAAAGATGAAATATTTAATTGAGTCCATATGCAGCTGCTACAGAAGAGATGACTTTGAAGGATTGTTGTGAGTTTCGGCTTCTGGCACCAGATCTATGCCACCGGGGTGCCA
>JBBTKA010000117.1:0-6071 GCA_038059145.1 Pseudomonadota bacterium
TCGTCGGCAACACTATCGCTCGAGGAGCCGCGACACAGCGCGCCGAGGAGATGCCCAAGCTGCCCGAACCGCCGAATCCGGCCGATGCGCTCGACACGCATATCTTCGAACTCGACAATGGGCTGCAGGTTTATCTGACAGAGAACCATGAGGAGCCGCGTTTCTATGCCGAGGTCGCCGTGAAGGCGGGCAGCAAACACGACCCTGCCGACGCCACCGGCCTCGCCCACTATCTCGAACACCTGCTGTTCAAGGGCAACCAGTCGCTCGGCACGCTCGACTATGCCGCCGAGAAGCCGTATCTGGATCAGATCACCGCGCTCTATGAGCGTCACTTCAACGAGACAGACCCGGCCGCCCGCGCCGCGATCTACGCCGAGATCAATCAGGTCTCCCAGCAGGCCGCGCAATACGCCATCCCCAACGAGATCGACAAGCTCTACAACGGCATGGGCGCGTCCGGCCTGAACGCACACACCTGGCACGAAGAGACCGTCTACAAGGTCGGCCTGCCCTCCAATCGTCTGCAGCAATGGGCTGCGATCGAGTCCAGCCGTTTCATCGACCCGGTATTCCGCCTCTTCCACACCGAGCTGGAAACTGTCTACGAAGAAAAAAACCAGAGCGACGACAACCGTGACCGCGTCTCCTACTACGCGCTCGGCGAGCTGCTCTACAAAAAGCACCCCTATGGTCAGCAGACCACCATTGGGGATGCCGAACACCTGAAGAACCCATCGCTCGTCTACATTCAGAATTACTTCGACACCTACTATGTGCCGAACAACATGGCCATCTTCATCAGCGGCGACATCGATATCGATGAGACCATCGCCGTCATCAGCGAGCGCTTCGGCCAGTGGGAGCGTAAAGACGTGCCGGAAGTCGGCCCATGGGTGGAAGACCCGATCCAGGGTGTCGAGCGCGTGACGGTGAAGTACCGTGGCGAAGAGGAGGTGCAGATTGCCTTCCGCACCGTCAACAACACGCATCCCGATAAGGAAGCGCTGATGCTGGTGGACATGATCCTGGACAACCGCACGGCAGGGCTGATCAACCTGAACCTGAATCAGGCGCAGGCCGTACAGGCGGCTGGTTCGTCTCCTGAATTTCTCAATGACTATGGATCACAACGCCTGTGGGGCGTACCCAAACCGGGCCAGACTCTCGCCGAGGTAGAACAGTTGCTGCTCGACCAGATCGAGCACATCAAGAAGGGCGAGTTCGAGGACTGGATCATTCCGGCCATCGTCAACGACTTCAAGAAGAGCCAGAAGGGTGCGCTGGAATCCAATACCGCGCGCGTAACCACCATGCGCAGCGCCTTCCAGGCAGGTGACGACTGGGACCATTATGTCGGTGAAATCGCCCGTCTGGAGCAGGTCACCAAACAGGACATCATCGACGTCGCCAACCGCTACTTCGGCGCCAACTATGTCGCCGTGCACCGCATCGACGAACAGCACGACATTCCGCTGGTCGAGAAGCCTCAGATCGACCCGGTAGCCATCGACCCGAGCCGTCAGTCCCAGTTCGCCGCCAGCATCATGGCGATGCCTTATGAAGAGATCGAGCCAACTTACGTGGACCCGAACGAGGACTATCAGGTCGTCGACTTCGCGCCGGGCGTGCAGCTCTATTACTCGCCTAACCCTCTCAACGACCTGTTCTCCTTCTCCATCAATGTCGAAGTCGGCACCGAGGAGAACGACCGGCTCGGGCTCGCTACTGCATTGCTGGAGAAATCCGGTGCAGGCACGCTCTCGGCCTCTGATCTGCAAAAGGAATGGTACCGCCTGGGCAGCGAGTTTGGTGTAGGCGCCGGGGCCAACGAATCCTCCATCGGGATCTCCGGTCTGGACGAGCAGTTCGAACCGAGCCTCGACCTGATGCTGTCGCTGGTGCGCAACCCAACTTCCGATGAAGCCACGCTGGAGGAACTCAAGGCCATCATCCTCAAGTCCCGCGAAGACCAGAAGCAGGACCCGGCCGCCATCAGTCAGGCGCTGTATCTCTACAACCGCTATGGCGACGAATCGCCGATGCTGCAGTCACTGACCAGTGCACAGATTCAGGCCGCCACCATCGAAGAGTTACAGACGCTGATCGGCGATCTGCTGCACTACAAGCACACGCTCAGCTACACCGGTTCCTTGCCGCTGGACACGTTGCTGGCCAGCCTGCGTGAACACTATGTGGTCCCGGCAGACTTGAAGGACACTCCGCCCTACCGCTTCCGTACCACCCGCGTGGTGAACGAAAACGAGGTTTATGTGGTGGATCAGGAGACCGCCCAGGCCCAGGTGCGCATCGAGTTTCCGGACGGGACTTATGATGAGCAACTGGTGGTTCCCTCTTCTCTCTACAACACCTATTTCGGCACCAGCATGTCGAGCGTGGTATTCCAGGAGCTGCGTGAAGCACGCGCCCTCGCCTACTCCGCGCAAGCTCAGTACTCGCAGGGTGGACGCCTGAATGCGGAGAACGTCGCGGTCGGCGCCATCGGTTCACAGAATGACAAAACTGTGGAAGCCGTCGCCGCCTTCCTCGATCTGTTCGACAACATGCCGGTCTCGGCCGAACGTTTCAGCGAGGCCAAGAGTTCCCTGGAGAACCGCTATCGCACCTCCACTGTCGGCTTCCGCCAGGTGATCGGCACCGTGCGCTCATGGGAACGTCTCGGCCTGCAGGGCAGCGACCCGCGTGCGGCGCGCTTCGCGCAGCTGCAGTCTGCGGAGCTGGACGACATGCTGAATTTCCAGCGTCAGAACATCGCGGGCAAGCCGAAGCTGATCTCGGTGGTCGGCGATCTGGACCGCATCGGCGCCGAGGCGCTGAATCAGTTCGGCAAGGTCACCCAGTTGCAGGTCGACGACATTTTCGTCGACTGATTTAGCGAGAAGCCAACCATTCATGACCTACCACAACACAGCGCCCCTGCTCGTCACGGAACTGAGCAAGAAATACGGAGACTTCGAGGTGCTCAGGAAGCTGAGCCTTGAAGTCACGGCGGGTGCCGTGCATGGTCTGGTGGGGCTGAACGGCTCGGGCAAGACCACGACGCTGGAGTGCCTGCTCGGGATGCAGTCCTTCGACAGCGGCAGTATCCGCGTGCTGGGACTGCCACCAGATCAGCTGCATCGCAGCCGGGGAGGCGTGGTCAGCATCTTCGACAACCCCAGCCTGCATCCGCAGCTGACCGTGCGGCAGGTGCTCGAACACGCCAGCCTGTTGTGCGAACAGCGGGTGCGGACTCCCGCGCAGGTCGAGGCACTGCTGGGCATCAGCAAGTACAGCCATTTCAAGATTCGTCATCTCTCGCTGGGCAACCGCCGCCGCGCTTCCATCGCACAGGCTCTGCTCGGCAGCCCCGCGCTGGTTCTGCTCGATGAACCCTTCAACGGGTTGGACGCCGGCGGTGTCGACGACATGCTGGCCCTGATCAGCACGCTGAATCGCGACGAAGGCACCGCCTTCCTGCTCTCCAGCCACCAGTTGCCCTATCTGGAAAAAATCTGCTCGCACCTGTCGATCCTGCACAAGGGCCGCATTGTGGTGAGTGATCACGTCAGTCGCCTCTTCAACTCCCGCGTCAGCCGCCTGCTGGTCTCGTGTGACGACGTGGTACGTGCCTGTGCCATCGTGCAGGACATTCCCGGCGTGCAGATCGAGGACAACAGCGCCCCCGGCCTGCTGACTCTGCAACTGGAAGATGTCAGCCCCGCACTGATCAACCAGCGGCTGGTACAGAAGGGGATCGCTGTCCATGAACTGCAGCGCGAGCGTGCCTCGCTGACGTCGTTGTTCCATGAGATCACCGCGCGCGATCCTGTGCATGACCACCTGCTTGACGCCGGGCATGACACGTCCAGGACAGTCGTGGAGGCAGACCTGTGAACGGATTCGTCGCGGCATTGAAGGCCGAAATTTATGTCGCCCTGCGCAGCAACAGCACGCGTCTGCTGGTGTTGTTACCCTCGCTGATCGTGATCGCCCGTGCCATCGTCGTGCGGCTGACCGAGACGGGCCAGCAGGCACGGGAAGCCCTGCTCGGGCAGGAAGCCGAAGCCGTTGCCGGCACTAATGCGTGGGGGCACTTCGTCGACAGCTTTTCCACTGGCCTGACACTTCTCAGTCTCACCCTGGTCGCCTACGCCGCGTGGACCTTTGCCAGTGATCGCGACAGCGGCGCGCTGCGCCATGTGCTGATTCGTCGTGCCAGCCGCCCCGCCCTCGTGCTCGCCAAACTGAGCATGGTCTATCTGCTGGCCCTGTGCGCGCTGGGGCTGATGACCGCCAGTATTGGCACCATCACTGCACTGCTCTGGGATTTCGGCCCGGTGGTGGAAGACGGCTACGAACTGATTGGCAGCGCCGAGATCCGCGCAGAAGTGGGCCTCGGACTGCGACTGGCGCTGCTGCCTTTGCCAGCGGCGCTGGCGTTCGGGTTGCTGGTGTCGGTGTGCGCACAGTCTGCCACTCAGGCCGTCACCAGTGCGCTTGGGATCACGGTGGCACTGGACATCTTCAAGGGTGTGCTCGGCGAGCGCGCCTATTATCTCTATGCGACTTTCCAGCCCTCGCTCATCGACCAATCCTACCTGCAGGATGTCAGCCGACTGGTGCGTGGCTACTCCGACGTCATGATCGATAATCGCGTGCTGCAATTGAACGAATGGGTGCCGCTGCCGCAGATGCTGCTGTTTGTGGTGCTGGCGCTGCTGCTGGTGCGAGGGAAAAAACTATGACCGACCACTCTGCCCTTCCTGTGGGAGCGGGCCCTGCCCGCGATGGTTTTGCCCTTGTGGGAGCGAGCCTTGCTCGCGATGGTTTTGCCGTTGTGGGAGCGGGCCTTGCTCGCGATGACTCTGTCGCTGCATGCACTTTTATCGCGGGCGGGGCCCGCTCCCACAGAGTCAGAGTGCTCGGCATGTTTTTCGCCGCCTGCCTGCTCAGCGCCTGTGTCAGTCAGGAGCCGCGCCAGTTGGTGCCCAGCATCACCTTGTCGCCAGAGGTTGTCAGCCTCAGCGAGGGCGAGGCTGTGGGCACAGGCTTGAACTTCGGCCTCACGGCGGCCGTCAACGAGAGCGATTCCCTCAGCAACATCACCGTGCTGCCCGGCATCCGCGTGCGCGCTGTCACTGCCAATGGTGCGGCAGATACAGCCGGGATTCGCGCCGGTGATGTCGTCCTCAGCATCGATGGACGCGAGATCAATCATCCCGATCTGCTCGATGCTCTGGCACAGCAGACCGGCAGTGCTGGCGCCTTCGTGTTTCAGGTACGCCGCAACACCACCGTTTTCGAGACCACCGTCAACGCCAGTGCGAACAGCGACGGACGCAGCGTGCCCACCGAACTCTACCGAGCCGACCCGATCCTCATCCGCGCCGGTTTCACCACCGAGGTCTTCGAGGATGCGGGGGCCGTTCCTGTCTCCGGTGCCCGCATCGTGGAAATATTTCCGGAGAGCCCGCTGCCCGAGGCAGACCTGCGCGAGGGCGACACGATCCTCGCCCTGAATGGCGTGAGTGTGGAGTCGGCCCAGGGCTTCATCACACGGCTGCACACTGAGTTCCAGCCAGGCGATCGCGTGACGCTGAGCGTGCTGCGCAATGCCAATGGCGAGAACCAGTTGCTGGAGCAGGATGTACGTCTGTGGGACCCGGGTCGCCGCTTGAGCCGTGTCGCACTCGGCCCGCTGCTGCAGTACGAGTCCAGTCTGGCACCACAACAGACACGCCTGTCCATCGGCGACCTCTGGCTGTTCTCCCTGTTCGACTATCAGCTCAGTGAGGGCGAACGAGAGGTGCGGCTGCTGAGCATCTTCCGCTTCGCGACTGGCTACGGTGAACTCGTCGAGGAAGCTGCACCATGACGATCAGCGGTCTGCTGCCTCGCTGCCTGAAATCCTGGATGCCATTCTGCATGCCATCCTCGCTGCGACCCGCAAAGACGCTGGCTGCCCTGCTCGGGTTCAGCACAGTGCTGGCAAGCAGCAGCCTGCAGGCACAGCTCAACTTCGCCGCCTCCGAGATCGCACTTGGCGAATGGCCCGACGACATCCTTTA
>JBBTKA010000118.1:0-8560 GCA_038059145.1 Pseudomonadota bacterium
AGTTTACCGGCTGACCGTCCTCTATCCAATTGCACTTATTATCCGAATCCGCCTCGGAAATATCATGAAAGACAGTCGGGAAAGGCTTGAGAAGCAGTGGCAGGAAATCCTGATTCTCTCCACGCAGATGCGGGAATATGCTGAAAAACGCGATTGGAATTCATTGCAGAGCGCCATCGACACAAGAGAATCGTTACTGCGCTTTCATTTCGAAGATGCGAGTCTCCCGCTGCAAACAGCGGAAAAAATAGCACGCATAGAAAAGCTGATGGAAGTGGACGGCGCTGTATTGGAATTGGCGAGCAAGAACAAGCAGCTTCTCGCGAATGAGATTCTCAAGCTGCAGAAAGGAAGAAGTGGTTTGTCGGCCTATACAGAGGTGCTGTTGAAGCCCCGTTGAAGCTCATCTATATATACTTGAAGATCGACAACTTGCTGACCCGCGCGAAGCTCGCCTGCGCAGCCTCCAGAATGAAACTCTCCTGACTCAGTTGACTGATCGCCTTCGAGTAGTCGAGGTCGGCAATCTCTGACAATGCGGTCTTGATGACCAACTCGAACTCGGCGTTGTTGCTGCGACTGGCTTCCACCAGATTCAGCCGTGCTCCCACCGAGCTGCGCGTCTCCAGCAGCGTCGTCTGCGCATTGTTCAGATTGCCGAGCGTATTGGCGACCTGTTGCGCCAGTTCCTGCTTATCGGTGGCACTGTCGCTGAGGTCTTTCAGAGAAACGATGAAGTCCTCCAGATTGGTCAGCAGGCCCTTTTTGTTGCTGGATTCCACAATGAAGGTGTCCCCGACCGCCGGCTCACCGGAGATCCGCACACCCGCGCCACCGAACTCGATCAACTCGCCGGACTGATAAGGCTGGTTCTCCTTGAGAATGCGCCCGTCGGAAGCCTGCTTGATGTTGTAGGTCAGCAGCGCTGGCTCCACTTCTTCGAGCGGACGGAATTCGATGATGACATCTTCCGGGTAGAACTCGGCGAACGCCTCCTGATCGACAATGCGCTCGCCCCCGATGATCGCCGGAGGCACGCCACGGTTGCCACCGTTGGCATGCCCTACCACGGTGTTGACCACACTCTTGACGTCAACGAATACCTTCTTGCCGGAGTCGCTGGAGGCGACCGAGGTCGCCGAGGCGATCTGGATGGAGCGCTGCCCCTCGTCGCCTGCATAACGGTAACGACCGTCGTCGCCGAGTACGAACGGCTCGGACTTGCCCTGATAACCGGCGAAGATAAATTCGCCGCTGGCGTCGCGGCTATTCATCATCTGCGCCATGGATTTCACGAGGCTTTGCATCTCGATGGCGATGAAGCCGCGCTGCTCCTTGTTGAGAGCACCGTTGCCTGCCTGAGTCACCAGCTCCTGTGCCCGCATCACCAGATCACTGACACCGGAGACGGCGACTTCTTCACGCTGGAGCCGGTTGGTGAGCGTCTCCAGATTGCTGTTGTACTGATCGTTGAGCGCCAGTTCCTGGTTCAGAGCCAGAATGCGGGTACTGGCAATCGGATCATCGCCAGGGGTCAGCACCCGTTTGTTGCCCGCAATCTGCTCCTGCGTCTTGCTGACCGCTTTCTGCAGGTCGAGCATACCGGCCAGACCGGTGGCATGCATTTGCATTGTCGAGAGTCGCAGACCCATTTCCCCTACCTCATCTTCTTGCTAAAGACAGCAGCTTATAAAGACAGCAGCGCATCGAACATTTCCTTGGCCATGGAGATCAGTCGGGCCGACGCGTTGTAGTGTTGTTCGAATTGAATGAGACGTGCCGCCTCTTCGTCCATGTTGACACCGGCCACCGACTGCAGGGCCGACATCGATTGCCGCAACAAGGTTTCACAGGCGGCCTGGCTCAAACGCCCCTGACTCGTCAGGATGCCCAGATTCTCCACCAGCTGACCGTAGGCGCCTTGATAGGTCAGGTTGCCGTTGGAAAGTGTCAGATCATTGTTCAGGGACAACATCGCCGCCCCGTTGCGATTGTCGGCAGAGCCGTCGGTGTTGTAGCTCACCAGAAACGTATCCCCGGCCTTGGGAGCGCCACTGGCACCCTGCCCGCTGTTGATGCTGACCTGATAACCCATGAAGTTGCTCTGCGCCACCGGCGCCGTGCCAAACAGCCCGTTGCTGCGATCGGACAGCAGGCGGGTGTTGGCCGCCAGTTGCACGTCGACGGTCCCGCCGATCGTGAAATCACTGGTCGTCGCCACACCACGGCTGACGCCCTGGAACAACGCACCATAGGTTCCCTGCACATCGCTGATCGCAACATGCGAATCACGACCGTAAGCCTGGGATGCAATGGTCAACTTCCCGGAGCCGTCGACCCCCACCGTGACCGAATCATAGCCCTCGGCGGCCAGCGCTGTGTTGATGGCATTGCCGATCAGATCCACGACTTCGCCAGCATCGGTGGCGCTGCCGGTCAGCGTGACAAGCACGCTGTCCTCGCCGTTGACGGCGATCTCGAACTGATGCGGGCCATTGGCATCGAAGTCGAACCCGGCGGTAATGCTGACATTGCCCGTGAGCAGTGCATTGGAGCCGGAGGTCTGTTCCCCAGCGGCCGAACCGCTGACCACCAGATCCTGCACCAGCGCGCCCGCGGTGATACTGATTGCGGAGTCGGCGCCCTGACTGACGGTGGTAAAGCGCAGCACCCCGTTGTCATCAAGGTCCACTGTCACCCGTCCGCTCAGGCCGGTGGCACCGACGGAGGCATCGATCTGCGCCTGAATGTCGGCAACCAGCGCGCTGCCATCGCCTGCCGCGAAACTTTGATTCAGCGTGATCGAGTCCGAGTAAGCATCGTCCACCCCGAGAATGAAATTGCCGTTCTGAGCCGTGAAGTCAAAGGCGTCGCGGGCATCCACGCCGCTGGCATACACCGCCGCCGAGGCGCCGCGGTCCGGGCCAGTGATGCGCAGTGGTTCGATGCCCAGCGGATCACCGCCGGTAATGCCGCTGACCACCAGCGTGCGTTCACTGCGGGCGGAGCGCATTTCGATGAAGCCGGAGGCGTTCATACTGACTTTCACCACGCCAGTGCCCATGGCGTTGTCGACGTCCTTCTGCACGGCACGCAGCACATCGCGAGCGGCGTAGTCGCCCGGCGTCAGCGCCACCGTGGTGGTGCCGAATCCCATGTTGATGCCGAAGCTGGAATTGACCGGAATGCTGACTCCCGCGTTCAGGTTCTTGTCGCCCACGATGGAGTGCAGGTCGCCGTCGCGCACCAGCAGGGAGTCGCCCGCATTGCCGCTGACTTTCACCTGCAGATCGAGCCCGGTGGTCGAGCGCACGGTGAGTCGCTCGCCATCGCTCTCGGCGAAGATGCCCATGGTCGTCAGCGCCTTGTTGCTGTTGATGCGGTCGCGCAGAAAGTCGGCCGTCAGCGGATCGGGCACCAGTTCCGGCACCAGCGCCCCTTCCAGAATTACACGCGGATCAGTGAGATCGACACCGTTGAGGGTGAGCGTCAGCGGGGTGCCGCTGCCATCGGTGGTGAAATCAGACAACTGCATGCGCGTGGCGGCACTCGCGCTGACACCCTTGAGGCCTGACAGCTGCTGGGCGACCTGCGCGGCCGTCTGATTCTGATTGATCTGTACACGCGTCTCCGTCACATAGCCGTTGACCGGATCGGTGGTGAGCAAGGTCACCATCTCCTGCTGGTAGCCATTGTTGAGCAGACCGAGGTTGGCTCTTGCCGCGCCGCTGCCCAGCGTGCTGACAGACGTGCCACCGGGATCGTCCGGAAACACGTCGTTGACTACGCCCGGCGAAAAACGCTGGTTGTTCAGCGGCGGGCGCAACGACACGGGGTTGGCCGGATCGGTGTAATCGAGCACGTCATAAGTGGTCGGTGAGGTGAAACGGATCAGGATCGGTGGACTCAGCTCCCCCGGCACCGTGGTAAACGCGGCCGTGCTGATATCGGTGACGTTGCCGGGGAGGATGAACGCGCCGCCCTGATTGCCGACACTGGTCTGGGTACGCACCGGCGAGGCGAAGGCAAAGGCCTCTGGACGAGTGATGAGTACCTTGATGTCACTCGCGCCTTTAGTGGTCGGCTCGATCTGAAACTTGTCGCCGGCCTGGAACGATCCGGCCGTGAGGTTGATGGCGAAACCATCGATCTCGATCTTGTGGGGCAATTTGTCGCTGAGCACGCCCTGTGCCACGAGCTTGCCATCCGCCTCGCGCAGCACGGAGTACTGCTGCCCCGGGCCGGGAAACTTCAACTCATAGCTGCTGGTGGTGAGCTGACTGATGTCGTCGATGGTGACCGAGAGCTGACGATCGCTGGGTAGCGCATTGTTGACGTCGCCACGCACGCGGTTCTTCACCAGCACCGGATCATTGATGTCGGTGAAGATCGAATGCCCCAGGTTGCCCTCCAGGTCGATGCCAAGATGCTGCTGACTGTTGATGCCGTCCGCCAATGCCAGCGCAATGCGTCCCAGCGAGGCGAGCGCGGGTTCCAGGGCTTCCTTGCGAAAACGCACCAATCCGCCCAGCTCGCCGCCGGTCAGTTGATTGGTCACGATGCGGGTTTCGCCGTTGACCTTGAAGGCGATCTCCTTGCGATCCGGTTTCATGGGACCGGGGATAGACACCACTTCACTGGGGGTCGGGCCGATGACCAGGCCCTGCCCCTCACCGATGAAAACATCGATGGTCTGATCGCCCTGTGGCACTACCGCCACCTCGACAAACTTGGAGAGATCGCGCACCAGCACATCCCGGCGGTCGAGCAGATCGTTGGGGTACTTGCCAATGGTCGCGCCGACCGAGTTGCCGATGGCATCGTTGAGCAGGGCGATCTCTTTCGCGATGGTGGTGACGTTGGCTGCCAAGCTGTCGAACTGTTTGTTGATGGCAAGATTCTGGCTGAGCAGCTTGGACTCCAGGCTCTTGAAATTCTGCGTCAGCATATTGGTCTGGGTCATCAGCAGCTGGCGGCCGAGCAAGGACGCCGGGTCATTCGACGACTCATTGAGCGCGTCGAAGAAGTTGTTCATGCTGCTGGATAGACTGCTGGACGGGCTGGCGAGCAGGTTGTCGGTCTGGTTGATGTTCGAGAGATAGGCGTCGAAGTCTGCGAGCACGGAGATGTCGCGGCTGACCTGGTCCACCAGATATTGTTCGGTGTTGCGGAAGATGTCGGTGACGGTCACGCCGGTGCCGACGAAGCCCGCGCCGGTTTTCATCGCCGTGCTGGTGACGGCGGAGATCGACTGCCTGCTGTAACCATCGGTGTTGGCGTTGACGATGTTCTGGCCGGAGATCGACAGTGCCAGCTGGCTCAGCTTGAGTCCGGAGATTGCGGTGGTAATCAATCCAGCCATTCAGATCACCTCTTCCCTTCGAGCTGACGCAGACCCATCTGCATGGTGTTGCTGTGCATCACCCGAGTGAGTTTGCGGGCGTAGACCGGATCGGTCGCATAGCCCGCTTCCTGCAGATGGCGGGCGAAGGATTCGGCGTCATGGCTGTTGTCGAGCGCCTCGCGATAGCGGGGATTGCCTTCGAGGAAATCCACGTAGTCGTTGAAGCTATCCTCGAAGGAATCGTAGGAGCGGAAAGCGGCTTTTTCCATACGGACTACGCCGTCTTGGTATTCAGTGGTGTTGACGCTGGCACGCGCGCCACTCCAGCGCTCATCGGCCTTGATGCCGAACAGGTTGTGGGTGCTGACGCCGTCCGGTCGGGCGATCATGCGTCGCCCCCAACCGGTCTCCAGCGCCGACTGCGCCAGCAGCATGCGCGGATCCACGCCGATACGCTCGGCCGCCCGCTCCGCCAGCGGATACAGCCGACGCACGAATTCCTGGGGCGAATCGATGCCCGACTCCTCTGCAGCCCGCATTCCACGCCCCCCTGTTTCCACCATCTGCAGCCGAATCAATGCCTTGCGCGGGTCTGACCCGCGAGGGGGTGAGGTTTCCAGTGGCCCCATGATGGGCGCCGCAGCGGTGGCTTCGGGCGCTGGCGCCTCCAGACCAAACTGGCCCAGCATTTGTTCGTAGAGCACGTCGGCGAGGCCGAGGCCTGCGCTCTGGCTCAGGTGCAGGCTCAGCTGATTGTCAAAATTCTGCTGATGGAACTCCATCTCGTTGCTGTTGAGGAAATTGCCTTCGCCGAAGGATTTGGTGCTGTCACGCATGGCCTTGAGCATGATGTTCAGGAACAGCGACTCGAACTGCTGCGCCACCTGACGCAGCGCCGCAGGCGTGTTCTCACGGCCCAGTTGCGAGATCGCATTCAGGCCGGAAAGGTCTGTGTAGACGTTGGGATTCTCTACGCGACTTACCATGTTCAGCAGCTCTTTCTCATTGATCAGGGGTGGCGGAGTCGGCAACCAGCGATTGCCGCCTGGAGGTCAATTCTTGCCGTTGGCGCCGGGTTTCAGGCGGCAACGGCCTCCACGAGGCCATTTACAAGGGATGTAGCAAGACGAGTGCCAGAAACCTGATCTGGCACTCATCGAAGACGTTTATCGAAGACCTTGGAGGTGGAGTCGAGGGCGAAACAAAAGAGAGAAGCGCAATGAAGTCGCGCGCAGGCAGACGAAAAATCAGATCACGATCAGATCGGCCTTCAACGAGCCCGACTGCTTCAATGCCTCCAGAATCGCCGCCAGATCGCCGGGCGCCGCGCCCACTGCATTGATGGCCTGCACGATCTCCGACAGCGTCGTCCCGGTGTCGAACAGGAACATGCGATTGCTCTCTTGCGCCACCGTCAGGTCCGACTCCGGCGTGACCACCGTGTCACCCTCGGCAAACGCATTGGGCTGGCTGACTTCGAAGCTCTCGGAGATAGTCACAGTCAGGCTGCCATGGGTCACCGCGGCCGGCGCCACCCGCACATGCTCGCCAATCACGATGGTACCGGTGCGCGAATTCACGATCACCCGCGCCACGGCAGCGCCCTGCTCCACTTCAATATTTTCCAGCTCCGAGACGAAGGCCACCCGCGTCTGCGCATCCAGCGGCGCCGACACCTTGATGGACACGGCGTCGATCGCGTTCGCAGTGCCCTCACCCAGAAACATGTTGATGGCCTGCGAGACACGCTGCGCCGTGGTGAAATCCGCCCGCTTCAGATTGAAGGTCACGCTGTCGCCATCTCCAAATGCAGTCAGCACCTCGCGCACCGTGGTCGCTCCGCCCGGAATGCGTCCCACGCTCGGCACGTTGATAGTGACGCTGGAACCATCCGCAGCGCCGACCCCCAGGCCGCCCACGATCAGATTACCCTGCGCGATGGCATAGACTTCGCCATCCACGCCTTGCAGGAAGGTCCGCTCCAGACTGCCGCCGCGCAGACTCTCGGCGTTGGCCAGGGAAGACACCGTGATATCGATGGTCTGACCCGGCTTGGTAAACGCAGGCAGTTCTGCCTGCACGGACACCACCGCGACGTTGGAAAGCTGAAAGTTCTCACCCGGTGGCAAGGGAATGCCGAATTGATTCAGGTAAGCGCGGAAGGATTCTGCCGTGAACGGCGCCTGGGTGGTCTGATCGCCAGTGCCATCCAACCCCGTCACGAGACCGACGCCGACCAGCTGGTTAGCCTGCACACCCTGCAGGTTCGCAATGTCCTTGAGACGATCGGCACTCGCCGGCGCCACCCACACGCTGGCGTTCAGCGTCACCGTCAGCAGCAAGGCGATGAACGGATGGGTCGTGGTTCTTCTGATTGTCGTCAACATGTCGTGTTCCTGCCTGTGTGGTCCTGCGTGTTATTCGAATGAAAGTCTTAACAAAGGATTGGCCTAGAAAGGCCACAGATTGCCGACGAAGAACTGCGTCAGCCAGCCCGCCTCGTTGGTGTCGGCCAAGGTGCCGGTGCCGCTGTAGGCGATGCGCACGTCGGCGACACGGGTGGACAGAATCGTGTTGTCCGGCGAAATGTCTTCCTTGCGCACCAACCCGCTGATGCGGATGAATTCGTTGCCCCGGTTCAGCTGCAGCCACTTCTCGCCGCGCACTTCCAATAAACCATTGGGCAGCACGTTGGCGACGGTGACGGTGATGCTGCCAGTCAGCTGGTTGCTCTGGTCGCTCTCACCAGTGCCCTCGAAATCCAGGGCATTGGAAGCATTGCTGGCCAGATTCAGACCGGTGCCGAGGAAGCCATTCCCGAGCACGGCGGCGTCGTTGACCGTCAACTGGTTCTCGCGGCTGATCGAAGTGCCGGAAGACTTTCTGGCCGAGGTCGCTTCGTTCAGCGCGATGGTCAGAACATCGCCCACCCGGTGTGCGCGGCGCTGATAGAGATCGACGGCGCTGCGAGCCGAATAGATGGACCCGGTGGCCTGGGGCAGCGGCGCCACGCTCTGCGTCAGCACCGGCGCGAAGCGCGGATCGTTGGGCTCTGGCAGCGCGACCGGCTGCGCGGCACAGCCGACGATCAACAGGCAGAGACTCAGCAGACTTGCTGCGGGGCGAATGTTTTTGGCTTTCATTGTGACCTCTCAGTGCGCGGTTAAAGGCGCGGAAAACACATCAAAGATTCTGGCTGATGAACTGCAACATCTG
>JBBTKA010000119.1:0-3659 GCA_038059145.1 Pseudomonadota bacterium
TGTGCTGGATCATCATTCGCTTGTCCGGTCCCTTCGCGAGGATCTCAAGCGGCGCGCACTGGATGCCAAGGACGGTGGGGTATGCGCCTATCTGCATCGCGACTGCTTCCGCGACTCGTTGTTGTCGCTGCTGCAGCAGATCATCTTCCAGCAAAAGGCCGATGAGTTGAACAGGCAGGCCAGCGAGCAGTTCGAGCGTGCCCTCCTCGAAGATTGAACCTCTACTGTTTCACCTCTTGATAACGGAAGCACTCCTGGACGTGATCGTTCACCATCCCCGTTGCCTGCATGTGTGCGTAGCAGATTGTCGAGCCCACGAACTTGAACCCGCGCTTCTTCAGATCCTTTGACATGGCATCGCTCTCGGGCGTGGTGGCGGGGATGTCGCCCATGCCGGTGCGCTTGCCATCGATGGTCTTGCCGTTGACGAAGGACCACATGTATTTTCCGAACGACCCGAACTCCTTTTGTACGGCGAGAAACGCAAGGGCGTTGTGCCGCATGGCGTAGAGCTTCAGACGATTACGAATCAGGCCCGCGTCCAGCAACAGGGCCTCTATGGCGTCATCGGTCATGGCGGCGACCGTCTCGGGCTCGAAATTATGGAAAGCGCGGCGATAGTTCTCGCGCTTGCGCAGCACCGTGATCCAGCTCAGCCCTGCCTGCTGGCATTCGAGACAGAGAAATTCGAACAGTGCACGTTCATCGTGCAGGGGCACCCCCCATTCCTTGTCGTGGTACTCGATATACAGCGGGTCATTGCCGGGCCATTTGCAGCGTGTCGTCATGGGAACTCCCTTGTGGTTGTGATCCTGCTATCGAGCATAGCGCAGTTTCGCATTTTCGCCGATCCGCAATGTGCGATGCGGTACAGTCAAAACGACGGAGACACGCTAAAATGGCGCCAGTTGGTCCTGTACACATGACATTGCCACTCCTGCCGATGAGGTCATCATGAATCGCAAGCAAGTCACACCAAGAGTCAAAGCCCGGGTTCTTCTGCTGACCATCACGCTGGGGCTGCTGACGATAGCGGGATGTGCCGTCAATCCGGTCACCGGGCAGCGAGAGCTGGGGTTTATCTCCGAGCAGCGCGAAGTCGCAATCGGTCAGGAACAGTATTCTCCCTCCCAGCAGAGCCAGGGTGGGCAGTTCAGCGTCGATCGCGCACTGACAGCCTACGTGCAGCAGGTTGGCAATCGTCTGGTCGCCGTCAGCGACAGGCAATTGCCTTACGAGTTTGTGGTCCTCAACAACTCCGTCCCCAATGCCTGGGCCTTGCCCGGAGGCAAGATCGCCGTCAATCGGGGTCTGCTGGTGGAGCTGAACAATGAGGCCGAGCTCGCCGCAGTGCTGGGTCACGAGATAGTCCACGCCGCCGCACGCCATGGCGCCCAGGCCATGGAGCGGGGCATGCTGCTGCAGGGCGCGCTGGTGATTGGTGCCGTTGCCGCGCAAGGGTCTGACTATGCCGACTACGTCGTTGGCGGCGCTCAACTCGGTGCGCAATTGCTCACGCAGCGCTACGGGCGCGAGGCCGAGCGTGAGTCGGATGCCTACGGCATTCGCTACATGGTCGATGCGGGCTATGACCCCGCCGCCGCCATCAGCCTGCAGGAGACGTTTGTCCGCCTCTCCGAGGGCCGTCAGAGCAATTGGCTCGACGGATTGTTCGCCAGCCACCCTCCGTCACAAGAGCGCGTCGACAACAATCGCGCACTGGTCGCGCAACTGCGGGCCGAGGGCAGGGCTGGTGGCGAGCTGGGCGAGGCACGCTTTCAGGAAGCCACTGCCTTCCTGCGCGAGACTAAGCCTGCTTACGACGCCTTCGATGAGGCCGAGAAACTGATTGCGGAAGACAAGCTGGAAGAAGCCTCCCGCAAACTTGAGACAGCGCTGAGCATGGTGCCGAATGAGGCACGCTTTCATGGCCTGCAGGCTGACATCATGGTCTACCAGCGACGTTATGAAGCGGCAGTCAGTGGCTACGACGCCGCCATCAGCCGCGACCCCAACTACTACGATTACTACCTCGGCCGTGGCGTCGCCTTTGCCAGACAAGGACAACGGGCGCGCGCCAATGAGGATCTGCAGGCCAGCATCAAGCTGCTGCCCACCGCGCTCGCCATGAATGAGCTGGGGACCTTGTCTCTGGCGAACAACGACCGGGTCGCCGCCAAGGAGTATTTCGGCATGGCGGCAGGCGCCCAGGGCCAGCTCGGCGAGCAATCTCGTGCCGCTTATATCCGCCTGGATATCGCCGACAACCCGGCGCAATACATCAGCGCACAGGCTTACATCAACCAAGCGGGCCGCCTGGTGGCACGAGTGCAGAACACCTCGCCCGTGCCCGTAAGCGACGTCACCGTGGAGTTCCGGGCAATAGTGGGCGGTCAGCTGGTCAGCCGCAGTGTGGTTGTTCCGCAGATCTCTGCGGGGCAGGGCGGCGAGCTGGATTCAACCATAGGCTTTCAGGCGGGCGCACTTCCCGCCGCAGGTCAGTTCAGCGTGGATGTGCGTGGTGCGAGGGTGGAGTGACCCGATTTATGGGGTGACCACCCGGAAAGAGTTCTATATAATCGCGGCCGCACGCATCCGTAGCTCAGCTGGATAGAGTAGGTGGCTTCGAACCACTTGGTCGGGAGTTCGAATCTCTCCGGGTGCACCAAATAAAACAGCCCACTTTACGTGGGCTTTTTTATTTGGCTTCCCGGAAGATCGAACTCCCCAGTTCGACAAAACGCGCAGCGTTTTGGACAGCCGCAGGCTGCCCGGAGGGTGAGGTATTTGGCTCAGCCAAATGCCGAATCACCGGCTGCGAAGCAGCCAGGACAGCTGAAGAGCTGCCCCGCAGGGGTGAGGTATTTGGCTCAGCCAAATGCCGAATCAATCTCTGCGGGTTCACCAAACTGTCCAGGTCAGCGCAGATGAATTATGCAGTCTAGCCAATCATTTGCTGATTTTATTGGCAGCAGATTCCTCACGCTGCAACCAACTTCTTGACTATAAGCGCGCCTCTATTTTGCTCCGCATGCCAAAGCTCATACTGAGATTGCTGGTTAAGCCAGCTTTCTGCAGAGGTATCGAATGCAATGGAAAGGCGCACGGCCATTTCAGGGCTGATCCCTGCACGACCATTAAGTATCGCGCTCAACGTTTTTCGGCTGACGCCAAGGGCATCCGCAGCTTCTGTCACAGACAGGCCGAGTGGTTCAAGGCATAGCTCTTTAATAATTTCCCCAGGATGCGGTGGATTGTGCATCAGCATGGTATTCCCTCAGTGGTAGTCTTCATAATCGACAACTTCAGCATCCTCGCCGACAAAGATGAATGTCACTCGCCAATTCCCATTTACAGAAACTGACCAAGTACCGGACCGATTGCCAACGAGTTCATGTAAACGAAGACCAGGCAAGCTCATATCCGTTGGGGCGGCTGCTGCATGAAGGCGGCCGAGTATCAGACGGAGTCGGTTTGCATGGGCAGCCTGTATCCCGACAGTACTGCCTGTCTTGAAAAATTTCGCCAGTCCCTTGTGTTTGAAGCTCCGTATCATGACTAGAACTGTAACCTATGGCGTTTCAGGTATCAAGGCTATGGGCTTACTGAAAAAAAGACGATTAAACTAAGGGAACAGCTTTAGATAAGGCAGCCAAACA
>JBBTKA010000119.1:3669-10331 GCA_038059145.1 Pseudomonadota bacterium
GTCGGTTTGACCACGCCCCTGAAGGTTGGCTGAAAACCATGCGCAAAGCGCTGGGCATGTCAGGAGCACAACTGGGCCGTATGTTAGGTGTATCACGCTCACAGGTGGCTCAGTCAGAAAGAAATGAGCTATCTGGGGCCATTACGCTGAAGACCCTGCATGCCATGGCGGAAGCCATGGGCGGGCGAGTGGTGTATACGATCGTGCCGTCGGAGAGAGTCGAGGCTTTGATAACCAAACGCGCCAAAGCAAAGGCTCTGCAGATAGTCAATAAGACAAGTACCCATATGGCGCTGGAGAACCAGAGGCTTGATGCAAACAGTCTTCAGTTCGAGCTCAAGCGTATCGAGCGGGAACTGCTTAAAGAAATGCCATCTGATTTTTGGGACGATTTGTAAAGGCGGCCGTTCCTACTTTGACCCACCCCGAATCCCCTCATCCAGCACCCGAATCTGATTGATGATCTCCAGCAGTTTTAACCCCGAGTCAGTTAACGTGTATTCAGTTCTGGGTGGCACCTCCGGAAATATCTGCTTGTCGAGCAAGCCATACGCAGTGAGTTTGCGCAGGCGCTCGGACAACACTTTGGTGGAAATGCCACTGATCTCCCGCTCCAGCGCGCCGGGGCGCGAGATGCCTTCGCCCACACATTGCAGCACCGATACCGACCACTTGCAGCCGACGACATCTTCAAGTTTGTGGTAGCTCGTCTGCTTGTCAGTGCGCTTGCCTGCGCTCGAAATTTTGTTTTCCTTTTGCATCATCAAATTACACCTGAATGTGGGGAGGGCACCGAAAAGTGCCTGCTTTCCGCAGTACACGATCATCTCTACTGTGTCGGCCATGCTGCAGCATACAACTGACCTTTCATCATTGAGCGAGCTAAACACTGGAGAACATTATGAAGAGCACTGCCACTTTCTACCACGCCGGTTGCCCCGTTTGTATTGCGGCTGAACAGAGTATCGCCGCCGCGCTGGATGCAGGCCGCTATGCCGTCGAGATTGTCCACCTCGGCACCGACCGTGCTCGCTTGCAGGAGGCCGAGAATGCAGGGGTGAAATCGGTGCCCGCGCTGGTCATGGATGGCGGTGTGTTTCACATCAATTTTGGCGCGGGGTTGGAGGCGCTGAAATAGTTCGATCTCTTCAGGCGCGCCAGGCTTGGGTTTGGCGCGGTCTGATGATAGAGGCGCACTACTCTGTTAGCTGTTCTGGAAGCACGTTAAGGGCAGAAGCAGCTTTTTCAACCGTACGTCTTTGCAATTTTGCACCCGGCCGTTCCATCTGCGCTATGCCTGGCTGGGTAATGCCCATTCTTTCCGCCAACTCGTTCTGACTAAGTCCTTTGTATGTGCGCCATGCGGCAAGCAGGCTCAAGCCCTTTTCCACACATAGACCGATGACTTCGTGTGGGATGTAAATGTCCGATTCGGTGCCTTGCTGTGTGAGCTTCAAGTATTGATCGTAAGGCAGGACTGCGAACACAGGTCGCCCTTCCTGCTTGATGATCTGAACGTCAATAGGTGCTTTCATCGCGTAATTTTACCTCTTCAATACTCACGATTCGTACTTGGCCATCGTAGTTAAACATCACGCGGTATCTTCCAATCCTGAGGCGGAATTCAGATTGGTGGCTCGTCAATCGCTTGATATTCTGGCAGTCCGGAAAAGTCTCCAAGTGAGTAGCTTCCCGGTAAATCCACTGAGCCTCCTGGGTGGGTAACTTCCGAAGTTGCCGCAGCGATCTTTTCGACCAGAGAATGGTATTTGTTTGAACCATGATAAGTAAAGATATAAGTAAATAAGTTATTTCGGCGGGTCGCATGCGACGCTCAAAACGCCGAGATATTATCTGTATAGACTAGAAATTGTGGATGCGCCTCTTAATCCGATGATCCAGCGCAGACGCTTCAGCGTACTCGGGCTCTAGCCTGACATCCCGCGCCCTGTGGTGACTTTGCCCGGCAATTCGATCACTATAGCCACACACACAAGACTGAATTCCACAGAAAGAGCGAATGGGCCGAACGGATGCACAGAGCCCGATAGCCGAATCACGATGTACGAAAGCGAACACCACAAACAGTATCGGCGAGCCCAGAGCCGGACGCTGCAGACGCTGGCAGCACTGATAGCATTGCTGCTGATTTCCCGGTTGCTGCCTATGCCGGGTCTCCAGGGTTTTGCCAATTATCTGCCCTTGCACATGCTGATGGAGACGATCGCCGTGGCCATCGCCAGCATGATTTTTGTGCTGGGATGGCATGCCCGTCAGAACGCAAGAACCTACCGCGCGACCATATTGGCCTGTGCCTTTCTGGGTGTCGCCGTGTTGGATTTCAGCCACACGCTCTCCTTCCAGGGAATGCCGGGTTTGCTCGGTCCCGGTACGCCGGAGAAGTCGATCAATTTCTGGCTGATGGCCAGACTCTTCGCGGCAGTCGGTCTGCTGATCGCGGCATTCCTCCCCAGCAGAAAAATACCTCGCAGCGCGCGCTGGCAGGTTCTGGCGGGGACGCTGATTGGCCTGATTTTTCTGCACTGGCTGCTGCTGTTCCACGCAGAACTGCTGCCAGCAACATTCAATGACGACACCGGGCTGACGTCGTTCAAGATCGCCAGCGAGTATTTTCTCATCCTGCTTTATGGTGCCGCTGCCTGTAAGTTCTGGCTAACCGCCCGTCATGCTCAATCGCTCGGCATGCTGACCCTGGCCGTGGCGGCTGCCATCATGGCGTTGAGCGAGCTCTATTTCACTTTCTACAGTGCTGTCACCGACGTCTACAATCTGCTCGGGCATGTCTACAAGCTGATCGCCTACGGGTTTCTGTACCGCGCCCTGATTCTCGCGACCATCGACCTTCCCTTTGATGAGATTGCCAACCTCAATACACGCATCACCGCCACCCTGAATGCCATGCCTGACATGATGTTTGAGGTCGGCATGGACACTACCATCCACAGCTACCACTCCGAGACTTCCCGTGCCGATCTGTTGGCATCACCAGACGTCTTCCTCGGTAGAAAGATGTCGGAATTCCTCCCCGAGGATGCGCTCGCAGTGCTGCACCTGGCACTGGCGGATATCGATAGCAGCGGGCGCTCCGCAGGCCGGCAGTACACTTTGCTGACGGCAACGGGACCGCACCGCTACGAGATTTCAGGCTCGCTCCTCAGCATAAAAGAAGCTCAGCATCGCTACATTCTGGTGATCAGAGACATCAGCGCCCGCTATCTCTCCGAGACGCGCATGGCCAGGCTCATGGAGCTGGCAGGCATGGCTGCCACTCTGGATGAAAGAACGCTGGCACAGAAGGCGTTGGATACCCTTGAGGAAATCTGCCAGAGCAAGATCGGGTTTCTGCACCTCGTCAGCGACGATCAGAATGAGATCGAGCTGTTGGCCTGGAGCAGTGCCACGGTTGCCAGCTATTGCCACGCCAGTTACGACAACCATTACCCGGTGGCGTCAGCTGGTGTGTGGGCAGACTGCATCCGGCAGCGCCAGCCGATCATCATCAATGACTATGCGTCGACGCCGAACAAGAAAGGTCTCCCGGAGGGACATTCCGAGCTCTCGCGCCTGATCAGTGTACCGATCCTTGAGGGTGACAAAATCGTGATGGTGGTCGGGCTCGGCAATGCTGAATATCAGTACAACGACGACACCGTGCAGACGGTCCAGCTGTTTGGCAATGAGTTATTTCAGATCATTGAGCGCCGCCGGGCTCAGCGCACGTCTGCAAGGGACCAGCGAATTCTCAAGGCGGCCCTCGACCATCTGCCCATTGGCGTCGCGATCAACACCGTGGGTGAGCAGGTCCGCTTCGAGTACATGAATGATAACTTCCAGCGTTTCTACCGGAGCACTCGCGAGGCCATCGGCGAGCTGGATAACTTCTGGGAGGCGGTCTATGAAGACGAGGAACAGCGTCAGCATATCCGGGCAAGGGTGCTGGCTGACTACGCCAGCGGTGATCCGGCGCACATGAAGTGGGAGGCGATACCTATCACTCGCAAGGGCCAGGCCACCCGTTACGTGACGGCCCAGAATGTCCCGGTTCCCGAAGAAGGGCTGAGTGTCTCCCTGGTGGAAGATATCACCGAGCGCATGGCCACCGAGGCCGAGCTGCGGATTGCCGCCACGGCGTTTTCGTCACAGGAAGGCATCATGATCACTGATGCCGATCAACGCATTCTGCGTGTCAATGCTGCCTTTGAAGCGACCACTGGCTACAGACAGGACGAAGTGCTGGGTCATACTCCTCACCTGCTCAGTTCGGGGCGTCACGACAAAGCCTTCTATGCGGATATGTGGAAGAGCATCAAGGAGAGCGGCTATTGGCACGGCGAAATGTGGAATCTGCGCAAGAATGGCGAGATGTTTCCCCAATCCCTGACTATCACCGCAGTGCGCAATGCCCAGGGCGAGATTACCCACTATGTGGGCGACTTCATCGATATCAGCGACATCAAGACGGCCGAAGAAACGATCAGCAAACTGTCTTACTTCGACAGCCTCACTGGCCTGGTGAACAGAGAGAGATTGCGCACGCTGCTGGCCGCAGCCATTGAGCAGCATACCGCGCACCTGCAGTTTGGCGGTTTGTTGATGGTGGATCTGGATAATTTCAAAACCATCAACGAAACCCTGGGGCACAAGGCAGGCGACGAATTGCTGGTGGAAGTCAGCGAGCATCTGCAGCGTACCCTGCCCACAACAGACGTGATTTCGCGTTATGGCGGCGACGAGTTTCTGGTTCTGCTGAACAATATCGGGACAGACCTTGCCACCGCGTCTGCGAACCTGCAGAGCACTGCCGAGTCCATCCTCGCAAGGCTGGATGGCAATTACGTTATTGATGAAAAGTCGTATTACAACTCCTGCAGCATCGGCGCGACGCTGTTCGGTCCAGGCGCTGACAATCTGCAGGAATTGCTCAAGCAACTGGATATTGCGCTGTTCGGAGCCAATTCCAACGGCCGCAACAGAATCAGCTTCTTCGACCCGGCGCTGCAGATCGCCGTGGGCGAGCGTGCTCAACTGCTGAGTGATTTGCGCGCGGCAATCGAGCGACACGAATTTGAACTCTATTATCAGGCTCAGCTCGATCAAAACAGCCATATAGTGGGAGCTGAGGCGCTGGTGAGATGGAAGCATCCGCAGCAAGGCCTGCTCAGTCCTGCAGCATTCCTGCCCCTGGCGGAGCAGGCTGGTCTCATGGTGAAGCTCGGTCAGGACATCCTGCAAATGGGAATGCAGCAGCTGCAAAGCTGGCAGGCAGATCCCGAGCGCCGCCACCTGAAGTTGAGCATCAATATCACGGCCGATCAGTTTTACGAAAAGAACTTCGAGACCAATTTGTTGGGATTGCTTGAAGAATACACGCTTGATGCCAATGGGCTGATGCTGGAATTTACCGAGTCGATGCTGCTTCACGATATCAGCACCGCTGGCAGTATTATCAACAGGCTCAATAATAGGGGAATCAAATTTTCGATCGACGATTTTGGAACAGGATATTCTTCTCTGTCCTATCTGAGTCGCCTGCCGATGAATCAGTTGAAGATAGATCAGTCCTTCGTGCGCAACATTGGCCAGAATGACAAAGACATGGCCATCATCCGCACCATCATCGATATGGCCCACACTCTGGACATGGAGGTGCTGGCAGAGGGGGTGGAGAAAGAGGCCCAGCACCACTATCTGCTCCGCCACGGTTGCAAACTCTTCCAAGGCTATCTGTTCAGCAAACCAGTGCCGCTGCAGAGGTTCCACGAGCTTCTCTCGAGCTCTCACTAACTCTGTGGGAGCGGGCCTGCCCGCGATTGTTTTTTAGTGAGACATTCCTAACAACCATCGCGAGCAGGCTCGCTCCCACAGAGGCAATCGCGAGCACATTCAGACGACGTCGGGGATGCGCGCCACAATCACTTCCTGCCGCGCACGGCTGATGCCGTAGATCACCCGGCCGCCTTCGGCGCTGCGATCCCAGGCCCAGGATTGGCCTTCGAAGGGCACGTCGATGGTAGTGACATATTCCAGCGTCACTCCCTGTTGGGGCAGGCGCAGCACGTGCAGCTGGGCAGCATCGTGACCGGTGACATACAGCAAGCCGTCGTCGCCCCAGTCGCCGCCGGAGCAGGAGCTGTCGCCCCACGTGGCGATGACTTGCGGCGGGAAGAGCCATGCCTGCAGCTCCTGCCAGTCGTCGTTAAATTTGGCGACATGAGTCCAGCGCTGATCGAAGCCCGGGGTGGTGCCGCCGTCGTTGTAATTGGCGAAGCAGGCCCACCAGAATCCCTGATGACGCACGGCCCAGGTCAGTGAACCGAGACGCATGCCAAGGCTGTGACTCTCCAGAGGCTGCAGGCTGCGCGCATCGTAAGTCTCCAGCGAGCTGGCCATGGGTAGCTGCGAGAAGTTCGAGTGCGAGAGCACCAGACGATCCCCGTCCACCCAGCCCGAGTTCAGGTGAATGATGGCGCCAGCGCGAGGCCCGAACCATTCCGCCACCCGCTCGCCGGTGTCCTTGCGGTGCTTGACCAGCGCGTGGTTGCCGATGCCGTAGAAGTGCTCGGCATCCACCGCTACCCCCTGATTCGCCTCCATGACGTGCCAGCGTTTGAGTTCTGTGGCCGCCACTCCGTGCAGCTTCA
>JBBTKA010000119.1:10341-18576 GCA_038059145.1 Pseudomonadota bacterium
AGGCGCGGGTGCCGCTGGCAGTGACTCCAGCCATTGCCGGTAGGCGGCGCGCAGCGCCTCATCGCCGAGGTTATCGGCGGCGAATGCTCTGCCGACGAGCCCTGTGGCGGCAACACCGGCCGCACCGGCCATGCCCAACAGCATTTTGCGACGTGACAGTGTAGAGAGCATCAGAATTTCCTCGTGATCTGCAGGTTCCAGCTCCGTCCCGTCAGGAGTGACTGACTGACAGAGGGGTCATAACCAAAGCTTTCAGCGGCCAGCGGCGGCTCCTTGTCTGTGAGGTTCATCACCCCGAAGCGCACGCGGGTATCGCGCAGCATAGCATTGCTGGCACCGTCGAACTCATAACCAACAGACAAGTTGTAAGTCACAAAACTGTCGACCACGCGGCGGTAAATTGTGCGCCCCTGCGTGAAGAAGGGCTCAATGTAGCTCGGGCGACCCAGACTTTCATAAGTGGCCTGCGTGGTTGTGGCGCCCGCATCGTGAGTTTCGCCCACATGATAGATGCCCAGGCCCGCGTTCCACTTGTCCTTGCGCCAGAAGATATTGCTGGTGCTGCGCCACTCGGCTGCCCCGGAAGCGAACAACAGGTTGTTAACTGTTGGAGCGACGTTGGCTGGCGAGAGGGTAGTTTCCGCCTGATCCAGGTAGGCCCACTCGGAGCTGAACACGAGATCCCCGATACTCAGGTCGCCAACACTCAGGTCGCGCAGCTCGTAGCGGAAGCCGAAGTCCACGCCGCTGTGCTCACTGGAAGACAGGTTCAGGAACGGCTGGTTGCGAGACAGGATGCGGCCTGCCGCTGCCACCGGCTTGTTCGGATTGGCGGCGTTGTAGGCGGCGAAGGCGGCGATGTCCTCCGGGGTCAGGGCATAGCGCTGGACGTCAGGGTCGCCCTTGTAGTCAGCAGTGCCGCTGCCAAGATTGATCTGTCCGATTGGTATCCCCGCAGCCCGCTGTTGCTGGGTATAGGCAGTGAGAAGCGCGACGTCGCTCTCGTTGATCTGTGCCACGCTGCGCTGCCCCAGTAGGTCGCTGCGGCGGATGCGCCACCAGTCTGCGTTCACGCTCAGGCCGTCCACAAACGGTACATCGATCACGAAGCCTGCGGTGTCGCCCTTGGACTCTTGTGGTGCCAGGTCCGGATTGCCACCGAAGTAGGTGCGCATCACGTAGGGTCCTTCGTTCAAGGCCGGGTTCCGATAGAGGTCGATATCACCCGCGCCAGCGGAGATCGTCCAGCGCGGGCTGGTGTACAAGGCCGCGAGGCTTGGTGCCATGAAACCTTCGTTATAGGAGGCTCGCAGCATCAGCCACTCGGCGGGCTTCCAGTTCAGGCCGATCTTGGGCTTGGTGGTGCTGCCGAAGTCGCTATAGCGCTCGCTGCGTGCAGACAGGTTCAGTTCCAGGCGGTTCACAAGCGGTACCGCGGCGTCTTCGCTGACCAGCGGCAGCATGATTTCGGCGAAAGCACTGGTCACGTCGCGGTCACCGAACACGTCCGGACGCGGCGGGTGCAGCAGGAAGTCGTTGTTGGTAGTCTCCAGGCCCGAGCCGGCGGGGTTCTCGCCGCTGAACGGTGGGCGCACATCTTCGAGATCCTCTTTGCGGTGTTCGACACCGAAGGCCGCCATCACATCGCCGCCCCACCAGCTGAACAGCTGGCCGGAGACGCGCGCATCGGCGCTGGCGATTGTCGCCTGGGCTTCCCGCGCAAACACGGCGCTGAAGGAGTCGACCACGGCTTGCGGATTGGCGTACGGAGCATTGGCCATTACCGCGCCGTTCTGCACCTTGAAGGTATAGCCGAAGGGGTTGTAGGCATTGGCGTCGGTGCGCGCGATCGCTGACTGCAGCAGGCTCTCGCGCACGTCCGGATAGGCCTCGTCATTGCCGTTCACTTCGTTGTAGAACAGTGATGTTTCCCAGGTCCACGTCTCGCCCAGCGAACCCTTCAGGCCAGTGGTGAAACGCAGCACGTCGGAGTCTGTGTCGATGACTTCGGGTGAAAGGCCTGCCAGCGTCATCTGCGTGAAGCCTACTGTGCGCGGGGTTCCGGTCAGGCGCGGGGTGCCGTCCGCATTGGCCGCACCGGTGGGGTGATAGAAGCGGGAACCGTAAGGGTTGTAGGGGTTGTCCACGGGCATGAGCATCAGCTTGTCCGAGGTGGGGCCGTTTAACGCCAGTGGCTGGCGCTGCATGGTGGAGCGTGCCGCGTAATAGCCGAACTCGGCGAAGGCCGTGACCTTGTCGGTTAAGTCATATTCACCGGCCAGATAGGCGTTGCCGCGCTTTACCTCGGGGGAGGCGAAGCCGAACTGGTTCAGGTCCAGAAAGAATTCGGGGTTGTTGGCTCGGCTCGGGGCGGCAGTGGTCAGTGCAGGTACCCCGTTGACCGGACGGAAATAGTTGTTGGCAGTGGCTGTGCCGACGCGGAATGTCGGCCAGTAGCCTCGTGCCGAGCGGCCGTCGAAAGGGCCGCCGACGTTGTTGAAGGGGGCGGGCGCACGAGCCACGTTGAATGAGGTCTTGCTGAAATCCCGATCGGTCAGCGCGATGCTGTCGCGGGTCATCGCTTCCAGGCTGCCAATGAAACGGCCACGGCCATCGGCAATGCTGGTGGAACCGAAAGTGAGCGCAAGCTGCGTGTTGCCACCGCCGCCGTGCTCGGTGCCGCCTTGTTGCAGCGACACTTCCACACCGTCGAATTCGCGGCGCATGATGTAGTTGATGACGCCACCCACTGCGTCGGAGCCATAAATGGACGAGGCGCCATCGCGCAGCACTTCGATGCGATCCACACCTTGTGTGGGCAGTTGATTCACGTTGACCGCCTGCGAGAGGCCCGCGGTCATCGGATTGATTGCCATTCTGCGGCCGTTCACCAGCACCAGCGTGGCGGTAGCGCCCATGTTGCGCAAGTTGATATTGGCGTTGTCGCCGCGCGCGCCGGAGGAGCCCAGACGCGTTTCGTTCTCGGGCAGGTTGACCACTGATGGCAGTGAGCTCAGCAACTCCACTGGCAACAGCGCCGAGCGCACCTCCATCGCCTCTTCGCCGATCACCGATACCGGCACTACACCATCGTTCAGCGCGCGGCGGATATTGGAGCCGGTCACCAGCACTTCCTCGATCACCGGGGCATCGTCTGCCGCTGGCGCCTGGGCCGTCGCACTGGAGGCGGCGCCGAGGAGAAGGCCCGAGAGTGCAAGCCTGACCATAAGGCAGAGTGGTTTCTGGGATATGGGGGGTTGGTTGAGATACATCTGATTCGACTCCTTTGGGGGCTGGAAGCGTTCTTCGCGCCATTGTGAGGCGTTCAGGGTAAGGATTGATTGCGACACAGGCATTGCACTGTTGTGGCAGAAAGACTGCGGTTGTGTGACAGCCTTGTGGGAGCGTGCCTGCACGCGATTCGCGCCACGTTGAGCCCTGACCCAAAAGCATCGCGAGCAGGCTCGCTCCCACAGAAGCATCGCGGGCAGGCCCGCTCCCACAGTTGCGTTAGGTGACTTTGTGGCTTATTATAATTAAAGATCTATTGAGATATTGAAATGAAAGTCACGGAAAAGAGCGCCCTCAATGGCTTCGCCGCGCTGTCTCAGGAGACACGCCTGCGCATTGTTCGCTTGCTGGTCACGGCCGGGCCCACAGGGCTGGCGGCCGGGGCCATAGCCGAACAGGTTGGAGGCAGCTCATCGCGCATGTCCTTTCATCTGAGTCATCTCGAGCAGGCCGGCTTGGTGCGGTCCCGGCGCGAGGGCCGCTCCATCATCTACAGTGTGTCCTTTCCTGCGCTTAATGGCCTTGTTGAATTTCTCACCCATAACTGCTGCAAAGGGCATGCGAATCCGCATCCGTTTGTACATTGAAAAATTGCACATTGAAGGAGCACCATAGATGTCCGCCAGTACCCCCAATGTCGTTGACGAGCTGTTCGAAGCCCCCCGCACGGAAAAGCTCTCGGTGCAATTTTCAGAGCACAAGCCGCGCATCCTGCTGCTCTATGGATCGCTGCGCGAGCGCTCCTTCAGCCGCCTGCTGACGCTGGAGGCCGAACGATTGCTGCAACGGATGGGCGCCGAAACGCGCATCTTCGATCCTCTCGGGTTGCCACTTCCCGACGGCGCCGCCGTAGATCATCCGAAGGTCAAGGAGTTGCGGGAGCTGACACTGTGGTCCGAGGGGCAGGTGTGGACGAGCCCGGAGCGGCATGGCGCCATGAGTGCGGTGATGAAGGCGCAGATTGACTGGATACCGCTCGCCCTTGGTGCCCTGCGACCAACCCAGGGCCGCACGTTGGCGGTGATGCAAGTATGCGGCGGTTCGCAGAGCTTCAACACCGTGAATCAACTGCGTGTGCTCGGACGCTGGATGCGCATGCTCACCATTCCTAACCAATCCTCTGTGGCCAAGGCCTTTCAGGAGTTCGACGAGAACGATCGCATGAAGCCCTCGCCCTATTACGACCGTGTGGTGGATGTGATGGAAGAGCTGATCAAGTTCACGCTGCTCACACGCGATGTGTCCGGCTACCTGACAGACCGCTACAGCGAGCGCAAGGAATCGGCAGAAGAGTTGAGCAAGCGTGTGTCGTTACAGGCGGCCCTTTGAACAATCAGTCGAGTGACGCCAAGCCGCGCTGGGCGGTTGTCTGTGCACTCGGCATCGTCCAGATATTCGCCTGGGGAGGGTCTTTCTATCTGCTGACGGTCGTGGCCGCTCCCATTCTCGCCGACACGGGTTGGCCGCTGCCCTGGATCATCGGCTCTTTGTCCGTGGGCCTGCTGGTGTCGGGAATGGTCTCGCCGCGCGTCGGCAACGCCATAGATCGACGGGGAGGCCGCGTGGTGCTGGCAGTGTCCAGCCCGTTACTTGCTGCGGGGCTGGTGGTTGCAGGGCTCGCACCGACGCTACCTGTTTTCATTGCGGGCTGGGTCATCATCGGGCTGGGCATGGGCGCGGGATTGTACGACGCCGCGTTCGCCACGCTTGGCCAGATCTATCGCGAGCGTGCACGGTCCGCCATTACGGGACTGACGTTGTGGGCGGGATTCTCCAGCACGATCAGCTGGCCACTCTCGGCTTGGTTCGCCGCGCATCTTGGCTGGCGTGGAGCATTCTTTGCCTATGCAGCGATCCAGTTGCTGGTCTGTCTGCCGCTGATCCTGACGATGATTCCGCGTCACCTTGCCCGAGTCGAGCTACCCGGGGAGCCGAAGGCCGGGACTACATTCGTGCTATCCCTTCTCGAACGCCGATTGTTTCTGATTGTCTCCAGCGTTTTCGTGATGGCCGGCACCAGCTTTTCCATCTTGACCATTCACTTGTTGACACTGCTGCAGACGCACGGCGTTACCCTGGAGAATGCCGTTTTACTGGGAACTCTGATCGGCCCCGCGCAGGTAGTCGGCAGGATAGCGGAGATGTCCAATCGCGGGCGTCATCACCCCTTGTGGACTCTGACATTTGCCGTTGTGTTGATCGCCATCGGCATGACTTTGCTGGCCACGGGCTTCTCCATCATGGGCGTGGCGATTGTGTTGTACGGCGCGGGCAATGGCGTGTTCTCCATCGCACGGGGTACGGTGCCGCTTGTCCTTTTCGGGCCGGATCGCTACGCTCAGGTGATGGGCCGCCTTGCGCGTCCAACCTTGCTGGCGCAGGCTTTGGCGCCGATGCTGGCAGCGTGGCTGATGACGCTGGGCGGCGCTGATTTTCTATTACCCATGATAGCCGGACTGGCGATCGTGAATATGGCCATCGTCGGCGTGCTGTGGAGGTTTGGCAGTGGACATCACTCTTTATCACAATCCCCAATGCAGTAAGTCCCGCGCCACGCTGGCACTGATTCGCGGCGCAGGCATCGAGCCGCGTGTCATTAATTATCTGCAGACGCCCCTCGACAAGGACACGCTTCGCGATCTTGCGGCGCGTGTCGGGGTTCCAGTGCGTGCGTTGTTGCGTGAAGGCGAGAGCCTGTACACAGAGTTGTCTCTTCAAGATCCCGCGCTCAGTGACGAACAGTTGCTGGAGGTGCTTGCTGCTCATCCGCTTCTTCTTAATCGTCCCATTGCGGTCACTGCGAATGGGGGTAGGTTATGCCGCCCTCCGGAGTTGGTGCTGGAGCTGCTTGGTGGCATCAGCCATGACATGAAGACAATGAAGGGCAATTCGTAACACTTCCCAAAATTCCACAAGGCCACCATGACTACCGATACCGACTACCTGCAACTCGACAAGCAACTGTGCTTTCCTCTGTATGCAGCCTCCCGCCTGCTGACGAGGTTGTATCAACCCTTGCTTGAACCGCTGGGGCTGACCTATCCGCAATATATCGTGCTGATGATCTTGTGGGAGGACGCGCCCTGCTCGGTCTCTCATATCGGCGGGCGGGCCCAGCTTGCCACCAACACGTTGACGCCATTGCTCAAACGGCTCGAATTGCTGGGGATGCTGGAGCGGCAGCGGGCGGATCAGGATGAGCGCGTCGTCAATGTGGTGCTCACGGCGAAGGGCAAGGCGTTACGCAAGAAGTGCGCGTGCATCCCCGAACAACTGTTCAAGCGTGCCGGTTATCCGCTGCAGGAAGGCATTGCGCTGAAGAAGCAGCTGGACGACTTTCTCGCGCATTTGCAGGCGGTAGTCGATCAGTAGATTATTTATATCGCACACGATACAATCTCGTGCAATGCAACCATACAAGCTATCCACGGCAGTGCCCACTAAGAGGAATCTCACATGCTCAACTCACCCGTAAAATCCCACTATTCCCGTCTGCGTTTCGGTGCGGCGCTTGGCGTCGCGGTTCTGACGCTCGGCCTTGGCGCGTCGCAGCTCAAGGCCGCGTCGGAGCAGCCACTGCTGGCGGATGAATACAGTTTCGATTGCCTGACCGCCATGACGGCCGTGCGCGGTTTATTTGTCGACAATCTGCTGGGGAATCTGGACGCCACACTCGCCGTCGCCAATTCCGCTGAAGGCGGGCAGTACCCGACGGGTACTGTGCTGCAACTGGTGCCGACCGAAGTCATGGTCAAGCAGGCACCCGGCACCAGTCCGGTGACCAACGACTGGGAGTTTTTTGAACTGGAGGTCAGTGACGCGGGCTCGAAAATTGTCAGCCGGGGCTTCACCGATGTGATCAACCGCTTTGGCGGCAATTGCTTCGGGTGCCACGTGAAGGCAGAGCCGAAGTGGGACTTCGTGTGTGAGACAGGCCATGGCTGCGACCCGCTTGCCTTCACGCGCGAGATGATCGAGAGCGTTCAGAACAGCGATCCCCGCTGCAAAGCGCCCGAGGAAGTGGCGGAAGTTTAAACCGGAGCCCTGACGCTGCAGTTCTTGCCCGCGTGCTTGGCACGATAGAGCGCAGCGTCGGCGGCAGTCATCGCCAGCTGGGGATCCTGCTCCACCGTCAGCGTGCTGATGCCGACTGACATCGTGATTCTGCCAACTCCGAAGCTGCCTCGGAAAGGTTGCGCCATGGCGTCGAGAATACGCCGGGCGATCAGGTCGACTGTCGCCCTGTCCCCATTGTTGAGCAGTACCGCAAACTCATCACCACCCAGCCTGGCAGCGGTATCGTCATCACGAATACTGTTGCGCAGGCGTCTGGCAACCTCGATCAGCACTTCATCCCCGGCCAGATGGCCATAGGTGTCATTGATACCCTTGAAGTCATCCAGGTCGCACATCAGCAGGCTGATGGTGGCCTTGCGCGCAGGGGTGTTCAAGCGCAGTTGATCGAGCCGCAGGCTGAGCCCCGCGCGATTGTAAAGCCCTGTCAGCAGGTCATGATTGGCTTGCTGTTGCAGCCGGGCCTCCTTCTTGATGCCTTCGACCAGATCGTTGGTCAGTGTGGCGACGACCAGAGCAGTGGCAGAGGTAATGGCCAGGAGTATCTGCAGCAGTGTGATGCCGTGGCCCGCAGGATCGGCGACAGCAGAGAATGGTCCGTAGCCCAGGGCCGTGGCGATGTTCGCCGCGTTGGCAGTCAGTAAAATGGTCCACCCGACGCCCATCAGGCCGAAGCGCAGCGCCGCCCAGATCATCAGGGGCATGAACAGATAGGGCAGGATGGCATCCGCGATGTTGCCCCAGTTACGAAAAGCCAGCAGACACATCACCAACAGACACACGGCCAGCACGATCCCTTCAGTGACCCGATGCGGTGTCGCCTTGGGTTCTTCCCAGGTCAGCAGTACCGGTGCCATCACCAGCATGCCA
>JBBTKA010000120.1:0-14151 GCA_038059145.1 Pseudomonadota bacterium
GATCGACACACCAGCGCCCCGGCTGTTCCGATATCAGCAGCAGGCCTATCGCGCCGTAAGAGCCGTACTTGTCTTCCAGTTCCGCGACGATGACCTGATGGTGGTCAGAATCAATCAGATCGCGCAGCTGCTCAGCGGAATAAGTGACACCCGTCGTGTTGAGTTGATTCGTGCGGACGGTCAGTTCCTCGGCTCGGTATAGATCTTCTTCACTGGCCGGTTTCAGCCGCAAGGCCAGGCCAAGCGTGCGCAGAAATGCATCCTGCGGTCCCTTGAAGTCTTCCTCCGCCTGGTTTCGCAGCGCCTCCTTCTGATACATCTCTCGGCGCTTCTTCGAATCTTCGGTTACGTGCAGCGGGATGAAGTCCTCGAGTTCAGACAGGTGTTCGAGGCGTGCTTCAGTAAAGGTCCTTATGCAAGGATGCACGGACAGCACTTCGTCACGCTCGAAAGGTTGGTCGTCGATGAACGCAAACGTATCAATGCCGATATTCAAGCGCTCCGCGATGTGACTGATGGCCTGCGACTTGGCGCCCCAGCTTATCTGTGGATAAAGAAAATAGTGATCGATTCCATGCGCCGCGAGAGCAGCCATCGCCAACTCGGGCTCATTCTTGGAGGCCACCGACTGCAAGATGCCACGTTGATCGAGCGCCTTGATGACATTGCTGACGTGAGGCCGCAGCGGAGGCAACGTCGAACTCTCCAGCAGCACGCCATCCCATAGTGTGTTATCGAGATCCCAGACAACACATTTGATCCGGGTTTTGGCAGAACTGGCGTTCATGATGATATTTCTGCCCGTAAGCGCTTGCGCCGTAGCGCGGACTGGACGAATTCGCCCATACTGTTCTGCGCAATCATGATCTGCTGCATCTGGTTACTGCCTTCGATGATCTCCGTTATCTTCAGGTCGCGATAAAAGCGTTCTGTGCGACTTTCACCGGCACTGCAGCCCGCCGCACAATGAATCTGCACCGCCAGATTCGCCACCTTCACTGCGTGTGTCGAGGAAAAATACTTCGCAGTGGCGGTTTCCATCGCAGCCAGCGGATCGCCAGCCGCCCGCAGTTTTGCAGCATGCAGACAGAGAAGTTCGGCCGCCTTGTACGACGTGATCATGTCCGTCAACATCTGCTGAATGAGCTGATGCTTTGACAGTGACTGGCCGAACTGCTTGCGCTGTTTGGCGTACACCACCGAATCAGCCACACAGGCCTCCATCGCGCCAAGGCAGCCAAACGCAATCGCCAGCCTGCCAAGGTCGAGCGCATTGGCCGCAACATAGGAAATGCCTCCACCTTTCTGGCCGATCAGGTTGGCGGCAGGTATTACGCAATCATCCATCTCGATCTCGCCGAGCAGCGCCGAACGGAAACCTAGTAAGCCCTTCATCGGCGTGATGCGCAAACCCTCGGTATCGGTCGGCAGCAGGCACGCAACGACGCTGCCGTCTTCCAGCTTGCCGTCTTCCAGCTTGCCGTCTTCCAGCTTGCCCTCTTCCAGTTTGCCGAACACCAGCAGAACATCGGCCCGGGTTGCGTAGGATATCCACTTTTTCCTGCCGCTCAGGCGATAGCCTTCCGCGCACGGGGTAAGCGTCGTCTGTATGCCTGTCGCCTCGCTGCCGAAGTCAGGTTCGGTAAGTGCAAAGGCGCCAGTTATCCTGCCTTGAGTGAGCGCTGGCAGCCACTGTGCACGTTGCTGTTCCGTGCCCGACAGCCGGATGGCTTCCATGACCATGCTGTGCACGGTGACGATGCTGAGCAGCGACAGACTGGTTTGACCCAGCTCGGCGCACAGCAGCCCAAAGGACACTGCGTCCCAACCTCTGCCGCCATGTTCGGTGCCAATGAAGGTTCCCAGCAATCCCGCCTGAGCGAGCAACGCAGGTATTTCCGCAGGCAGGGTTTCGGCCTGATCCCACGCGGAGACATCTGCGGGCGCAAAGCGCGCCAGCAGTCTGGCCGCTTCCAGTCGATGCTTCTCCGCTTGCGACTCTTGTTCGTGTTTATTCATGTCAGGGAGCCGTTTTTCTGTGCATGAACGTTTCTATCTTCGCGATGCTGCGGAAATTATTCAAATCCAGATCCTCGCTCTCGACGCGAATCGCCAGGGTCTTTTCCACGAACAGCACCAGCTGCATGGCCATCAATGAACTCACCAGTCCGAGTTCGAAAATGTCATCTTCGTCGGAGAAATCATCCTCACCGATGAAGCGCTCGAGAAAATTGCGTATGTCTTGTCTGTAGTTCATATTCAATCTTACGTTTGTCACTGTTCTAAACCTTTGTTTTATACTGCCTGGTGCAAATTCGGATACTTGAAAAATCCCTCACCTGATTTGCGTCCATGTAAACCTGCGTCCACCATTTTGCGCAGTAGCGGAGCAGGCCGGAACTTCGGATCGTTATAGCTTTCGTAAAGCACGTCCAGAGAGAACAAAATGGTATCCAGCCCGATAAGATCGGCCGTTTCCAGTGGCCCCATCTTATGCCCGAAGCAACCTTTGAAGATGCGATCGACATCACGGGCTGTAGACACCTGGTCCTGCACGACGAACACCGCCTCGTTCACGGTGAGCATCAGGATGCGATTGGAAACGAACCCGGGCATGTCGTTGACGACGACGGCCTCCTTGCCCAGCTGGGTCAGGAACTGCTTCGCCGTCCCGATGGTCGCGTCGCTGGTGTGGTGGGCGCGGATGACTTCGACCAGTGGTTTCATCGGCACTGGATTCATGAAATGCATGCCGACGACTTTCTCTGCCCGCTGGGTCCAGCTGGCGACTCTGGTGATCGCTATCGCCGAGGTATTCACTGCGAAGACGCAATCGCTCTTGCAGACGCCATCCAGTTGCGGATACAACTCTTGTTTGATGGCCACTTTCTCACTGACGTTCTCCACCAGAAAATCGACCTGCGCCAATCTTGCAAGGTCCGTCGTGAACTCGATGCGCTGGCATACCTCATCCGGAGAATCCACCGCAGATTTTTTATCCAGCATCGCGGCAAAGCGGATCGCCTGACGGATTTCATTGTCTGCCGCCACAAGTATCTCGTCGGAGACGTCAAGCAACACGACGCTCATGCCCTTCTGGGCAGCCGCCTGAGCGACACCTCTTCCCATTACTCCGGCGCCGACCACGCCCACTGTGTTAATCATGCTCACTCCTGAAAATCGATTTCGTTGGCAAGTTGTCGCAGCAAATCCGCTCTGTCCGGTTTTGCCTTCGCGCTGATATCCGGAGACCGGACTTCGGAGCCATAAGTTTTTTGTAGCTGATTCAGCAGTTCACGCGCCATGACGGCGATGTTCGGATAATCCAGAATCAGCGTGGATTTCAGTTTCAAGCCTAGCGCGGACTCGAGTTTCTTGCGCATTTCCAGTGCCGCCAGCGAATCGATGCCTAAGTCGAGGAAGCCCTTATCGAAATCGAAACACTCCTTGCTGCCAGGACTCGTCATGTCTGCAACGAGACGTGCCAGATGATCCTGCAACAGCTCGCTTGCAGCTTTTTGATTCAATGCCAGCAATTCGCCTGCAAGGACTGGCAACCTGGTTCTGACAGCCGTCACCGGCAAAGACGGGATGGTGGTCGTAGTGGTAGTCGTCACAGAGTCTTGCCTCGTAGCGACGCGCATCGACGCGGGCCAGAAATCTGCGGCACCCGGCAATGCGGCCAGCCTGTCGAAATCTGCAGCAAGTATGGCGATTCCATTTGCATCCGGAGCAGCCAGAAAGCGACCGAGCAGCTTGAACGCAGAATCCGCGTTGAGAAAGCTATAACCGGTGCTGACTATGCGTGCCAGGTGGCTTTCACTGAGCGCCGCAGTCATGCCTGCCTGGTCCCACGGCCCCCATGCTACGCTGATCGTGTGACAGCCCTCAACTGAGTATTGGCCAGCCAGGCTATCAAGCGCCGCATTGGCGCCACAGTAATTGCTCTGGCCTGCCGCTCCGAGCCAGGCGGCAATCGACGAATAGTAAACAGTGTGTCGGGGTTTCAGCGCTGTGAATGCCTCATGCAGATTGGCCGCAGCCTTAGCTTTTCCCTGCGCAAGCACGGAGAAATGCTCGTCCTGCAGAGAACCGATAAATCCGTCGCTGCGCGCTCCAGCCGCATGAATGATGGTTTCAACCAGCGCCAGTTGTGCCGCTTTTGCCGCCAATGCGAAAACCTGTTCCTGTTGACTGACGTCGCAGCGCTGCGTCTCTATTTTCGCACCTTGTTCCCGCAGCGCTGCAATAACAGCCTCGGCATTCTTCGAAGGAGCGGAACGGCCAACCAGCAGGAGGTGGCGGGCGCCGCGCTGAAACATCCACTGGGCGGTGAGCAGGCCAAGTCCGCCAAGACCACCTGTGATGACCTGCAGTTTGTCCGGTGTGAAGCTGATCTCCTCGGAATCGGGAGCTGCCAGGTCGGCTTTCAGGGTGTGCGCGACGCCTGCCTTGATTCGCAGCCTGAGCCCGGAGTCTGCGGTAGTTTCCAAGAAGTCCAGTAGTCTGGAGATACTGCTCTGCTCCTGATCAATTTCCACCGCGAGGATATTCCAGTCCAGCAGCTCATGCGATATCGCGACAGCCTGGCTCATTAGTGCAGAACGGCTGGCAATAGAAAGAGCGGCAGAAGGCGTAACCGGAGGCGCGGTAGAGAGGTCTGCTTCGTGGGACTCCGTAAGAGCAGTCAGAATAACGATCTGGTCGATCGTAGACGAGCCGGATTCGAGGGACGCCAGGAAGCGATTCAGCGCGATACAGGATTCCATCCCACTAGCACCGCCCCACGCGTCGTCGATGTCCGTCATGCGGTCAACATAGACGAGTGGCAAAGGCTCTTTGGGGCTTTCGGTTCCAATTGCACTACTCGGATTGGTGACGAGCAAAGGCTCGACGCCAGCGCTGCGCAGTTGTGCAGCAAGTACCTTCACATCGTCAGTATTGCCTGCCAGCCACACCCTGGCCACCACAGTCGTTCGCTCGACAGCTGGCAGTGTCTGCCAGCGACGTGAAAAGAGTCTTGGCAGTGAGGCTACATCCCGCAACGCATTTGTCTGCCGAAATGAATTTGCGGCCACCACGCGAAACTCGATGCCGCGGCTTTCGAGCAACACTTGCCCAGTGGCTGACAGCAGAGTGACCGTCGCGATAATAAGTGTCGAGGACTGCCGATGAATCAGCGTATGCGCCCAGACCTGATCGGGCATCCGCTCAGTATGACTTACCAGCGCGTCAATTCGGGCGGGTACGATCGTCGCTGCAGGCAGCACCGGCAATGCCGCCAACATGGTTTGCCAATGACAATCGATCAATCCTGCAGGAATCCCCTGACCAATGCGTGCAGTAGTTGTTCTCGGCACATCGAGCAGAGCAAGTGCTTCGTTCTGGCCGCGATGAATACTCCTGAAGCAATGGAACGACTCCCCAAGTTCGACTTGCATGGCCGCCATGTGCGCTTCAATAAGCTGCGGCTCCAGCGGCTCACTGCAGCGTCGAAGCAGTGCTTCGATGTCCACCGCCGCTGCCGTGCCGGGAGCATCCGACAGCAGCTCTGCGGTAACGTGAATCTGGACTGCGCGGCTTTCGCTTACTGCCGACGTACCAGACAGACGCAACTCAGTGGGCTGACTGCTGAGTTCAATGCGCGTGACAGGATCGCCGCTGCCATAGAGTATCTGAACTGTCCGGGTCCCGGTGTCCGAGCCTGCTCTGCTCAGGTGCATCGGTGCAATGAAATTCACGTCGCTCAATTCAACGCGCTGCTGCCCGGCAAAATCAGCCGCAGTATGCAGCAGTTGCGACACGTACAGCGCCGCTGGCGGTACCACCATGCCGAACACGCGATGCTGCTTGAGCACCGGGATCGTGGCGATCGAGTAGTCGAGGGTGTAAAGCTGCTGCCCGAGCCTCGGCAGTACCAGTGGGCGTGCCCGCAGTGGATCCCCAGAAGCCACGCTCGCCCGCTTGGGGTCCGGCTCGATCCAGCAGCGCTGTCGCTGCCATGCGTAAGTCGGCAAATGGGTTCTGTGCCCGTCGAACGCCGACGAGCCGGACCAGTCAAGCGTATGGCCCGTCGTGAACAGTGTAGCGATCGCATTCGCGAGAACGCGCGTATCTGGCTGGCCTTTACGCAGCGAAGGTACCCAGTGCAGCGTAGGAATCCCCTGCAGGTCAGGTACCCACTGTTCGAGTCCCGCGCTTTCCAGCGCGCGCCCTAGACCGCAGAGAATTGCCGCCGGTCCAATCTCGATGAAGCAGTTACCACCGGCTGCCAGCGCCCGTTGCAACCCCTGCATGAACTGCACGGGCGCGCGCAGCTGAGCAGTCCAGTAATCCGCGCCCAACTTCTCATGGTCGAGCGCGACAGCATCGAGATTGCCAATAACCGGAATGAGGGTTTTCCTGAACTCGAGAGTGGCAATCGCTTCCTCAAATTGGCGTTGCAGCGTTTCCATGTGCCGCGAATGGAATGCGTGGGAAACACTCAACGCAGTGACACGAATGTTCTGCTGCTGCAGGTAATCACAGGCGCTGGCGATTGAGTCTGCGTCGCCCGTGATCGTGGTGTCCAGCGGCGAGTTGCAGGCAGCAATCTCGCAATCGCCTCCCGCCTTCTTCAGCAGCTCTCGCACTACGTCCACGTGGGCTTTGACCGACGCCATTGCCCCGCTTTGCGTCACCGCCTGCATCAGGCGACTGCGGGCTTCCACCAGCACCACCGCATCAGCGAGACTCAGGCCCCCAGCGGCCCATACACCCGCTACCTCACCAATGCTGTGCCCGACGATGATCTCGGGCCGGATGCCCAATTGCCGGTAAAGCTGCACAAGTGCCACTTGAACGCAAAACAGCGCGGGCTGGGTGTACTGCGTCTGATTCAGGAGCGCTCGGGCTGTGGAATCGTCAGAGTCTGCAAGTATCAGATCACGTAGCGAATGTTCCCGATAAGAAGCGAACAGATTCGCACAGGCATCGAAGGCTTCGCGGAATGCCTGGTGAGTTCCATGCAATTCTCTGCCCATGCCCGCATACTGACTCCCCTGGCCCGTGAACATGAACACAATGCGAGAACCAGCATTCGTCAGTTCGGTATTCGCCGCCACGTTGCCAATTTCAGAAAGCTGGAACTGCAACTCATCGCGATCAGAAAACACCATTGCGCGCCGACAAGCCATAGCCAGCCTACCGCGCTGGTGAGTAAACGCGAGATCGGCAAGCGCGACCTCGGGATGGCGTGCAACGAAATCGGCGATGGCCGCGAGCTTGTCCCTGAGCGCCGCAGCACTGCCAGCGGAAACGGGCAGCACGTATACGTCGCGAAGGGTCTCCACCGGAGCCTGCAGCGGCGCCTCCTCGAGAATGACATGGACGTTGGTTCCGCCGATGCCGAGCGAGTTGACGCCTGCGCGGCGTGGATTCGTGCCCGCTTCCCACTCGCGCGTACGATTGCTGACGTAAAACGGCGTGGTTGAAAATCCAATGGCGGGATTCGCTTCCGTGAAATGCAGCGTGGCGGGGAGAGTCTTGTGATGCAGCGCGAGCACAGCCTTGATGAATCCCGCGATTCCGGACGCGATGCCCATATGACCAATGTTGGTTTTTACCGAACCCAGCGCACAGTAGCCGCTGCGCTGTGTGCTGTGTCTAAAGGCCTTCGTCAGTGCCTGTACTTCAATGGGATCGCCGATAGGAGTGCCGGTACCATGCCCCTCGACAAAACCGATGCTGTCCGCGTCGATGCCCGCGTTTTCAATAGCCTGCGAGATCGCCCGATATTCACCTAGCATGCTCGGCGCCGTGAAGCCCATTTTCTGACCACCATCGTTGACCACGGCACTGCCCTTGATGACAGCATAGATCGCATCGCCGTCCGCCAGCGCGCTCTCTAGCCTCTTCAGCAATACCGCGCCCGATCCACTGCCAAATATAGTCCCCTTGGCTTCGCGGTCGTAGGCGCGGCAGTGACCGTCTGGAGAGTTGATCATGCCTTCTTCGTAATAGTGACCGGCGTGCTGTGGCAGCATCAGCGCACAGCCACCCGCAATGGCCATGTCGCACTCGCCTTCACGCAGTGCTCGGGCCGCCTCGTGCACTGCCACCAGCGTGCTGGAACAGGCAGTCTGGATACCCATGCTGGGGCCAGTCAAATCGAGTTTGTAGGATACCCTTGTTGGCAGATAATCCTTGTCGTTGGCTACCATCACGTTGAAGCCCGGCACGGAGTTGACAGTCAGCAGGTTGCCGCCGTTCTCCTCAACCCAGGCGCTGTTCGCGTAGACATTATTCTGCAGGTAGGTGTTGGTGGCCGCGGATGCATAGACGCCCACCTTTCCCAGCGCCGAGCCCGGGACGTAACCGGCATCCTCAAAAGCTTCCCAGGCAGTCTCCAGAAACACACGCTGCTGCGGGTCCAGCAACTCAGCTTCACGCTTGGCGTATTTCCAGAAATCGAGATCGCAACCTTCGACATCGTCCAGCACCGGGGCAACGTTGACCTGCGCGGGATCATGGGCACGTTCGTAGGGTACGCCCGCAGCAATTGCTTCCTCAGCCGTGAAGAAGGTCAACGTTTCTACGCCCTCCTCCAGCACGCGCCAGAATGCCTCGGGGCCATGTGCGCCGGGAAAACGACAGGCAACGCCGATGACGGCGATGTCGCCCGACTGACTGGTGCGGGTGCCCGGTTGCGTGGACGGTGCTGTATCGGTCCTGTCGGACGACTCGCGGCGGCCGGAAAAATGCTCGGCCATCGCACGAATGCTAGGCGTGTCGAACAACTCCACCATCGATACCTCGCGACCCAGCAGCAACTCAAGTTCATGCTGCACCTGGATCGCCAGCAGCGAAGATCCGCCAAGCTCGAAGAAAGTTTCGTCGAGCCCTACGGATTCAAGGCGCAGCGCCCGTTGCCAGATCGCGGAGATGCCAGCCACCAGTGCGCGGAAGGCTTCAGAATCATGGGCCTCCGCCTCGTCAATGTGGCGCGCATTCATTCTTGTCGCAGCGGACTGATCGATCTCGCCATTTTCATAACGGCGCTTCAACAGGTTGCGTTTGATCTTGCCGATTTCAGTGCGCGGAAATTCCTCCGGCCGCAAGGCCACCAGCGCTCTGGGTGCGAGACCTGCGAGGCGAGCGACCTCGGATCGGACGGATTTTTCCAGATCACCATCACTGCCAGCCGCCGCGCGATTCGCCAGAGCATAGAAAATGACGAGACTCTCGGTGTTCTCATCGGCGGAACGCACACCTACTGCTGCCACGCAGTCGCTGGCGATGGCGGGAAATTTGCCCACGATCGCTTCAATCTCATGGCAATAGTGATTATTGCCGTTGATGATCACCATGTCCTTTTCGCGCCCGGTAACGTGAAGCTCGCCTGCCTTGATATAGGCGAGATCGCCGGTGACCAGCCAGCCATCTGTCAACAATCCCACGTTCGACGGATCTTCTCCGTCGTAACCGTTGAAGACAGACGCGCCCTTCAGCAGCAGCCTGCCTTCCACTCCCTCGGCAACTGTCGCGCCGGCCTCATCGACTATCTTCATGGCCGCGCCGGGAATCACCGGCCCCAGCGACACAAAGGTGTCTGCATCAGAAGTGTCCTGCAATCGGAAGCCGGTTGACCAAGTGATCCCGGAGCAGGTTTCCACCATGCCGAATGCAGGCCTGAGCGCAGCTTCGGGCAATCCGAATTGCTGCAGCAGTGTAATGAAACGCCGCGCGGTGGCACTGACGACAGCTTCACCCGCATTGACCATGAAGCGCATGCTGGACAGATCCCAGCGGCGAGACTGCAGTTGCTCCTGACGATCCAGCAGCAGCGAGAACACGAAATTGGGGGCCCAGGTAATCGATGCGCCCCACGTCTCGATCAGATCCAGCCAGCGGGCCGGGTCCTTCAGCACATAATCGATAGGGACATGGACTTGGGGTGCGCCCAGTGCCAGCGGCATCACGCCGAGAAAGACCAGTGAGCCCGCATGGTCGAGCGACATCCAGTTGAGGGTGACGTCTGCAGACGTGAAGCCGTTCATCTGGATGGTGGCATCGGCCATGGCCAGCATTGCGGCATGCGTCTGCACGACGCCCTTCGCGGCGCCGGTGCTCCCCGACGTCAGGAACATCGCTGCAGGATCATCGGGGGCGGGTTTATGGATGCTCGGTGCAGTGGTGACGGCACGACAATCCGCGATATTCACAACGCGAGTGTTGAAAACACCAGGTGTAGTGGTCTCTACCGCACCTAACAGCGCTGTGATGGGCTCGCACAACTCGGGAGATGTAAGCACTGCGCGGCAGCGAAAACTGACAACCGCCGAGACCAGCCGGTCAGTCTGGCTATTGTGGCGATCGTAAAAAGGAGCGGTGTTTAGCGGGACCGGCACTACACCTGCAAGTATGCAGCCCCAGAATCCGACCATGACATCGAGGGCATCGGAGAGTTGCAACACCAGCCTGTCACCTGGGCGCAAGCCGGCACTCTGCAGCCCTGCGCACAGCTGGGCAGCCTTTGCATGAAGTTCAGCATAGGAAAGCGCGCTGACGTTTCCACGCTTGTCGAGAGTCGTAACACCAGCATGCGACTCGGAACTGCGCGCGAGCAACAAGGCCACCAACTGGTTCTCGGGAACGCTGAATCTGACTCGCTCACATCCGTGTATTTCACTGACGTTCTTCTGTGTCACTTACATTTTCCAATGTGTTAACGATTCGATACATTCTGAACGCTTTGGTCTACTGTCCAATGACGCTGCCTGTGATACTTGCAGCGTCGGGCGTCTGCAGGCCTCCCTGCGTATCCAGTATCAAGGGCAAGCCGTTTGCGCTGTTTCCAATCACCACGACTTTGCTGTTGGTGGACTTGGCTAGCTCGAGAGTGGCCTCAATGCCACGCCACTGGAGATAGCTGGCAGTGATCGCTGGCGCGACCGTTTCCTGGAAGTTGCGAATACCTTCGGCTTCAATCTGCTTTCGCTCGCTTTCGAGACGTTCCCGCTCCACCCTGAACTCGTACTGCGCCACCAATTCCGCTTCCGATAATTTTCTCTCGATAGCCTCTTTGAGACTGGCAGGGAGCCGAATATTAGCCATCAGCGTGTCCTGCAGGACAATGGTGACATCGTCATTAGCTGCTGACTCCCTGGACCCAATATGATTGGGCAGGGAGTCGGACGTGATTTCCTGGTATATCTCGTCCTGCACTGCATTTCTTGCGACCGTGTAGAGAGCCTCGGCCGGATAATTAGCGACAATCTCCCTAAGCACTGAGCCAATTTCGGGAATCAGCATGGTACGCAGGTAATTGCTGCCTACAGTCTGATTCAACTCAATGAGGCTCTCCTGCTTCACCTTCCACCTGAAGGTCATGTCAATTTCGAAGTGCAAACCCTCCTGCGAGACGACAGGGTAGGACTCGGTGTGAGTCATCAGGCGCAGATCGTACAGATAGTACTTGTCCCACGGCCAGGTCAACTCCATCCCGTCCTCTGCCAGATCGCTGTGATAGCCGGTGATCCACGGTAACTGGATGCTGTGCCAGATCACAGCTTCATGCCCGGCGGGGACAACGTGCACAATCCTGTCCCACAGCACGATCAGCAGGAACAGCAATATAAGTACAGTAAAGGTGACCCCGTACCGAAGACGCATGAGTACTGCGTGCAGATATTCTTTCATTGGCTGATGTCTCCCCCGTCAGGGCTTCCGGAAGCGAGCGTGATCCTTCCCTCTTCCACATGGTAATGATGATCTGCGCAATCGAAATAGCGATCATCGTGTGTCACAACCACCAGCGTTTTTCCGGACGCCCTGAATTCCGGTAGTAATGTGCGATAAAAAAACTTGCGAGTCTGCGGGTCCTGATCCGCCGCCCATTCATCGAGAATGAGCACCGGTCGGTCTTCTGCCAGTGCCAGCGCCAATGCCATGCGCTTCTTCTGACCGGTCGACAGGGCATTGGTGTCGTATCCTGCGCTCAGGTCTGTCGGAAATTTGTCCCGCACCTGCAGCCTGCTTAACCAGCCATCCAGCCGCGCCAGTCCATCCGGGCCCAACGCGTATGGCTTGGCAAAGAGATGAAAATCGGCGAAGACGCTTGCGAACAGATCGCGGTAATTCTGCATCGGGAAACGAGTCACCGGCATGCCATCAACTCGGATATCACCGTGCTCGCGCGGATAAAGACCGGCCAGCAAACGCAGTATTGTCGTCTTGCCAGAGCCATTGCCCCCTGTGATGAATGTGATGGACCCCTGCTGGATCGAAAAATTCAGATCCTGAACACTGAAGACGTTTTCAGCATCATTGGCGCGCGACGAACGGTGGCTGTATTTGACCTGCTCCAGCCGGATGAGTTTGAAATCTTTCAGACTCGTAGCGGTGCCGCTATCAGCGGTCTCTTCGTTCCTGGCCAGACAAGCATCCACTTCCTCTTCAAATTTGAGGATACCCAGCACGGAGAAGCGCGCCACGTTGAACTGCTGTATGCTGCCGATCACTCCCCCAATCGGTCCGATCAGGAAGAGCACCGCCATGACTATTCGGGATACTTCGTCTTTTTCCAGAGGATTAAGGATAGGCAGGATGAAAATCACTGCACCTGCCATCAGATAGGAGGCCGTCGTGCCAGAAGCCAGTACCTCCGCGAAGAGGGATGCGCTGGCTGCCCTGTTCTCATACAACTGCGAAGAAGCGTCCTTGGCGTCTTGCAGAAACTCGGTGCGCTTGCTGGTGTTGAGCCGCAGCTCCTTGGCTCCCCTGATACCGGCTTCCATCGAACGATCAAGACTGGCATTGGATATGGCAGAATCACGCATCGTGTCGCCGAGTCGCGCTGAAACGGACAGATACCCCAGTACCGTCACCACACCCACTACCCCGGTGAGCAAGGCGGCAAGGGGTGACAGGAATACCACATATAAATACATGAAGATCAGCAAGCTGAGACACTCGACGCCTGCCGTGATGGTGATGATCGACTGGGAAAGCGGCCCATAATTCTTTATCAAGCCATCGGTTATCGCTTCCTCGGAAAAATCCTCAATGTTTCGCAATGACAGTTTCGTGACTTTGGCAACTATGCGTTGCCGCCACTGATGCATGGCCGCCTCTATCGACTTGCTGGATTGAGCGATGAGAAAGCGCTGGCAAAAGCGGTAGCACACCAGCATTACGAGGAATGCAATGGCCGCGAATATAGAGTACTGCTCTTCGCCAACCAGCTTTGATTCAGCATTGAGGAAATACACCACTCCAGTGCCAAACGCTGCACTGAGTACGGCGACACCGAGCAACCCTTTTACCGACGGGCTGTCAAAGGTGGCAATGCGCGACAATCGGGATCTAAACGAATTCCTCAATCGGGGCTGAGGGAGCTGTGTGAGGGAGCGAAGGAGTGTATCTCCGACTGACGATGGGCCATCCTGATCTGCCGGATCTTGCTCGAGACTCATAATTTCACTCAAAATGTTCCCTCGAAGTCATCGCCGCAGAGCTCTGGCGGCGTAATATACTCGGGGATTACAGCGTGCTTTTGGTCGAGAATTGTACAGGCATGTTACCTTCCAATGCAACCGCCGAGGCACGGTAGAAAATAGCGTAGCGAGCACCTATCATGATTAGCCGCATCACCCCCCCACTGCAGATCGATAGCGACTGCCGTCAGGCAAGTTGTCACTTCGACAAGAACCTTCTTCAGGAAGGGACGGCGGGCCAGTTCGGCTTTTCCATGCCCCCCAGCCTGAATGGCGCGGTGCAAAAGCGGAAAGCGGAATTCATCGCCGGTCGTTACTGCGCCTGGGCGGCTCTCGCTCAACTCGATTGTAATTTCAATGTAACGAAGGGTGATACCGCGATCGGGATCGGAGCAAATCGCGAGCCACTGTGGCCGCCTGGCTTCGTCGGCTCAATCACTCACACGCATGGCTACGCATCTGCGGTGGTCGCGCGTCGCAACACGGTCCGTGCCGTGGGCCTGGATTCGGAGAGATGGATTGAACCGGAGCGCGCGGAGCAGGTCAGTCGGCAGATTCTGACTACCCGCGAGAGCCACATCGACCATATGCATCTGTTCAAATCACCTGCGCACTACTTGACCCTGGTGTTTTCCGCCAAGGAGCGCTTCTTCAAAGCTGTCGTCGTAGTTTTCGC
>JBBTKA010000121.1:0-14761 GCA_038059145.1 Pseudomonadota bacterium
CCCCGCTCCCACAGGGCTTGTTAGTCCTCAACGCGCGGCGGCGAGGTATCCGGCAGCCGTGCATAGGGATCAACCTTGTAGACTCTTGCCCGATCGTCGGCGGAGCGGACATCCCAGATCTCCATGTAGGCCTGAGTGACCGGGTCAACCGCCTGCTCCGGATCGGCTGCCGCGTCTCCCGTGGGAACCTCCGCCCGGGGATAGGCATAGACCGAATAAACCGCAGAGGTGTTGTTGCCGACCCAGTTCGAGAGCTCGACGAAATTCTCGATCGGGATGATCTCGCCAACATCGGCGCGATTCCGGAAGTCGCGCGACTCGCGGTGGAGCAAAATCTGTTCGATCAACTCGTCCGTCAGTCCCGGCAGCATCTGCATCGCTTCGCGCGTGGCCAGATTCAGATTCACTATGTTTCCCTCACCATAGACGGTGAACGCTGCATCCAGATTCACGTCTTTGAACAACTCATCGTAACCGCGGATCAGGCGCAGCTCTTCCACCGAGTCCAGTTCCGGGCTGTTGCGGGCGCTGTAGGGCGGATCAAGTGACTCGTAATAATCACTCTCCGCGCCATTGATTCCTGCCAGATCATTGAGATCCGTCCAGTCTGTCCAGGCTCCGAGGAGTTCCTGCACTCGCTGCGGATCAGGCTCCGGCCCCAGCCGTTTCTCGATGATCAGTTGCAGATTCGCGTTGCTCAAGCTGTTGAGATTGATCTTGCCGGCATGGTTGTAGATTCGCACCACCATGTCGTCTTCCACAGGATAGTGCAGAGTCAGTGGTTGACCATTGAAGCGATAGTCCGGGGAGCGGATGTTCCCTTCATCATCAAGCACCTGTTCCTGATCGATCGGCTCCGGCATCGACTCCAGCATCAACTCCATCTCCGCCTGATTCATGGCACTGGCGACAGCCGCCATGTCGCCCACCGCCGTGCGATTATGGAAGGCGGTACGCGCCGAGAGCTGCACCTTGCCCGCCATCACGGTGACGAGCACCGTCAGCAGGATAGAGGTCCACAGAACGATGATGATGACCGAGCCTCGTTGTCGCCGCATGTCATTGCGCTCCCGGAGGAAGGGCGAAGCGGGGACCGGACTGGGGATCGAAGCGCCGGTCTATTTGTTGAACGGGCTGCTGACCTGGTTGTTGACCTGGTTGCTGGTCTGACCGGGGGCCCGACTGCAATCGTCGGTTACGGCGGCCGCCGGGCTCCTGATCAGGCTCGGGCGCCGATTCGACGGCTTCAGGTGCAACCGCGCCGTCCGAGGTGAACGCAGGACGCAGCGAGCGATGCTGGTTGGCACGCACGCGGGCGATGATGTTCAGGGGCTCATTCCGGCGGGCGGAGTCCAGTGGCGTGAGCAGCACGTGCACCGCCAGCGGCAGCATATGCAGCTCTTCGCCGGGCCAGTCCTCGCGCCAGCGCTTGCTGAAATCCAGCTCTTCGTAGAGAAAACTGAAACGGGCGGTGTAGTTTTCCAGCAGCAGGACGGGCTCGGTTTCCTCCAGGCGGGATTGCGGGTTGTCGCTCATGGCGGGAGCCAGACGCAGATACACACCCTCGTCATCCACCGATTCCAGTTGCCAGGCCGTCAGCCCGCCGCTGCGTTGCGGCGAGACTGTCGATACCCAGCTCAACGTCTCATCTTCCCCATTGAAGTAGACGTAACGGGCAAGGGTCTCGTCGTTGCGATAGCTATGGGCGAAGGCACCCTGCAGCGCGCGCTCCAGCTGCAGAATGGCGACGGTCTCATCCAGGCTGGCGTCGAGCGCCGAGGTGTCGTTCTCCCAGTCGTTCATGACGGTATACATGCCCGTGCTGAGCAGACCCAGCAGCATCGCCGTCAGTGCCAGCGACAATATGACCTCGATCAGCGTGAAGCCCTGCTGGGAGCGGTGTCGCCGCACGCCCGCAGAGCTACTCGGGCAGCTCGAGCTTGACCCAGCGGGTACCGGAAATCGATTCATCGGTGTCTTCGTCTATGACTTCGTAGGATTGCAGTTTGAAATAGGTGGGCGCCGTCTTGCGTGGCACAGCCTCAAGATATTCATTCGCGCGGATGCTGAAGCGCTCGTCGCCCTCCATGATCTCCTCGACCTCGCGATACTCGTCCTGCAGCAGCGCGAAGTTGATGGCGGCACGTGCCTCGATGGCGGTGTCCAGACTCTGGGCGGAGCGAAACGCCAGTTGCTTGCTGCCACCGGCGAGCGCAAACAGACTACCCAGCACCATGCCGGTGATCGTCAGCGCCACCACGACTTCCAGCAGGGTGAAGCCGCGCTGCTTTCGAGAGTTCGGGAAAGGAGCAAGCGTGGACTTAATCATCGGGCAACTCCGTGCGGACTCGGCCCGAAAAGGGATCGATGACGATGACGGCCTCACGATCGTCGAGTGTCAGGATCAACTCGCCACCAGTGCTGCCGCCCTCCGGGAAGAAGGTGATGTCGATGGCATCTTCCACATCGACGAGTTGCTGCGTGCTGTCACGATAGGCGATTTCAACGCCGCGACTGCTCCAGGGCGCATCGGGCCCGAGTGTGGATCTTGCCGCTTCGCTGGTTCTGACAGCAGCGTCGTCTTCAACTTCGGATTCGTCGGGCTGCGACTGAAAGGAAGCCACCGCAGGCCTGCCGGTGACAACGGCGGTGCGGCGGGCATAGTTCAGCAGCGAGCTTGCCTCACGGACCTGGGCATTGAAGGTGCGCGACTCCATCCCCGTCAGCCCGGGAATCACCAGCATGCTGCCCATGGCCAGAATGGCGAGCACGATCATCAGCTCCAGCAGCGTGAAGCCGCCGGAGCGACGCCTGTCAGTTGCTGATGTCAGCGTCATTGTCCTCACCGCCGGACCGGCCGTCGCCACCGAAGGACATCAAGGTGTATTCGGAGCCGTCGGAGGAATACTGATAGTCGTTGCCCCAGGGGTCCTTCGGTACTTCATTATTCAGATAAGGGCCATCCCAGGTGGAGCGGCCAGTCGTGTTGACCATCAGCCCTTCCAGCGCCTCCGGGTATTCGCCAACATCCAGGCGATGGGTCGCCAGCGCTGAACCAATCGCGGAGATCTGCGAGAGGGCGGCATCGCGCCGGGCGCCATCGGCCTTGTTGAAGAGGTTGGGGGCGACCATCACCGCGAGCATGCCGAGGATCGCCATGACGATCAGCAGTTCGATGATGGTGAAGCCACGCGACCGGGTGGTTGAGAGTTGATGACTATGTAGGTGTTTCATTGCTGCTCCTTCCTGCTTTCGATAATGAGTCGACGATAGAGAATACCGGCCATCAGAGCCCGGCATCTTCGAACATTTCTGCAGCCAGATCGAAGCGCTGCAGAATGTCGGCGTACTGGGCGTTGTTGTTGTCGTTGAGATTGACGATCTCCGGGCGCAGCACGATGAACAACTCTTTGCGCTCCGTGGTGTCCTGCTGGTACGAGAACAGTCGGCCAAGCACCGGCACCTGATTGAGTCCGGGAACCCCGGTGTTCACATCGCCGTTACTGGACTGGATCAGACCGCCGAGCACCACGTTTTCGCCGTCCCGGACCACGACGGTCGTACTGATCTCCTGATTCTGGAAGACCGGGTTGCCTGCCACGCCGGTGTCTTCCTGAATGGACGAGAGCACTTGCCTGATGGTCATGTTCACCACGCCGTCGTCATTGATGCGCGGGGTAATATAAAGCTCGATACCGGTCGGGCGGTACTGAATACTGCTGATGATGTTGTCGCCGGTGCCGGTGGTCTGGGTGCCGGATTGGACCGGGACTTCGGCGCCGATCTGGATCTCGCCCTCCATGTTGTTGACGACCGTCAGAGAGGGTCTGGCCAGCAGACGCACATCGTTATTGCTGGCGATGGCCTCCAGAGTAGCCTCCACGCGGGCAGCGCCGTCCAGGAAGGACTTGGTGAACAGCAGTCCATCCAGCCCGCCCGTGGGCAGGAAGGTGGTATTGGTGGTAGTCGAGATGGCATTGGTGGCGGCGTTGTCAGCAACACGGGTCCAATCCACGCCGAAGCGAGTCTCGTCAGTCAGTGTCACCTGGGCGATCACGGCGTTGATCATCACCTGCAAAGGTACCGCATCCAGCTGATTGATGGTTGCCAGCAGCTGCCTATAGTCGCGTGGGTTAGCGCGAATCAACAGACTGTTGGTGGCTTCGTCGGCCACGATCGTGACGCGCAGGTCGGCAGACACTGCGATCTCCGTGGCGGCACCACTGCCAGGCGAGGCAGTCGGGGCTGTTATCGTGCGGGAGACGGTGTTGCCATCGGGGGTCACGATATTGAAGGTCTGTTGCTCCGGCTCGTTGGTTTCAGGGCGCACCGGTGCTTCTTCCTCATCCTCGATTTCGAACACGCTGGTGAGCGTGGTGGCGAGCTCGGTAGCGGTGAGGTTCTTCACGCGGTAATGGAAGAGCTGTTCAGCCTGCTCCTGACGATCGGCATCCAGGATGCGGACCCAGCGGGTAATCTCCTCGAAACCGCGATTGGCAGGCGCTGTCACCAGAATGGAGTTAATGCGCTCCAGCCCCTTGACCTGATAAGCCGGGTTGGCACCCTCGATGAGGACGAGCAGCTCCGCCAGTTCGGTAGCGACATCGGCCGCGTTGGCATTGGTGAGCTGGTACAGATGCAGCCCCTGATTCTGGAAGGGGTCGGCATCGATCACCGCCAGCAGCTCATTGATTCTGCTCAGCTGCGAGGCAGTGGCAGAGATCGCCAGCGTATTGTTGTTGGAGATGCGCACGACGCGCCCCTCGGGCTCGACCAACGGCGCCAGCAACTCCAGCGCGGACTCGATCGACACATAGGTCAGCGGCGTGATCTGCATGATGACGCTGGCGGTGGAGCTTGTATCACCAGCAACGGCAACTTCCTCGGGAATGTTGCCCTGCATCTTGCGGGCGTAATAGACGTTGCCTACCTGCTCCAGCGTGACACCTGCCTGGCGTGTCAGCAGCCGCACCAGCGGCCAGATGTCGGCCTGCGTGAGCGGACGGTTGGCGGAGGTGCGCAGGCTGACTTTGTCGGCGATGGTCGGGTCGATGATGATGGTGGCATCCACCGCTTCAGCCAGCTCTTCGAGGATGACGCGCAGGTCGGCCTGTTCGTAGTTCAGCTCCACGATGTCTTCAGCTTCCGGGTTCACGGCCGTCGGCGGGTTTTCGGTGTAGCCGGGCAGGTTGACGTCCTGGCCCACGCGGTTGATCTCGTCGATCAGGCGCTGCTGCTCGTTATCGCCGTCGTCTGCCGGGAGCGTGGCGATTGCCTGACTGCTCGCCGTGGCGGCACCCGTGCGCGTGTCGCTGCCCGGTGCGGTAGTGGCAGACGCGCTGCCCGCCTGCGACCCGCCGCCGTTCTCGAACACGGCACAGGAAGACAGGCTCAACGCCAGACCGAGAAGTGCGAGGTGTTTTTTCCCGTTCACAAATAAGCTCCAGATCAAAGGTCAGAAATCGACGGTGTTCATGCTGAACACGGCCGAAAGCATGGTTATCGTGATGCCGCCCACCGCGATTCCGAGGAACAGAATCAAGGCCGGTTGCAGCGCAGAGACCAGACTCGACATCTGGTTCTTCACATAGGTGTCAAAGGTCTGCGCCGTCTTCAGCAGGATGCTGCCGGTGCGGCCGGACTCTTCGCCTACCGTAATCAATTGGTGCAGCAAGGTCGGGAAGCGGTTGGTCTTCTCCAGCGAGATGCCCAGCCCGGCGCCGCCGCGCACGTCGTCTTCCACCTGCTGCAGGTGCCGCGTCAGTTCGGTGTTGGCCACGACTTCGCGTGCGACGCGCAGAGCGCGGATCAGCGGAATGCCCGCCTCCAGCAGTGCACCCAGCGTGCGGGCAAACACGGCGCAATCCTTGTAAAGCAGCAGGGCGCCAAGCAATGGCAGCGCCAGCAGCCCTCTGTCCCTTTGCAGCTTGCGCTGCGGGTCTTTGTCCAGCCACTTCCACCAGAAGAAGATAGCCCCGACCAGCACAAAGAACAGGTAGCCGTAACTCTGGATGCCCTCACTCATTGCCAGCAGGAAGGCGGCGGAGGCGGGGATCTCGGTGCCCGCGTCCTCGAACATCACGGCGAACTGTGGCACGACATACACCAGCAGCAGGAACACGGAAATCACGCCGGTGATCAGCAGCACGATCGGGTAAACCATCGCAGCGACGATGGCCTGCCGGTTCTTCGCGCTGGTCTCCAGAAAGTCAGCCAGGTCGGGCAGCAGCTGGTGCAGAATGCCGCCTTCCTCACCCGCACGCACGATGTTGATATACATCTTCGAGAACACGTCGGGCCGGGACTCCATGGCCTCGGCCAGGCTCTTGCCCTCCTTGACGTCGCGGCGCATGGTGATCACCAGCTGACGCATGGTCGGTGACTCCGTGATACCTTCCAGCAGCCGCAGCGCCTTGTCCAACGGGACCCGCGCCTCCACCAGCGTGCACAGCCCGGTGGTGAAATCCAGCAGATCAGCACCCTTGACCTTCTTCCTGCCCTTGCCGCGCGCATCATCCTGAGTCGCGCGCGTGATCTTCACGGGGATGAGCTTCTTGCCCTGCAGGATCTTCAAGGCCTCGCGCTCGGACTCGGCGTTGACCTGTCCGGTCTGCACCTTGCCCTCGGCGTCATAGGCCTGATACTTGTAGTAGGCAGCACTCATATCGCGCGCGTCACCCTCACCACTTCTTCAGGCGTGGTCAATCCGGCTGCCAGTTTTTCCAGCGCGTCCTGCCGCAAGGTCTTCATGCCCTCGCGAATCGCCTGTTCGCGGATGACGTTGGCATCGGCGCCACTGGCGATGTGATGGCGAATGGCATCCGACATCACCAGCAATTCATACAACCCTATACGGCCGCGATAGCCTGTGCCGCCGCAGCGCTCACAACCTGTGCCACGTTGCAGGACGGGATAATCCTTCGCGTCGATCTCCAGCACATTGGCCTCGTCGAGGCTGATCGGGTGCTCGACCTTGCAGTCGGTGCAGACGCGGCGCACCAGGCGCTGGGCCTGAATGGCCAGCAGGCTGGAGCTGATCAGATAGCCTTCCACGCCCATGTCCTGCAGACGGGTGACGGCGCCTGCAGCGTCGTTGGTGTGCAGAGTGGAAAACACAAGGTGTCCGGTGAGCGCAGATTCGATGGCGATCTCTGCCGTCTCGTGGTCACGGATCTCGCCCACCATCAACACATCGGGGTCCTGCCGCACGATGGAGCGCAGCCCGGCGGCAAAGGTCAGACCGATGCTGGCGTTCGCCTGAATCTGGGTAATGCCTTCGAGCTGATATTCCACCGGGTCTTCGACAGTGATGATCTTCTGCTTCTCGCTGTTGATCTTCTCCAGCGTGGCGTAGAGCGTGGTGGTCTTGCCACTGCCCGTCGGGCCGGTAATCAGGATCATGCCGTGGGGCTGTGTGATCAGGTGCTGGTACTTGCCGAGGATGGCTTCGGGCATGCCCAGCTGTTGCAGGCTGACCGCCGTGTCGCTGCGGTCCAGTATCCTAAGCACGATGGATTCGCCATGCACGCCGGGCAGGGTGGAGACCCGCATGTCGAGCTGCTTGTTGCCGATGCGGGAATCGATGCGGCCGTCCTGCGGCAGACGCTTCTCGCCGATGTCCAGCCGTGCCATCAGCTTGAGGCGTGACGCCACCGCGGTGTGAATCTTGATGGGCAGGCGCTCGATGCGAGTCATGATGCCGTCCACGCGGCAACGCACATCCAGATAGTCTTCATTGGGCTCGAAGTGAATGTCGCTGGCATTCAGATCCAACGCACGCGCAAAGAGGTGGTTGACCAAGCGGATAATGGGCGCCTCGGAGGCCAGGTCTTTAAGCTCCTCATCATCCTCGAAACCGGAGACGAAGACATCCGCGGTCTGGTCGATCTGCGGCGACAGCTCCGCACGCCAGTGCTTCATCAGCCGCGACACCTCGTCGCCTTGACCAACGCGAAAACGCACGGGGTTGCCTACGATGAAGCGAATCTTGGCTCGCAACTCAATGCCCGGCAACGTGTTGTAGACCAACACGCCGCTGTCATTGAAGTCCTGGGCGGGGGCGATGCCTTCGGGTTCCAGCAACTGCCCGAAAACGGGAAGAGTGATCTCTGCTCGGCTCATGGCTTTATCCCGCCGCCCCGGCAGCCGGGGCCTCCGCCGTTCTACTGAAGCCGACGACCGTGAGGGTGCCGGCATACTGATTACGATTGCGACGGATCGCAAAGGTGCTGACGCCCAGCCGGGGACTGGACTGCTCCAGCCGCTGCAGGAAGGCCATGATGTTGCGCTGGTTATCCGTCAGGATGGTGATTTCCTGCTGCACCAGTACCCAACCGTCGGTCTCCATCGCCTCCGCCAGCTTAGTGCTGGTAATGGAAATGCCGGTTTGATTCGCGTAGTCGCGCACGACACGCTGGATGTTGGCGCTGATCATCGGCACAGAATCGCCCTGAAAAAGGTCTTGCCCCAGACTCTGCAGGCGCAGCTCGGTCTGCTGGCGACGCTCCAGCCACTGCGTGGCATCGGCGATCAGGCGTTTTTCTCTCTCGATGTCATTGCGTGTCTGTTCAATGAACGAGGCACGCTCGCTGTATTTTGCGCGCGCGCTCGGCCATCCCTGCGTGAGGGCGAACACAACTCCCACAGCCAGGGCGACGAAGAGAATATTTTTTTCCCGCTTGGTCATCTCGATTCCTTGATCCCCATCAGCGCCTCACTTCCGGAAAATACCTCTGCCGATAGCCGTCGAAATCAACGGTACTCAGACGCAGGTCAATGTAGTAGCGGTTGTTGTTGGTCGCGCGGGCGAAGTCCACGCCAGTGAACATGGAGTCCTGCTCCAGGCGCTGCAGCAGACTCTGAGGATCGCTGCTCTCGCCCTCGATCTGCACACTGCCCTCATCGATCTCCAGGGAGGTCAGCACGCTGGGGCTGAGGACCGTCTGCAGTTGCAGCAGCGTGGCAGAAATGTTCTGTGCCGGGAACTCCGTCAGCACGCCCCAGCGCTGTTCAAAGTCGCGCACGACCGCCTGATCCGCGCGCGCGGCAGCTGACAGCTCCCGCTGCTCGGCAAGATCGGCCAGCAGGCTGCGCGCCTGCAGGGATTGAATCAGAAATGGACTGACGCCCAGCAGGAGTACCACAGCCGCTGCGATGGCGGCGCCGACGAGACGCTTGCCTTTTTCCATCTGTTTGCGCACTGCCTGCGCACCCGCCGGGATGAAACTGTATTCCCGATTGGCAACAACGGGGCGGGCGAGATCGATCCAGTCCTGAGCAGATTGCAGGGGCTTTCGTGCCGATGTGGCGGACGGCTTCACCACCGTCGTCTCAAGCCATTGTCTGCGCAATAGCTCGTCTTCCAGATCCGCTTTGTCGATCTGCTGCCATTGCGTCAAGACGCCTTTGCTGAAGGCCAGTTGCGTGAGGGTAGTGGCATCACCGTCCTCAATCTGCAGCTCAACAGCGTCATCTGCCTGATTCACAGCCGCCAGCGCTCTGGGCATCACCGATGCCAGAAAGAGACCTTGTGCTGCGAACGCCTCGAACAACGCATCCAGGCGATTTTCATCCATCCACAGCACGACATCGGTACCATCGCTGGTGCTGGCAGTGCTGTTGACCGCAAACACCAGCCTGCCATCATGGCTCGGCAACAGCACCGCCGTTTGCAGCTGCAATGCGGAGCGCAGATTCTCTCTGGCCATGCCGGGCATGTTGACGGTGGTGGCGATGAACTCTGGTGCAGGGAGGAGCAGTAGAACCGAGCGCTCGACGATTTCATGATTCAGCAGCGCCACAGCGGCAACGGCGATCGACTGGGCCCACTCGCCATCGCCGGCCTGGCTTAGCTGGCGCCACGAGCCGTTGGCCAGGTCATAGAGGCGCTCGTCATGAACCAGCAATACGGTGTTCACCTGCCTGAGCAGTTGCGCTCTGGCATTGGCCTGAAACAGCGTTCTCAGGCTGCCCGGCAACCGTTCCTTCAAGGTCTGCTGCCAGTGATGCATATTCATGGTAGTCATGTCGCGCGCTGCAGGTTTATGAAATTGCGTTGTGGGTTAACCATTGGACTGTCGATACAGAGGCATTGGATACTGGGACTGAGGATACGCCCAAATAGTTTTAGAAGAGCCGCACTTTGCGGGATTATCGGGGGCGGGCAGCGCATTCTCAAGCAGTTCCCTTCGCCGCAGCGGCAATGCAGACACGATTGCGCCCCTGTTCCTTGGCGCTGTAGAGCGCCTTGTCTGCGCGATCAAAGACCAGTTCCAATGTGTCTCCCGGCTGGTAAGCAGCCACACCGAACGACATGGTGATCTGCACCTGCTTCTCCTTGAAGTGGAAGGGACATTGCTCGATGGCCTGGCGCAACTTGTTGGTCAACCGTTCGGCATCCTCCAGCGAGGTGTTGGCCATGAGGATAGCGAACTCCTCGCCTCCGTAGCGAGCCACGAAGTCACTCTTGCGCACGCGGTTGGAGATTTCCCGGGCGAGCACCTTCAACACTTTGTCACCCGCGAGATGTCCGTAGGTGTCATTGATGCGCTTGAAATGGTCGACATCGCAGATGATCAGGCATAGCTCCTTGCCGACTCCCAGTGCCTGACTGTTGCGCCACTGCTCGGTTTCATGCCGAATCTGGCGATCATAGGCCGCGCGGTTGGGCAGCTCAGTCAAGGCATCTCGCATGGCCTTCTGTTCCTGCTGTGCGAGATGCAGGCGCAACTCGCGGGACTCTTCCTCCATGCCCTTGAGGCGCTCCTCCAGTATGCGGGTCTGCTCGCTGCTACTGTTTTCCTGACTGTTCTTCAGCGCCCTGAAACCATCCATGGAGGAGAGAATGGCATCGAGCTGATGCTGCACGGCGCTTTTTAGCTCGCCGATATCGGAAGCATTTTCCACCGAGCTGGCGATACCGCGGACCTGAGTTCTGACGGCCTGATCCAGAGCATTGTCAGAGTCGCGCGCCTCCTTGCCGATCGTACGCGAGAACTGCACATACTCCTGCACCTGCCCGAGCCCGGTATTCAGCTCGTTCAGGAAGCGCTGGAATTCGGAGCGCTCCTGCCCCAGCGAACTGGTGATCACCGCAGAGATGTCTTCCAGCACGGCAACGAATTCGTACCAGTTGAGGCCCCGTGCAACCTGGTCTCGGATTTTCTTCGCCAGCGCAATCGACTGCTCGGACACGTAGATATTTTCGAGAATTCGAAGCAGCACCGGCTCGGCGTGATTGGCAATGGCGGAAAAACCGGGCTCGTGGCTCGCCGCAGGCTGCAGGGGCGCGGCGGGCGTATGAGCCGCGGTGCTCTCTGTGGTCGGCGCGCTTTCAAGCTCCGCGACTCTTTCTACCGAACCTTGATCAGACCCGGCGGGATCAATACTTTCAATACTTTCAACAAGTTCGGCACGTTCCGGATTGCCCGCACTCTCGGGCATCTCGTCCTGCGCGTAGTCAAACTGCGCTCGCGCTGTAGTGGCAGAAGAGGGGTCCGAAGCTGCGGCACTGTCTGTACGGCCGGCACTCTCTGAGCTTTCGGCACTCTCAGCACTCTCAGCGCTGGCATCCGGATGATGCAGAGAAAATAATCGTGACCAGAATCCCCCGCTGGGTGGCGAGGCCAGGGTCTCGTCATCTTTGGAAAGCTCGCGGACTGCCAGCCTGAGCAGCTCAAGAAAAGTAGCAATCAGGTCCGAGTGATTCTGCGGATCGGAAACTTTGGCGGCGAGGGCTTTGGAGTACTGCTTGATCCCGCGCTTGAGCTCACGGGAGAGCTCGAGTTCCTGCAGCTGCGTAATGCTAAGGGTGAGCGCATTTTGGATGGCCCAGGTGCTCTGCTCTTTGCGGGAATCCAGACGGAGTACTGACTTTTCGATGTGTTCGAGAAGCACTTCCAGCCCGGCTTCACTCTCTTCCGAGCGCAGTGTGGTGCGCAGTGCCGCCAGCTCACGATCCAGCCCCGAATCGAGGCCATCACCGGCGAGGCTGACGCCAACCAGTCCGCGACGCAGCAGCTTGATACGATTGATCAGCGCCTTTTCACGCTTATCCTGGTCTTCGAGGGCATCGAGAAATTTCTTCTTCCAGCGGGAGGCCTCTACGCTGTCGCTATTCCTTTGGCTCATTGTGATCAGCTCTTATTCAGGAACGTGTCCATCGCGGCCCGCCCACCGGCCCGCAACGTGCTCATTTACACATTGCGGGCAGGGCGATTACTGGGAAGTAATCGGAGAGAGGTTCAGCTGGCGGTTCTTTCTTTCTCAATCAGGAAGTTCACCACCTCAAGCATATCCTGCTGAGTCAGTACTGCTTCACCGGTGGAGATCAGGTACTTGCCATTCACCACCATGTTCGGTGTGCTGCGCACCTGATACTCGCGCATTTTGGCCTCGGCCTGATTGACTTTGGTGCGGACACCGAAGGAGTTGAAGGCGGTGCTGAATTGCTCCGCTGTGACGCCATACTGCACAAAGAACGCAGACAGCTGCTGCTCGTTCTGCAGACGATTGCCCTGTACGTTGATCGCATCAAACATCGGGCTGTGTACCTTGTCGAGAACATTCAGCGCTTCGGCGGTGAAGAATGCCTGCGCATGAACCTTCATGAGATCGTTCCACATGCCGGGGAAGCGCACGAAGTCCACATCCTCTGCCAGCGAGGCTTCCCAGTTTTCGATCAGCGGTTCAAAGCGGAAGCAGTGGCTGCAGCCGTACCAGAACACTTCTACGACTTCGATCTTCGCTGGGTCATTGGTCTTCACCGGTGTTGGAAGGACAACATAATGCGTCCCTTCAACGAAGCGCGCTGGTTGTGCCAACGCGGAAAATGCCAGTGGCGCCAGAATGAGTACTGCCAATAACTGTATGATCTTCTTGTGCATTTTTGCTTCCTCTCTATAAGAACGCTTGGGATCTGTGAATAACTGCCTTACAGACCGCTCCACTTAAGCAAATATTGCCTGAACAAGGACTGAACCTCAGGTTTAAAGCACAGGTTTAAAGCACAGGTTTAAAACACGGGTTTTAAACTCAGGTCTTAAACCCTGGTCTCAGCCTCAGTTCAAACCGGAGATATAGCTCGCCAGCGCCTCAATTTCCTTGTCAGTCAGACGCTCGGAAACAATGCGCATGGGGGATGACTGGCCGTCATTGGTGCGCTCTCCGGCACGGAACGCCTTCAGCTGGGCTGCTGTGTATTCGGCATGCTGACCACCCAGTGCTGGAAATCCGCCCTGGCTGTTGCCCTGACCCGTAGGTGAGTGGCAAGCCGAGCAGGCGGCGACGTTCAGGCTGGCGATACCAGCACGGTAAATGCTCTCGCCGGTTTCGATCAGATCAGGATTCGCGCCTTGCAGCGTAATCTCCTTGGACTCGAAATAGGCGGCGATGTCGGCGATATCCTGATCACTGGAGTTGTTCAGGAGGCCGGTCATCAAGGGGACATTGCGCGCGCCACTCTTGATGTCGTTCATCTGCTTGATAAGGTAGCGGGCATTCTGGCCTGCAAGTTTGGGGTTTGCTGCGACGGCACTGTTGCCATCCGCGCCATGGCACGCGCCACACACGGCAGCCTTGCTCTCACCCGCAGCGGCATTGCCCTGCGCGTGGCTGAAACTGGCAAATCCAGCGAGAATCAGTGTTGATACCAGAGTCAGTACTTTCTTGGTGGCTAGTTTTTTCATGAATAGTCCAACTTTCCTAAAATTTTCAGAGTTCTTGAGAGTGCTTGAGAGTTCTTGAGATTTCAATACAACCCCTGTCAGTGAGCCAGGATACCCCTTTTTCAAAGGCAGCAACCTGATCTGGCAGGCGTTTTCAATGAAACGAGCGGCCGCGAATTATAACGCATAGCTTCTCATTACTCTATGCGTTGCACTGGGCGCGATGGCAAATAGTATGACTCGGAGCAGGGTTTTACCAGTCTGGAGGAAAGGATTGCCTGCCGAGACGCTTGCTCTTGCATGTCTGTTGCTGTATCTAGTGCGCCCATGAATTACAAAACCGCCAGTTTCACCACCAGCTCCGTCAGCCTCGACGATTGTCCCGCTGACAGTCAGCGCGAGGTTGCGTTCGCCGGTTGCTCCAACGCGGGCAAGTCCAGCGCCATCAACACCTTGACCAACCAGACCGGGCTGGCACGCACCAGCAAGACGCCTGGTCGTACCCAGCTGATAAACTTTTTCGGTATTAGTCCGGGCAAGTACCTGGTCGACCTGCCAGGGTACGGCTATGCCAAGGTCCCTCTTTCGGTCAAGGGTCAGTGGCAGGATCACCTGGAGTTGTACCTGAACGAGCGCAAGACACTGGTAGGCCTGGTATTGCTGACCGATATCCGGCACGCCTTCAAGGACTTCGACCTGATGATGCTCAAATGGTCACGGCGTGCGAACCTGCCCGTTCATGTGATGCTCACCAAGTCCGACAAACTCAAGCGCGGTGCCGCTCAGAACGCGCTGCTGGGCGCCCGCAAACAGCTTGCCGACTACCCGAATGCGTCGATTCAGGTGTTCTCGTCGCTGAGCAAAACCGGCATCGACACGCTTGAGGCCACGCTGGATCAGTGGTTCGCCGATCCTGTCGAGCCAGTCTCCGAAAACCCAATCAGTACTACCCCCGCTTGATTCGCGGGCTGGTCACGGCCAGCTTGCGTCTCTTGCCCGTCGATCAGTGCGCTTCATCCCAGTTGTCACCGACCCCAACGTCTACCACCAGCGGCACATCCAGCGGGAACACCGTCTCCATCGCCGTCTTGATCTTC
>JBBTKA010000122.1:0-6000 GCA_038059145.1 Pseudomonadota bacterium
TTTGAATCATCGTCATGTGGTGGCCGGGCTTGCTGGTCAGTGTACGATAACCTTTTGCCTGCAAGGCCGCATTGGCCAATTGCATGATGGCCTTATACCCAGCGTCGAACCGATTTTCATCGCTTACTGCTTCGACCTCGGCATCGGCAAGATTGCGTTTGGCCGCAGATAGTAAACGCTTAATGGCGACTGCATCCGGAGTGATTTTCTCTAAACTAATGCCCACCAATTTTTCCAATCTCATCCATGCCTCCAACAACATCCATGCGCGGCTTCTCCATTATTTCTCTGGCAAACACGTCATTGGATTTCAGTGCGTGATGCCAGCCTTGACGACTGAAAATTTTGGGATTTATTTCTCGCCCCAGTATCTGCTGCACAGGGTAGAGCGCTGAAACTGCATCGGCGTAGCTTAAATCTCCAATAATCATCAGATCGATATCGCTCGCAGCATTTTCCTTGCCGCTGGCCATCGAGCCAAAGACGAAGGCGCAGTCTATTCCATCGGATAAGGGCAAAAGGACTTCACGAATAACGCCCACCAACCCGACAGTTTTCTTCACGATACCTATTAGTTCAGCATAGACCACACACTCTGGATTTGCCTGGTAGTGATGCTGATTTCCCACTTTTGTCATCTGCAGCACGCCAGCCGTCAGCAGACTATCCAATTCCCGCTTGACAGTGGCGACTCCCATCCCTGATAGCCGCAGGATCTCGTTCGTGTAAAAGCTTCTCTGTGGCTGACCGTATAGCAACCCCAGAACGCGTTGCTGCGTCTTGGTAAACAGGGCGTCGCTTAGTTGACTCATCGTTGAGCAGACTCATGGTGGAGCGTTAACGTAAATTCACTTTTAATGAACGATAGCTCTCTATTAGTGAATTTACAACTGCGGTCTCAACTCAACCACCTTTCAACTCCTGCATCATTGTGCGATTGCCAGTCCCGTGAGAGTCTTGCCCGGGCGCGCAGAAGCAACAACAGAAGAACAAGAGGCAACAGCAAATGCAGAGCTGGTTGAACCCCCCGAAAATCTCCACCATGGAGGCGTCCAAGCGCCACCGTGCCTACGCGCTGACTATGCTGGTGATCGTGTACGTCTTCAACTTCATCGACCGCCAGATCCTCAACATCCTGCAGGAGCCCATCAAGGCCGACCTCGGGTTGTCGGACACCCAGCTCGGCATGCTCACCGGACTCTCCTTCGCGCTGATCTACTGCATCGCGGGCATCCCCGTCGCGCGGCTGGCGGACAAGTACAGCCGCAAGACCGTCATGACCGTATCGCTGGCGCTGTGGAGCGGCTTCACCGCACTGTGCGGGCTGACCGGCAATTTCATCCAGTTGCTCGGCGCCCGACTGGGCGTGGGTCTCGGCGAGGCCGGTGGCAGCCCGCCCGCGCACGCCATGCTTTCCGACTATTACGAACGGGAGAAACGTGGCCGTGCGCTGGCGATCTATTCTTCCGGGCTCTATATCGGCACGCTGCTGGGCTATTGGCTCGGTGGCTGGATATCGGATGCGATGACCTGGCGCGAGGCGTTCTTCGTGGTCGGCGTTCCCGGTGTGGTGTTCTCCATGCTGCTGTGGCTGACGGTGCGCGAACCAGTGCGCGGCCTCTCCGGCCTGAAACCCGTCACTGACAATGTCACCTTCATGGAATCCTTTCGCCGCCTCTGGGCATTGAAGTCCTTCCGCTATTACTCGCTGGCCACGGGCGCTGGCACCTTCGTCACCTATGGCGTGGGCAACTGGATGCCACCGTTTCTCACTCGCTCCCATGGCGCCTGGTCGATCCCCGATCTGCAGGTGTTCATGGGCTTCTGCACCCCGGACCAGCTTGCCACCGCCTGCATCGAGATGAACCGCACCGAGATCGGCCTGATGTACGGGATTGTTGCCGGCGTCGGCGGCGCCATCGGCACCATTTCCGGAGGCTACCTCGCCGATCATCTGGGCGCCAAAGACCGACGCTGGTTCCTGTGGGTGCCGATGTGGGGCAAGCTGATCGGTGGGCCACTGTTCATCGCCTGTCTGCTGGCGTCGACGGCGGAACTCGCGCTGATGTTTTACTTCTTTGCCATCACGATGGCCGCGATGTATCTCGGCCCTTCGCTGGCGATTACGCATCATCTGGTGTCGCCGTCGATGCGCGCCATGTCCAGCGCGGTGCTGTTCTTCCTGCTCAACATCATTGGTCTGGGGTTCGGCCCGATGATTGTTGGCATGATCAGCGACTGGCTAACGGCCAACACCGCTGTTGTCGCGGACTCCGCGCGCTGGGGGATGATCATTGCTGTCTGTGCCACTTATCCGCTTTGTATTCTGTGGCATCTGGGAGCGCGGCATCTGCCGCAGGCGGATCAGGATGGGGAGTTGTGAGCGATCATTGTCGCTTCCGTTCCGATGCTGGATTGCCTAAAATGGCTATTTTAGCTAAGATGCAGTTTGGAGCAGAGTCCACCCACAGGAGCCGCCATGAAAACCATGCAAGCCACTGATGCCAAAAACCGCTTTGGCGAATTACTTGAGGACGCCATCAGCGAGCCCGTCCTCATCCAGAAAAACGGTCGTGACGTGGCTGTGCTGATGTCCAAAGCCGAGTTCGATCAACATTTTCGGAACCGCCCCAACAAAGAGCTGGTGCAGCGTTACCACGAAGAAAGTATCGAACACTTCGGCCCGCTTTACGAAGCACTGGCCAAGTAAGCACGCGCTGGATCAACCTTCTTCAACGTAGGTATCACAATGGATGTTTACTATCTCGACATGGAAGACACCCTGCTCCTACACAAGCGGCAGCTGGAGCGCTTCGGTGGCGCACCGGGTATCCGTGATGCGGGTCTGATCGAAGCCGCACTCGCCCGCCCGCAATCCGGCTATTACCGGGATCGAATTGAAGAGGCAGCAGCCTTGTGGGAAAGCCTGACAATGAACCACGGATTTATCGATGGCAACAAGCGGGTGGGCTTTGCCGCGACCTATGTGTTTCTCAGAATCAACGGCCTGACCATCGACGCCTCCGTAGAATCCACTCTGGAGTTTGTCATCGGCAATCTGGAGACAGGTGACTTCAATAAGGACGTCCTGGACGCCTGGTTAAGACGACATACCAGAGCAGGATAGACCAGAAGAACTGCCGCAAGAACCGTCAGCGCGTCATCATCCCGACGATAGTCTCCACAATACGCGGCTCCAGCCCTTCGGTATGACCTTTATCCAGCCGCACCACGTCGGCGACCACGCGACCATCAGCACAGTTCGGGTACTCGTACACCTGCGCGGTGCCCGGTCGTGGCAGCAGGCCCCACTCGCGGGTGCCGGGGTTCTGGCTGCCGCTGTCATGGGTCCTGCCCGCTTCCGTATCGATCACGTCTTCGCGGCGCACACGCGCCTCGCACTGGTACTTCTGCGCCCAGCTGGAGGTGTCCGGCAACGCCACTATCTCGTACTCGCCCGTGGCGTAGATGTGGGAGAAATCACAGGTGGGGTCCCCTGCGGGTGCTGTGGCAGCGGCCACCGAGGGCGTTGCAGGTGTCGCTGGTGTTGCAGCAGGCGCCGCATTGGCCTGAGCAGGGCGCCCCGCCCCGGGTGAGCGCTGCGGTGCACCACCCAGCCTCCCGCCAGACAGACTCACGAAACCATCCACCTTGTCGGCAAAGAAGTCCGTGCACACGATGCGGCGCGACGTCATGCCACCCTGGGAATGCCCCACCAGCCAGAACGCGCGCACGTTGTCCTCGCCCACTGCACGGTACACGGCATTGACGACGTTATGCAGGTATTGATCGTCTTCTTCGCGCCAGCGGCGTGCAGGCGAATGAGGTGTCGCGATAACCAGGCGGTATTTTTCCTTCAGCTCCCACGCCGGAAAGTAGGGGCGTTGATAGCGTTCACTCGAACCGCCGCCGTGCAGATTGAGAATGACGGTGACCTCTTCGCCCGGCTGCAGATCACAGGGGTAATCGAGCACAAAGGTGCGGTCCGTCCCGGGCTCGCTCACCGGTTGATCCGTCACCGCCGTGCACGACGCGCCGAGCAATTGCACGGGTTGTTGTGCTGATGCGGGAATGCTCAGGGCGAGCAGTGTCGGCAAGGTGAGAGCGGCAAGCAGTTTAGTAGCCAGAGTGGGGGAATGAGTCATCGCGGCGGGTTCCTTTGAGTGTTGTTGCGAAGGAGTAAACCCTATTGGCGGCAAATGCTCCAGAGCGGTTGATCTCGCCGAGAGGTGGGTCTGCCGATTGCGAAGCAGCGCTGCAGCATTCAGTTTCTTAATCGTCATCATAGTTTTAATGCGTTTAAATAACGATATCGATTGCTTTAATGTATCGCCCACCAAAGTTCTCCCACACTTTTCAACACTAAGCAGGAATATTTTATGCGTAAATTCACGATACCTTTAGCGACCGCGATAGCCATGGCGATGTCACCCATGGTGATGACGAATACTGCATTTGCGCAGAGCGCCAATGCTCCCACAAACGAATTCTGGTGGCCCAACCGTCTGAGTCTGGATCCACTGCGCACGAACTCCCCCGCGTCGAATCCGCTGGGCGAAGACTTCAACTATGCCGAAGAATTTGCGAGCCTCGACCTGGACGCCGTCAAGCGTGATCTCGTGGAAGTGATGTCAACCTCTCAGGATTGGTGGCCATCAGACTACGGAAATTACGGGCCTTTCTTCATCCGCATGTCTTGGCACAGTGCCGGCACCTATCGCGTGGCCGATGGTCGCGGCGGCTCGGATGGCGGCATGCAGCGCTTCGCCCCGCTCAACAGTTGGCCTGACAACGCCAACCTCGACAAGGCCCAGCGCCTGCTGTGGCCGGTGAAGGAAAAATATGGTCAGAAAATTTCCTGGGCAGACCTGATGGTTCTGGCCGGCACCGTCGCGATGGAGTCGATGGGCATGGAGATTTACGGCTTTGCCGGTGGCAGAGTCGATGCCTGGGAGCCTGAAGATGTGTATTGGGGCCCCGAGGGCGAGTGGCTCGGAGACGAGCGCTACACTGGCGACCGCGAACTGGAGAATCCCCTCGCTGCCGTGCAGATGGGCCTGATCTATGTGAATCCGGAAGGTCCGAATGGCGTGCCCGACCCGCTGGCTGCCGCGCGTGATATTCGCGAGACTTTCGCCCGCATGGCAATGAATGACGAAGAGACCGTAGCGCTGATCGCGGGTGGTCACACCTTTGGTAAGGCGCATGGCGCCTCGCGTCCCACAGGCAATGTCGGTGTCGAGCCGGAAGCAGCCAGCATCGAACAGCAGGGGCTGGGCTGGCAAAATACCTATGGTCGCGGCAATGCCGGTGACACCATCACCAGCGGACTGGAAGGTGCCTGGACTGTTGCGCCGACTGCATGGACCAACAATTTCTTCGAGAACTTGTTCGGCTATGAGTGGGAGCAGACCCGCAGCCCGGCTGGCGCAGTGCAGTGGAAACCCACCGACGCTTCTGCCGCCAATCTGGTTCCGGATGCGCATGATCCATCCAAGCGTCATGCGCCCATGATGCTGACGACTGACCTCGCGCTCAGATTCGACCCGATCTATGGCGAAATTTCCAAGCGCTTTCTTGAGAATCCGGACGAGTTCGAGCAGGCCTTTGCCAAGGCCTGGTTCAAACTCACACACAGAGACCTGGGTCCGCGCACCCGCTATCTGGGCGATTTGGCTCCTCAGGAAGACCTGATCTGGCAGGACCCTGTTCCCGCTGTGGATCACGCGCTGATTGATGCGCAGGACATCGAAAGCCTGAAGTCCGCAATTCTCGCCTCTGGCCTGACCACAGGGGAGCTGGTGAGAACCGCGTGGGCATCCGCAGCGACTTTCCGTGGTACTGACATGCGTGGTGGCGCCAACGGTGCACGTGTTCGTCTCGCTCCGCAGAATGGCTGGGCAGTCAATCAGCCAGACGAGCTGGAGAAAGTGCTCGACGTTCTTGAGGGCGTGCATAACGACTTCAACAGCGAGCAATCCGGCGACAAGAAAGTCTCGA
>JBBTKA010000123.1:0-21116 GCA_038059145.1 Pseudomonadota bacterium
AGTGGAAAAAAATATCAGCGATATTGATGCGGTCGGAGAAAGCATTCGCCAGGCAATATCCATTCTGAAGCCTGCCACGAAAGAGGCCGCAGTGGCGGTCGCGGGTTCTGCCGTCATTACCAAGATTATCGAGATGAATGCCGCGCTCACCGACTCCGAGATGGAAAACCAGATCATTGTGGAGGCGGATCAGTACATTCCTTATCCTCTCAGCGAAGTAGCCATCGATTTCGAGCGGCTGGAATCCACAGACAATAGCTCGGATTTTGTCGACGTGCTGCTGGCGGCATGCCGCAAGGAGAACGTGGAATCGCGGGTTGCGGCGCTGGAAGCTGGCGGCCTTGTCGCCAAGGTTGTCGACATTGAGGCCTATGCGGTGGAGCGGGCGTATTCGCTGATAGCGCCTCAGCTCACCGGTGTCGATGTCAACAGTGTCGCCATTCTGGACATCGGCGCGACAATTACGACTCTGCATGTGCTGGTCAACGGCAAGACGATTTATACCCGTGAACAGCTCTTTGGTGGCAGGCAATTGGTGGAGGATGTGCAGCGTCGCTTTGGTCTGTCGGCCATTGAGGCGGAGACAGCGATCAAGCGTGGCACACTCCCCGCGGAGTACGAGCACGAGATTCTCGCCCCGTTCAAGGATGCAGCCGTTCAGCAGGTCAGTCGTTCTTTGCAGTTCTTCTTCTCGTCCAGTCAGTACAACGATGTTGACTATATCGTGTTGGCAGGAGGCATTGCGGCGGTCGATGGCTTGAGCGAGCTGGTGCGCGAGCATCTTGCTACCCCCGTCCTGGTCGCCAATCCCTTTGCAAACCTTGCCACGGGTCCGAAGGTCAACAAGACCATGCTGATCAATGACGCCCCGTCCCTGATGATCGCCTGTGGACTGGCGATGAGGAGCAGGTACTGATGGCGCGCATCAACCTCTTACCTTGGCGAGAACAGCTGCGCGAAGAGCGTAAGCGCGAATTCCTGGTGCTGCTGCTCGGTGTAGTGATCATTGCGGGAGGCATCCTGTTTCTGGTCGACCGCAGCTTCCGTGGCGATATCCGTTACCAGCAGTCGCGCAACGAATTTCTACGTCAGCAGATTCTGGTGCTGGATGCGCGCATCGAGGAAATCAATCAGCTCAAACAGCAGAAAGAGCAGATCAATGCTCGGATGCAGGTCATTCAGGATCTGCAGGGCTCGCGACCTGTCATCGTCCGAGTCTTTGATGAGCTCGTGAAGGCCTTGCCCACCGGGGTCTACTTCAACACCCTGATTCGAACCGACAATACGCTCGAAATCCAGGGGATTGCCGAGTCGAACAACAAGGTGTCGGAATTGATGCGACGACTGGATGACTCCGAGTGGTTTGTGAATCCCAGTCTGCAGCAGATTTCGGCGGCCAGTGCCGATGCCAATGCCGAGCAGCGTACCGCCAACGCGTTCTCACTCACGCTGGTTCTTCAGGAACCTCTACGGGAACAGGAGCAGTGACATGACCCCTATTACCGGCTTGATCAAAGAACTGCAAAATTTTGACTGGAACAATCTCAGTGATCTGGACTCCATCGGCGTATGGCCGGGCGTCGTCAAATTTGTCATCGCTCTCGTGGTATTTGTGCTCTGCCTGGGCTTGGGTTTCTGGTTCGACATCCGCAATTTGCAATCCGCGCTGGAGCGGTGGGCTGCCGAGGAGTCGACTTTGCGAGTGGAGTATGAACAGAAGGCGGTAATGGCCGCGAATCTGGAAGCCTACAAGGCGCAGACCGTCGAGATGGAGGAGGCCTTCTCCGAATTACTGCGGCAGTTGCCCAGCCAGACCGAAGTGCCCGATCTGGTTGATGAAATCACCGAGACCGGGTTAGGCGCCAGCTTGGCATTCTCCCGCATCGAACTGGATCCGGAAGTCGCGCTGGAGTTCTATATCGAACAACCTATACAAGTCGAAGTGCTGGGCAATTATCACGATTTCGGCACGTTCGTCAGTGGTGTCGCCAGCCTTGCCCGCATTGTGACTCTCCATGACTTTTCGATCATAGCGGCGGCAAGCCGCTCGCTGCTGACGATGACCATCACAGCGAAGACCTATCGCTATCGCAACGAGGAAGAGGAGGAAGTGCCCGATGCACCTGCTCCCGCACCGTAATGCAAACTCCCTGGGCTGGCTCCGTTGCGTTTTCGTGAGCCTGCTATGCATCGTCTTGACTGCGTGTTCGCGCAGTTCCGATATGGCGGATCTGCAACAGTTCGTTGTGGAGGTATCGATGCGTCCTGGTGAGCCAGTCGAGCCGATGCCAGTGTTTCTGCCCTATGAGGCGTTCACCTACAGTGCGGCCTCCATGCGCAGCCCCTTCGATGTGCCGGTCATGGCGGGCACCGGGGTTGGCGTGGAATCGACCAGTACGGTGCAGCCCGACTTTACGCGGACGCCGGAGCCGCTCGAGAGTTTTGCGCTGACCGCGTTGAGCATGGTGGGGATGATTACCCGAGACGGCGCCACCATTGCATTGATTCGCGATGAGCTTGGCATGATTCACCGTGTTGGCCGCGGCAACTATCTTGGCCGCAACCACGGCCGGGTCGTGCAGGTCACGTCGGAAGAGGTTTCCATCATGGAGATAGTCCCGGCCGGGGATGGCGGTTGGGTGGAGCGGCCGCGAACGCTGGCGCTCGCCCGTTGACTCGCATGCTAGTGCTGGTGATCAGGCGGTTGGTAAAGAAGTGTGTATCGAAACAGAATTTTGTTCACAGCGAAGGATTTCGCTGCATTTTCAGGTGATCAACAAATGTCTACAGCAACGATGACTTCAGCCGCCGGGATGCAACCCAAGGTGCAGTCCAGAGCGTGTTTCACGATGCCAGGCTTGAGTGCCGTCTGGAAGTGGTGCTTGCCGTTCCTGCTTGCGTGTCTGAGTCTGCAGCCTCTGCAGGCGCAGGAGCCCGTGAACCTGCAGAGTATCGGGTTCGCTAATCTGCCGGGCGACAGTCTTGAGGTAAGACTGGATTTCGATGCGGCACCCCCGCAGCCGACTGGCTTTACGCAGGAAGACCCGGCCCGCATATCCCTCGATCTGAGTAATGTACAAAGCAGTCTTGGCGAACGTCGATTTGATATCGATTCCAATAACGCCCAGAGCGTCATGGTGCTGGAGACGAATGATCGCACGCGCTTGGTTTTCAATCTCACCAGTCCTGCTGAGTATGAGACGCGCATTGAAGGCAACACACTGGTCGTGCAGCTGGGTAGCAACAGGGTAGTGACTGCCGCTCCCGCACCCGTCGGCCAGCTCGAGTCCCCTGCAGCGACTGCCGCCACTGGCGCCTCGCTGGCTGACGTCCTGTTTCGTCGTGGCAGTGAGGTCAACGAAGGGCAGATTGTGATTACCCTGAGCGACGACCAGGTGCTCGGCAATGTCGAGCAGGTGGGGTCCAGGATCTATGTCGAATTTTCAGGTGCCGCAGTGCCGGAGCGTCTGAATCGACGTTTCGATGTCACCGATTTTGCGACACCCGTGAACACCGTCGATGTCTACCCGCAGCGTGGTAATGCCACAATTGCCATCGATCTGAATGGTGAGTACGAGTATGTCGCGTACCAACAGGGGCGACAGTACACCGTCAGCGTTTCCCCTCCCGGTGCCGCCGCAGCAAATGGTGATCCGGCCGCTGCCTATTCGGGCACTCTCGTTTCACTGAGCTTCCAGAACATCGATGTGCGCGCGGTGCTGCAACTGCTGGCGGACGAAAATGATTTCAATCTGGTCACCAGTGACGCTATCTCCGGCAACATCACCCTGGAATTGGACGACGTCCCATGGGATCAGGCGCTGAACCTCGTGCTGCAGTCGCGTAATCTGGACAAGCGTCTGGTAGGGAACGTGCTTTATGTGGCTCCCGCTGACGAGATCGCAGCTCAAGAGCAGCAGGCGTTGGATGCCACGCGGCAGGCGGAAGCGCTGGCACCGCTGCATACCGAATTCGTGCAGGTGAACTATGCCGATGCGGCCAACATTCTCACCTTGCTGACTGGCTCGGCAACGGGCAGTGCTCCTGCGGCTACCGATGGAGCGGCAACTGCGCCCGCGAGCACAGGAATCTTGTCCAGTCGTGGTTCGGCCACCGTCGACGCGCGTACCAATATCATCATTATTCGCGATGTCGCAGAAAAGCTCGACGAAGTTCGGGAGCTGCTCAGTCGGCTTGATGTGCCCGTCCGTCAGGTGTTGATCGAGGCTCGTATCGTCAACGTCTCGACCGATTTCGGACGTGATCTGGGGATTCGCTGGGGTGGCGCGGGACGCACGGACTCTACCGACAATTTCCGTTATGGCGGCAGTCAGGCATCCACGCTCGAGCAGCAGAACAATCGCGTCGCGGAGAGTGTTGCTGTGCAGAAGGCGATGGCGGCTGGCGAAGCTGCACGGGTCAAGGCGCTGCAGGATGGCACAGACCCCAGCCTGATCGACGCGATCGTGTCGCAGGCCATTGCTGCCGTGCCCATTCCGATCGGTTCAGTGACATTCCCGGACGCGCTTGCCGTGGACCTCGGGTTGCAGGATGAATCAGCGTCATCGTTCTCTGTCGGTTTCACCAGCAACAGCGGCCTGATTGAGCTGGAACTTTCGGCGTTGGAAAGCAGCGGCAACGGCGAAGTGATTGCACGTCCCAAGGTCACAACGCAGGACAAGGTCACCGCTACCATCGAATCGGGTGTGCGCATTCCCTACCAGGCTCAGGCGGGTGGAACGGCAGGGGGGTCGACCACAGAATTCGTCGACGCCGTCTTGTCCCTGGAAGTGACGCCGCAGATTACGCCGGATGGCCGCATCATCATGCAGCTGGATATTCACCAGGACTCCGTGGCGGTGGGCAGCGGCAATGTTCCGGCCATCAACACAAACTCCATCAACACCAGTGTGCTGGTCGAGAATGGTGACACGATTGTTCTGGGCGGTGTGTTCCGAGAGGAAACGACTACCACCGAGAGCAAGACCCCCGTGCTCGGTGACGTCCCCTATCTTGGTCGGCTGTTCAAGCGCACCAACAATGCGAATCGCCGCACTGAGCTGCTGATTTTCATCACACCGAAGATCATTGCCGAGATCAATACGCGCTGAGGCGTGCCTCGGGTCTCGTACTCGCTTCCCTGTCCCCTGCTCTGCATCGGACAGCTCCTGGCATCATCGCCCTGGAGCTGTCCGTGACCGGCCGTGATTTTATGCGCCCGCAAAGGTTACAATGTTCGGCATTGCCCCGTCGCCAAACGCCGCCAGCGGGGAAAATCAATTATCGCGCCCTCGCACACGCAGCGCTGAAAAGTCGGATTATTCATGGACAAGCAGGACAACATATTTCTCATTGGCCCCATGGGTGTTGGCAAGAGCACCATTGGGCGGCTGCTGTCGATGCAGCTGGATATGCCCTTCTTCGATTCGGATCGTGAAATCGAATTTGTGACAGGCGCTGATATTCCGTGGATATTCGATGTGGAAGGTGAGCAAGGATTTCGCATCCGTGAGGCCCGCATGATCGATACGCTCACGAAGCGACGCGGCATCATTCTGGCGACTGGAGGCGGTGCGATTCTCGCCCCCGAGAGCCGAACTCATTTGCATGACAGAGGGATTGTGGTTTACCTGCGAGCCTCTGTCGCTCAGCAATTGGAGCGCACAGGCAAGGACAAGAGTCGTCCGCTGCTGCAGACTGACAATCCGCTGGCGAAAATTAAGGAGTTGATCAAGATTCGCGAGCCCTTGTACCGCGAGACGGCGCACGTCATCGTGGATACCAGCCGTCGTAGCCCGCGCGCCGTCAGCACCGAGATTCTGCGCCAGATCGAAGAATGGCGTGAAGCCAACCTGGCACTGGTGGCAGCGATGGCCGTTGAGAAAGCACCTGCCGACAAGGCAGACCCTGCCCAACGCGACGCAGGTTCCGTCATTTAGAATTCGGCGGGCGTGTCGATGGCCGCCTGCTGAAAACAAGTATTCACTCAGACCCGCACTGTGCGGGCGCCCTTTAGCGCTGGAAAGCACAACATGATCAGACTTGAAGTAGACCTCGGGGAGCGCTCCTACCCCATTTTCATTGGCTCCGGACTTGTGGGGCAGGCTGGACTGATTCGCCCTCATGTGCACGGCAAGCGAGCTCTCATCGTGACCAATGAAGTCGTCGCACCTTTGTATCTGGCGCAACTCAAGGATGGATTGGGAGACGTGCAGTGTGATCATCTCATTCTGCCCGATGGAGAGCACACCAAGACTCTGGCCACTCTTGGCGCCATCTACGACAAACTGCTGGCTGATCGTCATGAACGCAGTACAACGCTGATCGCACTGGGCGGCGGAGTGGTGGGGGACATCACCGGATTCGCGGCGGCAACCTATCAGCGTGGCGTCAATTTCATTCAAGTGCCCACGACCCTGCTGTCTCAGGTGGACTCCTCCGTGGGTGGCAAAACCGGGGTGAATCATCCGCTTGGCAAGAACATGATCGGTGCGTTCTATCAGCCCCAGTGCGTCGTCGCCGATACCGATGTGCTCGCCTCGCTGCCAGATCGGGAGCTCAAGGCTGGCATCGCTGAAGTCATCAAGTACGGACTTATCGACAATCTGCCGTTTTTCACCTGGCTGGAGAACAATATCGACGGCTTGCTGGCGGGCGACAAGACCCTGCTGGCGGAGGCGGTCAAAGTCAGTTGCGAGGAGAAGGCGCGTATCGTCGCCGCTGACGAGAAAGAGGGCGGTGTGCGTGCTCTTCTCAATCTGGGACATACCTTCGGGCATGCCATCGAAACGGCGATGGGATATGGCACCTGGCTGCACGGAGAAGCCGTAGGGGCGGGCATGGTCATGGCGGCAGATCTGTCGATGCGTCTGGGCTGGCTGGAGGCGGATGCGGCGGCGAGAGCCAAGCATCTTCTGCAGCGAGCCGGTCTGCCGGTTGCCCCTCCCTCTGGCATGAGTGCCGACGACTTCATGCGCCTGATGGCGTTCGACAAGAAGGTGCAAGGCGGCAAGATTCGCTTCATTCTTCTGCGAGGCTTAGGTGAGGCCGTCATCGAGAGCGCTATCGACGCAGCCCTGTTGCAACAAACATTGGAAGCGGGAGAGAACTTGTGTCAAAGGTAAACGAGACGTTTGAGTCATTGCACCTTTCGGCTAACCCCTTCGCCGCCGACACGCCGATGGCCAGTTTGTACCCGGGTGCGCAGCGCCGCCAAACGCTGGAAAAACTGCTGCAACAATCCACCCATAGCAATCACATCATGGCGCTGCTTGGGCCGGCAGGCAGTGGCAAGAGCACCATCGGTGATTTCTTCGTCAGGCAGGCTGGCAAGCAACAGCTGGTGGCCCGAGCCCGCGCCAGTCTGTTGACCAGTCCCGCGCAATTGCTGGAAGAGATGTTCAAGGCCTTCGTGCTCGATTTTCCACCCCACGCCACACTGGCTGATCTCAAGGCAGCATTGCTGGACTACTTCGAGTCCGTCCGGCAGCAGTCACGCAGTGTCGTCTTGATAGTCGATGATGCACACGAGCTGGGAGATGACGCGTTGGCGCTGCTGGTGCGGTTAGCGCTGGTCGACAACGCTGAGGGGACTTTCCACCTGATCCTCCTGGGGCTGCCGCAGCTGCTGGATACCCTCGATTACACCTGCCCGCTCCACAATGGCGAGCAACAGTTCACTGTCATTGACCTGCCTGCACTGAGTCTTGAGGAGACTCGGGACTATCTGCGCTACCGTCTCAACTCGGTGGGTTTCGCGCAGGGGGATCAGGCGCGGCCCTTGCCATTCAGCAACAAGCAGATCGAGAAGATTCACAAACAGTCCGGTGGCATGCCGGGGGCTGTCAATGTTCTCGCGGGCACTATGCTGGGCACCCCCCAAGGCAAGGGGCTGACGCTGGATCTTGGCTTTTTTGCCGGCATTCCGAAGAAGTACGCGCTCTCAGCCGTCGCGCTGATTGTCGTGCTGCTGGTAGCTTTTCTCGCCGGTGGCGGCGATGAGACAGCGGAGCCGCCGCGCCTCGTGAATGTTCCTCTTGAGCTGCCGGGGTTGCAGAGTCAGTCCGGTGTGGCGATCCCGCTGACCGATTCCGCTTCGCCATCCGCGCCGGTTGCTGCCTCCACACCCGCTGCAGTGGCGTCGGCTCCTCAATCATCGGCTCAGCTGTCATCAGCGTCAGCGCCTGCAGTGACCGCCCCGGAGCCCGTAGCTGCAGCTCCTGTTGCCGAGCCATCGACAACACCTGCGTTGGCGGCGGTGACAGCGCCAACTCCCGCCGCGCCAACTCCCGCAGCACCAGCTCCCGCAGCGCCGTCCACTCGTGCGGTCGCTCCTCCTCCCGCTGCCGACAATGCAGCCACGAGTTCAAGTCCGCAGGCACGCATACTCGCCTTGCCCGCCAATCAATTTACGCTGCAGGTGCTGGGCGCCTCTTCACGTGCCAACGTCGAGCAGTTTGTTCAGCGGCACTCCGGCAGTTCTCTTCTTTGGTACGAGACGCGCAATAACGGCAACCCGTGGTTTGTGGTCATTCAAGGCTCTTACGCCTCGCGGGAAGCGGCGCGCTCGGCGCTCGCCGGATTACCGGCCGAACTGCGTAATCAGCAGCCCTGGGTCCGGAGCCTCGAGGAAGTGCACGCCGAGATCCGCGCCCGCAACTAAGCGGATGGTAGTTTGTCGCAATGGGAGCGGGTGTGTAGAATGCCCAGCCTTCTGTTACCTGCATCATTAAGAGAGGATATTGCGTTGGCAGCCTTGAAGAACGACAGATTTTTACGAGCACTGGCAGGCGAAAAGGTCGATATGACCCCTGTGTGGATGATGCGTCAGGCTGGTCGCTACCTGCCGGAGTATCGTGCCACGCGCGCGCAGGCTGGAGATTTCATGAGTCTTTGCAAGTCCCCGGAACTGGCCTGCGAAGTGACTCTGCAGCCTCTGCGTCGCTATGCGATGGATGCCGCCATCCTGTTCTCGGACATCCTTACCATTCCGGATGCGATGGGGCAGGGACTCTATTTCACCGAGGGAGAAGGGCCGCGTTTCCGCAAGGTGGTGCGTAGCGAGAAGGATGTCGAGGCGCTGCCAGACCTGGATGTCGCCAAAGACCTGTCCTACGTGACTGATGCCGTGTCCGTCATCCGTCGCGAGCTGAACGGTTCAGTGCCGCTGATCGGTTTTTCCGGCAGCCCCTGGACTCTGGCAACCTATATGATCGAAGGCAGCGGCAGCAAAGATTTCCGCAATGCCAAGTCGTTCATGTTCAATCAGCCACAAGCTATGCACCTGCTGCTCGACAAGCTCGCCACTGCCGTCACTGCCTACCTGAATGCCCAGATTGCGGCGGGTGCCCAGGCCGTGCAGATCTTTGATACCTGGGGCGGTGTGCTCTCGACGCACGCGTATCGCGAATTCTCGCTGGCCTATATGACCAAGGTGGTAGCCGGACTGACCCGTGAATCCGAGGGGCGCAAAGTCCCCGTTATCCTGTTTACCAAGAACGGTGGCCTGTGGCTGGAAGATATTGCCGCCAGCGGCTGTGATTGTGTGGGTCTGGACTGGACCATCGATATCGGCCGTGCCCGTGCGCGCATTGGCAACAAGGTGTCGTTGCAGGGCAACATGGACCCGTCCATTCTCTACGCCTCTCCAGACAGCATTCGGGCAGAGGTGGCGAGGATTCTGCAGGATTACGGTTCGGGCTCTGGGCACGTGTTCAACCTCGGACATGGCATCACGCCGGACGTTGACCCGGCCAATGTCGCCGTCTTCATCGAGTCCGTTCATGAGCTCTCCAGACGCTACCATCAATAGCGTTAGCGCCGGGGCGACTGGCAGTGATGCCAGGCGCACAGTCGCCGATCTCCCCGCAGGGACAGGGATTCCGCTCTGTCTCATCGGGCTCGGCGCCAATCTCGACTCCCGTTCAGGGGCACCCCAGGCGACCTTGCAGGATGCCGTCCGGGAGCTGCAGGCACTGAGCGACTATCCTGTAGTGGCCTCTTCAATGTGGCGCAGCAGTCCGGTGGACTGTCCGCCAGGCTCCCCCGATTTCGTTAATGCAGTGCTGGCCATGCTGCCTCGCGACAGTGCAAACCCGTTGGCGCTGTTAAACAGCCTTCAGCGGATAGAGGCGGATTTCGGCCGTGTTCGCAAAGAGGTTCCAAATGCTCCGCGCACGCTGGATCTTGACCTGCTGGTCTGTGGCAATACCATCATCAACACTGCGGTGCTGGAGTTGCCCCATCCGCGCCTGCATCTGCGTGGTTTTGTGCTGGCGCCGCTGGCGGAGATTGCTCCGGGGTATGTGCCTCCCGGTCAGTCACTGAACGTCGAGGCGCTGCTGAAAGCGGCAGAATCAGCGGGAGATTCACGACTTTTAAAAGTTACAAATGACTCTGTCAGTTTGTAATTCGGCGTGTATACTACGGACGAATACAGCCCGCAGAAGGCTGTGAATCAAGCAAGAAAAAGCAAGTGTGTGATGCCAGTTGAGACGATTGGTAGACACGCAGGTTGCTGCTTCAAGGGGCAGATAGTGTTTCAGTCACGAATCAGATCAACGTTGCTGTTGGCGATGGCGTGTGGCTTTTTCGCCACGGCTCCCGCCTATGCGCAGGATCTTTCAGTGAACAATGGCGCGGGTTTCGCCACAGGGATCGCGCCTTCCCTGCTCAACTCCAGCGCCAATGGATTCAATGTTGTGCGCAACTCGGTGCAGACCCCGTTCACCAGCGAATACGTCGACAATCTCAATCTCGGTATGCTGTTCTCGCCAGCGAAAGGGCTGAATCTGCGTGCCGGTGCCTGGCGCGTCGGGATGAAGGAGCAACTTCCTGCCATCGCGGCCATGCCCGATGCGCTGATCGCAGCAAACGGCCCGAGATTGTTCATCGATGATGGCAATCTGTCGGCGGGTATTCTCGAAGCCCCCTCTGTGAAGAGCAGCATAAGTCCCGGCCAGCAGACGCATGGTATTGATCTGAGCGCCTCCTACGTTTGGGAATCACCGCGCTTTGGACAATTTATTGTCAGCACCAAGGCAACCTATCTTTACGACAATGTGAAAGTGGAAGGGTTGCTCGATGGTCCGCTGCCACCCGTTACTGAAAGCACGCTCCTGCCCAAAGGCACCGAGTTGCAGAGCAGCCTCATGCTCACCTGGCAGGTCGGTAAGCACTCCGCGAGCGCCGTGACGCATTACTTTGATTCCTTCGAAGAGCTGGGCAAGCTGAACCTCGAACAATTGAACGAGATCGTCGGCAACATGACCACGCTCGACCTGCAGTACGGCTATAACCTCAAGGCGGGTAAAGAAGGTCAGGCAGTGTTCTCTGTCGGTGTGCGCAACCTTTTCGATGCCAAGCCTGATCAGTTGCTGGAGTCTCGCCCCGGGGCCATTGAGCAAACAGGTCGTGTCGCGTACGGCACCATCAAGTATCAGTTCTGATCGCGTCTGCCCAATCAGCTCTCCAGGCTCGTTACCGCCTTCACGATGGCGTCAGTCAGTCGCCGCAACTGTGTTGTGTTGATGATGTATGGCGGCATGACATAGACCAGGCGGCCGAAGGGCCTGATCCAGACCCCCTCGGCTACGAAGGCAGGTTGAATCTGCGCCATTGTCACCGGCTCGCGTAACTCCACCACGCCGATCCCGCCAAGCACGCGCACATCGGCGACCTGCGGAAGCGCTGCACAGGGAATCAGGTCTTCACGCAACTGAGTGGCGATTGCCTGCACCCGCGCCTGCCAAGGGCTGGTCAGCAGTAGATCCAGGCTCGCACAGGCCACGGCGCAGGCAAGCGGATTGGCCATGAAGGTCGGGCCATGCATGAAGACCCCACCATTGCCGGAAATGCCCTGTGCAACACGGTCTGTGGTCAGGGTTGCCGCCAGCGTCATATACCCTCCGGTCAAGGCCTTTCCCACACAGAGAATGTCCGGGCTTATTGCCGCATGTTCGCAGGCAAACAGTTTGCCCGTGCGCCCGAATCCGGTGGCGATCTCGTCGGCAATCAGCAGCACATCGAAGGCATCACAGAGGCGTCGCGCTTCCCGCAGATACTCTGGCGAATAGAAGAACATGCCGCCGGCACCCTGCACGATCGGTTCGAGGATTACGGCAGCGATGCTGTCACTATGCAACTCCAGTTGCTGGCGCAGGCTGTCAATGTCTGCCGGATTCCAGGATTCCCCAAACCTGCAGACAGGAGCATCGGCGAAGAACTGTTGCTGCAACATATCTCCAAACAGGCCGTGCATCCCGGTGACCGGGTCACACACCGACATCGCCGCGAAGGTGTCGCCGTGGTAGCCGCGGCGCAGAGTCAGCATTCGGCACTTGCGGCCTTGCCCGACTGCCTGCCAGTACTGCACGGCCATCTTCATGGCGACCTCGACGGCCACCGAGCCGGAATCGCTGAAGAACACTTTGCTGAGTCCGTCAGGGCAGATCGCCAGGAGCTTGCGCGCCAATTCGACAGCGGGTTCATGCGTCAGACCGCCAAACATCACATGAGACATTTTGCCGATCTGCGTCACGAGGGCCTGATTGAGGACGGGGTGGTTGTAGCCATGCAGCACTGACCACCAGGAGCTCATGCCATCGATGAGGATGCGGCCGTCTTCCAGCAGCAATTCCACGCCCGAAGCTGAGCGAACCAGCTGATTTGGCAGAGGGGAGGTCATCGAAGCATAGGGATGCAGCAGGTGGTGCTGATCAAAATGGAGCAATTCTGCGGCACGCTGTGCAGCTGTGGCGTCTGACATGGTGGTTCCTTGCTGCTGCCGAGGAGATTGCTAGCGATGGAGTGGAAATCGGCAGGGCGCGATCATAACCGCCACATCAGGGCATGAGAAGAGCGCCGGATTCAGCTTACCCGTGCCAGGCACAGGATATCGATGCGCTCGACACCAGCCCTTCGCAGCACGCGGGCCAGTGTGTCGACCGTCGTCATGGTGGTGACCACGTCGTCGACGATAGCGACATGCCGCAGTTTTCCCTCGGCGCACTCGCCGTGCAGGGTGAAGGCATGGCGGAGATTGACCGCGCGCTCCGCTGCCGATAACCCCTTTTGCGATGGCGTTGCTCTGGAGCGCCGACAGTAGGTCGTATCCACTGCAATGCCACAGTGGTGACCGATGACGCGCGCCACTTCGATGCTTTGATTGAAGCCTCGCTCACGCAGCCGGGAGACGTGCAGAGGGACGGGTAAGAGTCTCTGCGGCCTGCCGCCAGTCTCGAATGCTCGCTTGGCGCGCTCTGCCAGCAGACGGGCCAGCGTCCGGCCTTCCGCAAAGCCTCCCTGGAACTTGAATTCGGCTATCAGCTCGCGGATGGGGAATTCGTAACTGAACCCCGCAATGCAGCGGTCGAAACTTGGAGGTTCGGAGAGGCAAAGCCCACAGTAGCCGTGCGTGGCGGGAGTGGGTCCGAGGTCGATCCCGCAACGCTTGCAGACGTAAGCGGGGCACGGCAGGTCGAGTGCACATTCAGAGCACAAGGCAATCTCTGCGGTAGTGCAGTTTCCACAGAGAATGCACTGTTGGAAGAGGCGGATGTATGTGCTCATTAAATATCCATATGTACACTTTAATAATTGTTCAGGTTGACAGAGCCTCTGCTGTTCATAGAATGGGCCCCTTTCAAGTATAGACGCGCCTCAACGCATTGCCCGCAACGGCGTTTTCCACACTCTTTGCAACAGGAACCTCAGCATGTCAGCAGATTACACCGCAGCAACTCAACAGCAGCGCCACGACTGGGCGCGAACAGAGATCCGAGCCTTGTTTGAGTTGCCTTTCATGGATCTGGTGTTCCAGGCACAGAGCGTTCATCGTCAGCACTTCGATCCGAACCGCGTACAGATGAGCACCTTGCTCTCCATCAAAACCGGCGCCTGCCCTGAAGACTGCAAGTACTGCCCGCAGAGCGGCCACTACAACACCGGGCTGGAGAAGGAGAAGCTGCTGGCGCTGGAGAAGGTGCTCGAACAGGCCCGCTTGGCCAAGACCAACGGCGCCTCGCGTTTCTGCATGGTAGCCGCCTGGAAGAATCCATCCGCTCGGGACTTCCCCCATGTGCTGGAGATCGTGCGTCAAGTGCGGGCGCTGGGTATGGAGACCTGTATGACGCTGGGAGCGCTGGATCAGGAGCAGTCCGACGCACTCGCGGAGGCCGGGCTGGATTACTACAACCACAATCTGGACACCTCTCCGGAGTTTTACAACAGCATCATTACCACCCGCAGTTTTCAGGATCGACTGGACACTCTGGAGCGTGTGCGCCAATCCGGTATGAAAGTCTGTGCCGGTGGCATTGTCGGCATGGGTGAGAGTGCCGAAGACCGGGTCGGGCTGCTGCAGGAGCTGGCCAACATGCCTGAGCATCCCGAGAGCGTGCCGATCAACATGCTGGTGAAAGTTAAGGGCACACCATTGCAGGATGTCGAGAATCTCGACCCTTTTGAGTTCATCCGCACGATTGCCGTCACGCGAATTCTCATGCCGCGCTCATACGTGCGGCTGTCTGCGGGGCGCCAGTCCATGAATGAGCAGATGCAGGCGTTGTGTTTTCTGGCAGGTGCGAACTCCATCTTCTACGGAGAGAAGTTGCTGACGACCCCGCTTCCGGAGGAGAGTGCCGATCTGGCCCTGTTTGCAAAGCTGGGTCTGCAGCCTGAGCAGTTGCATTTACAGGAGGCTCCAGTACGCAGACGCACCGACGAGCCTAATCCGATGTTCTATCCGGCAGCGGGGATTGGGGCTGTCGAGGCGGTGAATTGAGTACACTGCTGCCGTTTCTCGAGGAGCAATTGCGCGCTCGTGAAAGAGCAGGGCTGATGCGTCGCCGCGTGGCGAGGGACGGTGCGCAGCAACCTGAACAGGAGGTGGCCGGGCGCGGATTGTTGTCGTTCTGCAGCAATGACTATCTGGGTCTTGCCAATCATCCGCAGGTTTGCGCCGCCTTCAAGGACGCGGTGGATCGTTATGGGCTCGGCAGCGGTGGCTCGCATCTGGTGACAGGACACTCGCGAGCTCATCAGGCTCTCGAAGAGGAGCTGGCAGATTTCATGGGCCGGGATCGTGCACTCGTCTTTTCCACAGGCTACATGGCCAACACCGGCATCATAAACGCGCTGATGGACACCGGCGGGCTGGTGCTGCAGGACTCGCTCAACCACGCGTCGCTGCTCGACGGCGGCTGGCTGAGCAAGGCGGACTCCAAGCGCTACCCGCATTGTGACATGTCTGCACTGGAGACCATGCTCTCTGCGAGCAAGGCCAACCGCCACCTGATCGTCAGCGACGGGGTTTTCAGTATGGATGGCGATCTGGCCCCGCTGCCGGAACTGGTAAGAATTGCCGGCCAGCATGGCGCGTGGCTGATGATTGATGATGCGCACGGCATTGGTTGTCTGGGGGCCAACGGGCGCGGGATTGTCGAAGCCTTTGGCGGCGAGGATGGAAGCGGACAGCCGATGACTCAGTCCGATTTGCCAGTACTGATTGGCACCCTCGGCAAGGCCTTCGGCAGCAGTGGTGCCTTCGTGGTTGGCGACCACGCCCTGATTGAGTACCTCATCCAATTTGCCCGCCCCTACATCTACAGCACCGCTATGCCACCGGCTGTGGCCGAGGCCACGCGCACCAGCCTGCGCATTCTGCGTAACGAGCCCTGGCGCCGCACCCGACTGCAGGAGCTGGTTGACACCTTTCGACGCCGTGTCGCCGATCTCGGGCTGCCCTTGCTGGAATCGACATCTCCTATTCAGGCTCTCATACTGGGCGACGTGGAAAAGGCCCTGCGTGCGAGCAGCATTCTGGCCAAAGAAGGCATTCATGTTTCCGCTATCCGTCCGCCCACGGTGCCCGTAGGCACGTCACGACTGCGCATCACGTTCAGTGCGGCGCACACGGATGCGCATCTGGATCGCCTTATCAATGCACTGGAAAGGGTGAGAGTTCATGTTTGAAAAGAAAACTTCGGCAGCCACGGTGCCAGCAAGACCGAGGACTGTGTTCATTGCCGGCACCGACACGGGGGTGGGCAAGACACTGGTGTCGGCGGGAATTCTGCAGGCCGCCAACGCGGCAGGCCTGACGACGATCGGGCTCAAGCCCGTCGCTGCTGGATGCGCAGAGACGGAGCAGGGGTTGCGCAATGACGACGCCCTGCTACTGCAAAAGTTCAGTTCGCTGGCACTTCCCTACGAGCAGGTGAATCCGGTCGCCTTGCGGTTGGCGGTGGCGCCGCATATTGCCGCAGAGCAGGAAGGGCGGCGCATCGATATAGCAAGAGTGGAGGGCATGTGCCGAGGCGTGATGATGCGCCGTGCCGGACTCACTTTGATCGAAGGCGCAGGCGGCTGGCGCGTGCCGATCAATTCCCGCCAATTCCTCTCAGGTCTGGCCAGGGTGTTGGAGATTCCGACGATCCTGGTGGTTGGCATTCGTCTGGGTTGTATCAATCACGCTTTGCTGACGGCACAGGCAATTCACCTGGACGGTGTCCGGCTGGCGGGCTGGATCGCCAACGTGGTCGACGCCGATATGGCATTTGTGGATGCCAACATCGACGCGATTGAATCGCGTCTGCACGCTCCGTGCCTCGCCCGCATCCCCTACCTCTCGGCGAGTGAGGAGCGTGTTGAGAGCCTTGCCCGGCTCATTGACATCGACGCTCTCCTGCGTGCCTAGCGCTGCAATTGCGCAATTGACCTCTCCGGTTGTGCTCGGTACCTTAGGCTGCACTATCGGCAGCCTGAGCTGCCGGTGGTGAAGGTAGAGATCACCCGAAATTCCAATTGATTGCGAGCATATACCGACCACACTCCGTGAGGAGTTCCGTCGTCAGGGGGCAGACAGTGGCAGCATACAAGGCACCGATCCGGGACATGCAGTTCATCCTTCATGAGGTCATGGCCGCCGAGACTCTGTTTGCGCAGATGCCCGGTACTGCCGAGGTGACCACAGATCTGATGGATGCCATCCTCGAGAGTGCGGCGCAGATTGCCGAGGAGGTGCTGGCGCCGATCAACAGAAGCGGCGACGAGGAGGGCTGCCGTTTCGAGAAGGGGCAAGTCCATACTCCGACAGGCTTCCGCGAGGCCTACAAGGCTTTCGCGCAGGGCGGATGGATCGGGCTGTCGGGCGATGTAGACCACGGTGGTCAGGGCATGCCCAAGATGCTCGCCGTGCTCTTCGAAGAGATGATCATGAGCGCCAACTGCTCATTTGCGCTCTACCCCATCCTGAGCGCCGGGGCCAGTCTGGCGCTGGCGCGGCATGCCTCTGCCGCGCTGAAGCAGGAGTATCTGCCACGGCTTTACAGCGGAGAATGGTCCGCCACGATGTGTCTGACCGAGCCGCATGCCGGCACTGATCTGGGCATCATCAAGAGTCGCGCACAGCCACAGGGGGATGGCAGTTATCTCATCACGGGCACCAAGATTTTCATCACCGGCGGGGAACACGACCTGACGCGCAACATTGTGCATCTGGTGCTCGCCAAGCTGCCCGATGCGCCGCCCGGACCCAAAGGTATCTCTCTTTTTCTCGTGCCTCGCGACCTGCCGTCAGCGGAAGGGGCGGCCATGACACGCAATGGCGTCAGCTGTGGCGCCATCGAACACAAGATGGGCATCAAGGCGTCGGCCACCTGTGTCATGAATTTTGACGGCGCACGAGGCTATCTTGTTGGCGAGATCAACAAGGGTCTGAACTGCATGTTCACGATGATGAATTACGAGCGCCTGTCCATAGGCCTCCAGGGAATCGGCTTGAGCGAGAGCTCGTACCAGACCGCCGTCGCCTATGCCCGTGAGCGCGTGCAGGGGCGTGCGGCCACTGGTGCCACCAATCCAGACGGAACCGCCGACCCGATCATCGTGCATCCTGATGTCCGGCGTATGCTTCTAAGTGTGCGTGCCGATGTCGAAGCTGGCCGCGCCCTGGCCTTGTACGTGGCAAGTCAGCTGGATATCGCCCATTTTCATCCGGACACCGGAGCGCGTAAACGTGCCGCCAGCCTGGTGGCCTTGTTGACGCCGGTGGCCAAGGCCGCATTTTCGGATCGCGGCTTTGAATCCTGCGTACTCGCTCAGCAGGTGCTGGGAGGGCACGGTTATGTGCGTGAATGGGGGCTGGAGCAGAATGTCAGGGATGCGCGTATCGCGCAGATCTACGAGGGCACCAACGGCATTCAGGCATTGGATCTTGCCGGACGCAAAGTGGTGAGAGACAGTGAAGGCATGCTCGATATTCTGGTGGAGGAGATTGACGGTTTTCTGGTTGAGCACTCAGCCATGCCGGACATGCAGGAATTCCTCGCACCGCTGCGGGAAGCGCTGGGTGCGTTGACATCAACCACGCGCTGGCTCAAGGAAGTGGCAGGTGCCAATCCAGATGAAATCGGAGCAGCGTCTGTTCCCTATCTGCGCCTCATGACGCTGGTTCTGTATGCCTACATGTGGGCACGGATGACCAGCGTAGCGTTGGCAGCACTGGCTGCGGGGAGCAGTGAAGCAAGCTTCTACGATGCGAAACTAAAGACGGGGCGATTCTTCATCTCCCGCGTCTTGCCGGGATATGCGGCGCTGGCTGCAGAGATTCGAGGCGGCAGTGCCACGCTGATGGCTTTGGCCGCCGAGCAGTTCTGACCGGCTTAGATGACCCACTCGAAGGCGTCAGTGAGCAGGGCCTCGTAAGTCTCCAGGGGCTCTTCCTTCTCGCCAACGATGATCAGGTTGCCCTCACCGAACGGAATGATCTTGCCGGCGAAGCGTGGGTCATTGACGTCAAAGCGTGTCTTGACCGGAGAGCTGTGGACGATCAGCACGGAGACCGATCCCTTGGTGCCTTCCAGCACAATGTGCGCGCCTGTGCCGGAGGCGAGCCGGCAGCCGTTGGCAAACTTGATATGCATGGTCTTGATGCGCTCGTCCTCGCGCAGGTGTCCACCGGCCTCGGTAATGACGGCATTGATCTGCTGCCAGCTCAAATCGTTGGTAGCCCTGTCGTAACGCGGCTCCTCTCTGTACACGTGACGCAGGGCATCATCATGCAACTGCAGGTCGGCGGCACTGGGGTTGGCGCTCTGGAGCCCGATCGACAGGATGACACCGACGGCTATCACTACGCTGGCGGCCAGGGCGTAATAGCGTGTCCACACAGGCTTCGCCGGACGACTCGCTCTGGGTTGATGGTTCTTAAGTCGAGACGCCAGATCGGCAGGGATGGTCACGGCGTTCAAGGTATCGGCAATTCTCTTGTCCAGAGCCTGGGTGTCTTGCACCAGGCGCATCCTTTCGGGAGTAGAGGCTGTGGCAGCAACAAAGTCCTCGTCTGTATCGTGAGGGTTGGCCAGCGCGCGCTTTCTGAATTCTAAGTCATCCATCTTCATTGGACTCGTGTCGGGTTGTCTTTCTGGTCTGGTGTTTCAGTCTTCCAGGTCCGCAACGTCCAGATCATCGTCTGAATCGCTGCCGGGAATGAAAATATTCTTCAGCTTGCCGCGTGCTCTGAACAAGCGCGTCATGACTGTGTTGTTGTTGAGATTCAAAATCTCGGCAATTTCCTTGCCGCTGAACCCTCCGATGACCTGTAACAGCAGGGGCTCCCTGTAGTCCTTCTCCAGGGTCGCAATGGCCTCGTGCAGCATGCGGCGGTCAAGGCGTTGATCGGGTTCATTCTCGTCGAGATCCGCTATGCTCTGGTCGTCGATATCGACGAGATCGGGCCGGTAGCGCTCATAGAGTCTCGCATTCTCGCGGCGCAGAATCGTGAACAGCCACGCCTTTGCTGCCTTGTCATTCTGAAGGCTATCCAGAGACCGCCAGGCGCGCAAAAAAGTTTCCTGTACGAGATCTTCAGCCAAGGCGCCGTTTTTGCACAGCCAATAGGCGTAGCGATAGACGTCTTGATACAACGCATCGACAAGCGTTTCGTAACGCTCCTTCTTGTCTCTATCGTCCAAGACCGGGGTATCGCTCATTTCTTTTCGTTGTACCAGAAGGCCAAAGCTGGTGGATGTTCCGGCGCCGCAGGGGAGAGGTCCGCAAACTTCCGGAAGAAAGATTCGGGGAGGTGCCAGTCGAGACAGGAGTTTGCCGAAATTAGCCATAAGCGGCAAGTCATTTGCTTGTGATGACGCTGGCCTTGCGGCGGGTATTTCACGCTATTGCAAGTCGCCTTCGACGAATGCAGGTCACTGACGTTTTATTTTGGCTGTAACATCCGCAGGCCGCTATAATCGCGCCCCTGACTCTGGGACGGATGCCAGGCATGTGCGAAGAGTCGGCACATATACAGGAACAGTAAAAATGATGACTAGAATTGCAGTGGCTGGCGCGGCGGGCAGGATGGGCAAGACCCTGATTGAGGCCGTCGTGAATCACGGAGCCGGTTTGCAGATAACGGCGGGAACAGTGCTGGCCGATGATCCTGCGCTGGGCATGGATCTCGGGCTGCTGGCTGGAATGAAGGCGCTGGGCGTGACTGCGGTTGGCGAGATGGATGGACTGGAGGGGAAGTTCGACGTGCTCATCGACTTCACTTCCCGGGAGTCCTCGCTGGCCAATCTGCAATTCTGTCGTCGGCATGGCAAGGCGATTGTCATTGGTACAACCGGATTTACAGAAGAAGAGAAGCGGGAGATTGCGGCGGGCGCCGTCGACATTCCCGTGATGTTCGCTCCTAACTACAGTATCGGCGTCAACCTGTGTCTCAAACTTCTGGATATGGCCGCCAGAGTGCTGGGGAACGAGGTCGATATCGAGATAGTCGAGGCGCACCATCGCTTCAAGAAGGACTCCCCTTCGGGCACCGCGCTGCGCATGGGCGAAGTCGTTGCCTCGGCGCTCGGGCGTAATCTGAGCGAAGTGGCGGTATATGGACGTGAGGGCATGAGCGATGAGCGAGATCGCCAGACGATTGGCTTCTCCACCATTCGTGCCGGTGACATTGTCGGTGATCACACCGTTATTTTTGCAGCGCTCGGTGAGCGTGTCGAGATTACACACAAGGCCAGCAGCCGTATGACTTTTGCCAAAGGGGCTGTGCGCGCTGCCGCGTGGCTGCAGGGCAAGGGGCCGGGTTTGTACTCAATTGATGACGTGTT
>JBBTKA010000124.1:0-6504 GCA_038059145.1 Pseudomonadota bacterium
TTGAGACATGGGAAAATTCATCGATGAGGTGATCCGTGCCGCCGACGCTTCGGCCATCCACTTGAACGCGACCTTGAGCGAGCAGTGGCTTGACATCCCGGCGATTGATGCCAAGCGTCCTGCTGAGATAACGATCCAAACGCTGACTGCCAGAGGCCATGCCGTTGCCACTCTCGGTGATAGTGCCTGACAAGAGTCACGTCAGATCTTGCGGACGAACTCCGACTTGAGCCCCATTGCGCCTATGCCATCGATCTTGCAGTCGATGTCGTGATCGCCATCCACCAGGCGGATGTTTTTCACCTTGGTGCCGACCTTCACGACCAGTGAGGAGCCTTTGACCTTCAGGTCCTTGATCACAGTGACCGAATCGCCGTCCTGCAGGACGTTGCCGTTGGCGTCCTTGATGACACGGGCCTCCTCTCCAGCAGAAGGTGCGACAGCCACCATGGGCCACTCGTGAGCGCATTCGGGGCAGACATAGAGGTCGCCATTCTCATAGGTGTATTCGGATGCACATTGTGGGCACTTTGGCAGGTCACTCATGTTGTTCTCTCTTTCATTGCGGGATTAATCAGCTGTTAAGAAATGGTGTGTTGTCATACGTCATAGGGCGGCTTCTCAAGAGGCGGCATACTGACAGAGTCGGGACTTTACTGTCCACCCGGCGCAATAGAGACGATGGAAGAACGAGCAATTCCGCTGCCAGCGAGACTGTAATTTTGCGTGACAGAAACAGCTCGCCGCTATTCCGGCGGAAACAAAAGCGGTAGTATCGGCGCCCGTTTTAGATTGACCAATTTTCAGACAGGTTCCAGAAGGAGTGTACGAGTGACAAAATCTTCACTATTCCTGCTTTTCAGCATAATGGGAGCTGCTTCCGCTTATGGGCAGGATGCCAGCGTCGCGAGCGGCCAGGCAGTGTTTGAAGCCGAATGTTCCCGCTGCCACGTGCCAGTGGACATGAACGCGCGCGTGCGTGCCACCTGGACTGGCCGCACTGGCGGGGATCTCTACAACTTCATTCGCACCACCATGCCAGCCGAGACTCCTGGCTCGCTGACCAATGAGGACTACCTGCACCTGACGGCTTACCTGTTGCAGAACGGTGGCGTGCCTGTCGCCGGTGGCACGCTGACCGCCGATGCGCTGACTGCATTGCCCATCACGCCCGCGGCTGCCGCTGAAGGAGGGAGCGATACGGCCGAGTGGGCCGTGTTCAATGGCACCAATGCCGCCACGCGCTACGCGCCGCTTGATCAGATCAACGCTGAAAATGTCGCCACCTTGACTCAGGCCTGGTCCTTCGACACTGGCCCTTTCGGCCCTGAGCCCGAGAACACCAGTGTGACGACACCTTTGATGGTCGACGGCCGCGTGTACCTGACGGCCGGCGCGACGCGCAATGTCGTGGCGCTGGATGCGGCCAGGGGCCAGATGCTGTGGATGTGGCGTCCCGATGAAGGCGCTCGTTTTGATGCGGCACCGCGCAAGGGTTCGGGCAAAGGCCTGTCCTATTACGACAACAATGGTCAGAAGACCATTTACGTCATGACCCCCGGTTACTATCTGGTGGCGCTGGATGCCGTTACGGGCCGCGAGATTGAGTCTTTTGGTGAAAAGGGCTGGGTCGATCTGCAGCAGGGGTTGCGTCGCGGGCCGGGGCGTGAAGATCTCGACATCGGCATGTCCTTCATGCCCATGGCAGTCGATGGCGTGGTGATTGCGGGTGCAGCCCATCTGGTCGGCATGCGTCCCATCTCTGCAAGCAACGTGAAGGGCGACATACGGGGCTTCGATGCGACTACCGGGGCGCTGCTGTGGACCTTCAAGACCATTCCAGAGCCGGGCGAAGAAGGCTATGAGTCATGGTTGGCTGGAGCGGATATCACTGGGAACGCCGGTGTCTGGGCCCCCATGTCTGCCGACGAGGAGCTGGGTCTGGTGTTCCTGCCGGTGGAGGCTGCGACGGGCGACCGTTACGGTGGCGACCGCCCGGGGAACAATCTGTTCTCCAGTTCCACGGTGGCGCTGAACTACAAAACCGGCGAGAAAGTCTGGCATTTCCAGACCACTCACCACGACATCTGGGATTGGGACACTCCTTCGGCACCGATCCTGGCCGATCTGCCCGACGGCCGCAAGACAGTCATCCAGACTCTGAAGCAGTCACACCTGTTCCTGTTCGATCGTGCCACCGGTACGCCGCTGTTCCCGGTGGAGGAGCGTCCGGTGCCGGGGACCGATGTGCCGGGAGAGTGGACTGCGTTGACGCAGCCGTTCCCGGTCAAGCCGCTGCCTTATGATCGTCAGGGCTTCCAGGAAGACGATCTGGTCGACTTCACGCCGGAGATTCTGGCCAAGGCCAAAGAGGCAGCCTCCAAGTTCCGTTTCAGCACGTCTGTCTTTACGCCACCGTCCCTGTACCAGGACCCCAAGGATGGTACCGAGGGAACGCTGCACCTGCCGTCCTCGACAGGAGGCTCCAACTGGGAGGGCTCTGCCTATGACCCCGAGACTGGTCTGATCTACGTGCCGTCTCGCACCGCGACCAGCGTGCTGTCGCTGACGCATGAGCCGGACGCCTCCAGCGTCGCCTACATTCAGGGCGGCAGCCGCACGCCGTCCGTGGATGGCATCCCGCTGGTCAAACCGCCTTATGGTCGCATCACCGCGATCGACATGACGAGCGGCGAGCACGTCTGGCAGGTCGTGAATGGTGATACACCTGCTGCCATCAAGAACCATCCGTTGCTGCAGGGCGTGGATATCGGCCGCACCGGTAAACCGACCCGTTCCGGTCTGGTGCTGACCAAGACCTTGCTGTTTGCCGGTGAGGGTGTCGGTGGCGATCCGGTGCTGTGGGCGCACGACAAGGCGACGGGTGACATCGTGGCCAGGATCGACATGCCCGGTGTGGTCACGGGCGTGCCGATGACTTACATGTATGAGGGCAAGCAGTATCTGGTGATGGCGGTCAGCTCGCGTGGAGAGTCTGCGCGTATTGTGGCGTTGCGGCTGCCTTAGCTATATCGCTTGCAAGGCAAGCTCCCACAGTAGCCATCGCTTGCAGGCAAGCTCCCACAGTGCGCAATCCTCACTGTGGGAGCCTGCCTGCAGGCGACAGCTCCCGGATCGGGTGCTAGACTGAGTCCGGGTATCCCGCCCAGGCCTTTACCGACAGAGGAGCTGCCATGACAGCGGTAACGATCGTTATTCTGACCCTGATCGCGATTTTCCCCTTCTACGCAATCGCCATCTTCAACAAGCTCATCGCCCTGCGTAACCGCTTCGAGAACGCCTTCGCGCAGATCGAGGTGCAGCTCAAACGTCGTTACGACCTTATTCCCAATCTTGTCGAAACCGCCAAAGCCTACATGTCCCACGAGCGCGAAACGCTCGAAGCGGTGATCGCCGCGCGCAATGCCGCCGCTTCCGGGCTGGCCGCGGCGGCTGCCAATCCCAGCAGCGCACTCGCCATTCGGGATCTGTCTGCCCAGGAGGGAGCACTGGGCGCGGCACTGGGGCGCCTCAACGTCGTCATGGAGGCTTATCCGGACCTGAAGGCGAATCAGAACATGATGCAGTTGTCCGAAGAGCTCACCAGTACGGAGAACAAGGTGGCTTTCGCACGGCAGGCCTTCAATGATCAGGTGATGGCGTATAACACTTACAAGCAATCCTTCCCCCCGGTGATCGTTGCCACGATATTTGGTCATGGTGCCGACGCGACATTGTTGAAGTTCGAGGACAGTGCTCAGATTCAGGCTGCACCCAAAGTGTCGTTCTAACCTGCTATGGACTTCTTTCGCTCGCAGGACATTGCCCGTCGCAACACGGTCAAACTGGTCGTCCTGTTCGCGCTCGCGCTATTGAGTCTCATCGCCATTACCAATCTGTTGGTGATGGTGATGCTGGGCATGGTGGTGGAGAGTCTTCCTGCCAATGTTCCATTCTTGCAACGCATTGACTGGCACCTCTTCCTGTGGGTGTCGCTGGCGATTCTGGGGGTGGTGGGGTTTGGAAGTCTCTACAAGATTGCGAGTCTGGCCGGCGGCGGGGCCCGAGTCGCCGAACTGTTGCTGGGTAAACTGCTGATCCCCGGTGGCAGTAATCTCTCCGAGCAGAAAATCCTCAACGTGGTGGAAGAGATGGCGATCGCATCCGGTACGCCGGTGCCGCCGGTCTACCTGCTGGAGGAGCAAGGCATCAACGCCTTTGCCGCCGGTTACTCTCCCGCCGACGCCGTCATCGGCATTACTCGTGGTGCTATCGACACACTGACTCGCGATGAATTGCAGGGCGTGATCGCCCACGAGTTCAGTCATATCCTGCATGGCGACATGCGTCTGAATATCCGCCTGATAGGGATTCTGCACGGCATCATGGTGCTGGGCATCATGGGTTATTACCTGCTGCGCACGACTGGCAGGACGCGCCGCTCGAAGAAGGGCGGTGGCGAGATCGCCGTGGTGGCGCTGGGGCTGATGGTGATCGGCTATGCGGGGACCTTCTTCGGTAATCTCATCAAGGCCGCCGTCAGCCGACAGCGCGAATTTCTGGCGGATGCCTCGGCGGTGCAGTACACGCGCAATCCCGATGGCATCGCCGACGCTCTGAAGCGGATCGGCGGGGCGCCGCAAGGGTCGGTGCTGGAGAATCCTGGGGCGTCTGAGATCAGTCATGCCTTGTTCAGCAACGGGCTGCGGATGTCGATCGGTTCATTGTTTGCTACGCATCCTCCTTTGGAGCAGCGTATTCGCCGGATTCAACCGCAGTGGGATGGCAGTTTCGAGGTCACTCCAAAGCCAGCGCATGCACAGGTGCCTTTGAAGAAGGGGGCTCCGGGTGCAGGTGCTGAAAGTGGTCTGGCGCGGGGCTCGCAGGCGGGCATGCAGGCGGCGTTGCTCATAACTGATGCGCTGCTGGCGCAGGCGGGCAACCCCCAGGAGTCCGATATTCAGCAGGCAAGGGTTCTGCTCTCCAGTATTCCCCCGGTGCTCCTGGAGGCTGCCCATAATCCATTCAGCGCGCGCGCGCTGGTCTATTATTTATTGCTGGATACCGATGTGAAGCTTGCAGACGAGCAGATGGCATGGCTGCAGACCAATGCCGATGCTGCCGTCTTCACCGCCCTGCAAGGACTGATTGAGAGGCGTCCTGTCATCAGTGCCGAGATTCGTCTGCCGCTGGTATGCCTGTGCCTGCCGGTGTTGCGGCAGCTGAGCGCGGAGCAGTACACGCCGTTTCGACGAAATTTGCAGGCACTGGTGCAGACTGACGGCAAGACCAGTCTGTGGGAGTGGGTGCTGCAGCGTGTCGTGCTGCAGCAGTTGGACGCGGTGTTGCAACCGCACAGTCGCTTTCACCACCGCTCGCACCACAGTCTGCAACAGCTGGCGCCCCAATGCGCCGTCCTGCTGGCGTTTCTGATCCAGGTCGGCCGACAAGCGGAGGGTGGGGAGTCTGCGGCATTTGCCAAGGCGAGTGAAAAACTGGGGCTGCCGGATCTCGTTATTCCCGCAACGGCGCAGTTGAGTATTGCAAGTGTGAATGGCGCGCTTGATGCACTCCTTGCTCTGAAGCCTTTGCAAAAGCCTGCCTTCCTGAAAGCGTGCGCGGTCGCCATCTGCGCGGATGGTGTGGCGACGGTTCAGGAGCTGGAGATATTTCGCACGATAGCGATAGCGCTGGATTGTCCTATGCCGCCGCTCCCCTTGTCGAAGCTGGAGGGGTCCTGATGGCGAGTACTTCACTCGCATCGCGTATTGCACCGTGGCTGCTGCAGCGAGGGGTTCATTACGGCTGGATCGTCGCCGTGACCACGTTCCTGACCATGCTGGCCACCGCTGCGGCGATGGGCTCGGCCGGGACCATGATCGCGCCCTTGCGAGAGGAGTTCGGCTGGGGCACGGATCAGATTTCCTCTGCTATGGCGATTCGACTTGTACTGTTTGGGCTGTTCGGCCCCTTTGCCGCCGCATTCATGAACCACTTCGGGGTTCGAAAGGTGGTGGTGTGCGCGCTGGGAATGATAGCGACCGGGTTGGGGTTGTCGTTTTTCATGACCGAGCTGTGGCAGTTGTTGCTGCTGTGGGGCGTCGTGGTCGGTATCGGGACCGGGATGACGGCGCTGGTGCTGGGTGCGACAGTTGCGACGCGCTGGTTCAACCATCGTCGAGGGTTGGTGGTCGGACTGATGACTGCGAGCACAGCGACTGGCCAGATGGTGTTTCAGCCACTGCTGGCCTCGGTGACGGAAGCGATGGGATGGCGCATGGCGATTGGAGTGGTCGTCGTATTCATGATCTTCCTCATGGCATTGGTATGGTTGTTGATGCGGGACTATCCGGCCGATGTGCAGCAGCCGCTCTTTGGCGACAATGAGTTGACGCCAGCACCCGCGCGCAGTTCCCGTCTGGGGGCGCTGGTGATGGCGACGTTGCGGAATCTGCGTGATGTTTCCCTCACGGGGACGTTCTGGGTGATGTTTCGTAGTTTTTA
>JBBTKA010000125.1:0-5670 GCA_038059145.1 Pseudomonadota bacterium
AGGACCCGCCCACAATTACTACCTGGCTAAGACAACACCACGAACGCCACTGGGGCAAGCTGCCCGTAACAACCGTAAACCTATACCGCTCCGACACCCTGCCTGATGGCGTCCGCTACACCGTCCTGTTCACAGCGGCGCTGTCCGCTGTGCAACCGCAGCCAGCCGCACCCTAAAGCATGCCCGACAGCACAGTGGCAATACCGAGAAACGCGAAGAACCCAACCACGTCGGTAACCGTGGTCAGGATGATGGAGGAAGCCTGCGCCGGGTCCTGACCAAACCTCACCAGCACTATCGGCACCACAGCCCCGGCAAACCCCGCCGCCACCATCGCCAGCACCATGGCAGAGCAGATCACCAGCACCAGCCCGAGCGACTGACTCCACAGGAATACGCCCAGCCCGCAAGTAGCCGCGATACCCAGACCATTGACGAACCCCACCCGCACCTCCTTGTACATGACCCGGAGCCAGTGACGGATAGTGATCTCCCGCAGCGCGAGCCCGCGCATGGTCACCGCCAGCGCCTGTGCGCCAGCGTTTCCGGATTGCCCCGCCACCACCGGCAACAGCACGGCCAATGCGGTGAAGCTGGCAATCGTGTCTTCGAAGAGCCCTACCACCGAGGCAGCGAGAAACGCAGTCAGCAGATTGATCTGCAACCAGGGCATGCGCTTGCGCACCGCAAACAGAGGGCCGGAGAGGGCGCGCTCGTCGCGGCTCGCGCCCACCATCGCCAGCACGTCGGACGACATGTCTTCCTGCGACACCTGTACCAGGCTGCTGTGGTTGATGATGCCAAGCAGGCGCTGATCGATGTCGACCACCGGCAGGTCAAGCAGCTGATGCTTCTCGAAGAGCTCGGATATCTCGTCCTTCTCGGCGGTGCTGGGCACCATGGCGGGCACGGGCTGCGCCAGTGCGGCAAGGCGTACCTGAGGCTCGGCCACCGCGATGTCCTGCAGCGGAATCTTGGCGGTGAGGCGGCCTTCGCTATCCACCAGAAACACCCCACGGGCCGTTCGCAGCTTGGCCTTGCGCAGGGCATTGAGTGTCTCGGCCACCGTCATCTCGGCACGGAACACGGAAGTGCGGGTATCCATCAGGCGTCCGGCGCTGTTTTCAGGATAGCTGAGCAGCTCACTCAACTCCTTGCGCACCGGCTCGTTGAGAATGGCGAGCAACTGCATACGTCTGCTCTCCTCCAGCTGCCCGAGCATGCGGACCGTGTCCTGTGGTGGCAGCTCCGCCATCAGCGGGCGGATGTGCTCCTCCGGCAAGGCATCGAGGATGTCTGCAGCAACACTGGGCAGCAGATATCGCCACATTGACAGCAGCGCATAAACCGGTTGCATGGCCAGCGTGGCAGCGGCCTCTGCGACCGCCATCGCCTCGATCTTCAGTGCCGCCTCGCGGGGGTAGTCGAGAAGGAATTTGCGGGTCAGCGCGATATCAACAGCACTGGCGCCGTGCATAGGACCGTGTCCCTCAGCGTGTCTACTGGTCATGACGCGCCTCCGCAGCCGCAGGTTGCCAGGCTTCATGCACGCTCACTCTCGTGGTCGAAGATACCCGCAACATCCCGGCCACGGTCGTAGCCATCGCGCGCACCAGATGCGCCAGCAGCGAATCATCCAGGGTCGGGCTCGCGGCCCCCTTGTTGCTGTCCAGCGCCACATGCAACGCGGTGCGACTCAGGGTGCCGAGAAAAGTGCCGTTGACGCTGCGCACCGGCAGATTGCTGTGAGCATGCCAGTCGGGCAGGTTTCTGGCGACATCCAGACTCAAATCCGCAGGCAACGGCGTCAGGTGCACGTCCATGAGTTGCCCCAGCGTCCGCGTGGCCGGGCTGATCAACAGCGCGTCCAGCGTCACCACCCCCAGCACGCGATGATTGTGACTGATGACCGTCAAGCTGGAGCCGAAGGGATGGGAGATCTTGCGCAGCAGCGCGAGACAATCATGCGCGCTGAGATCGGCGTAAAAATGCGGCGTCGACATGTCCATCCAGGCACCGACCGTGCTCTCCTGATACGCCAGGGACTGTGTCAGCGGACGCGCCAGCTGCCCGGGCAGGGCAGTCAGCAGTGCCGCCCGGCGTTCGCCGTGCTGCAGGCGCAATAGCGAGGCTACGCTGCGGTAGCCCAGCTGCATGAAAATCGCGGCGTTCTGCTCCAGTGTCAGCAGATCGAGGATGCGCGCGGCGGGCCAGGTCTCCATCTCATCCAGCACCGGCGCCAGAATACGCACCGGCACCTGCTGCAGATACTGCGCCGCCTGTTCGACCTCCAGGGCCTGCAGCACCTGCGCGGCGGCCTGTGGCTTGCTGGCGAGAAAGTCCAGACTCAGGGAGCTAGAGTGCTTCATCCGTCGGCTCCCGAGTGATCACGCTGAAAGATTGCTGCATGCACAGGCTGGCGGGAATGATGCGTCGCCCTTCCGGCGTTTCCAGCACCAACCCGGTGGCGGTGAATTCCAGGACGCGTCCGCGATCACCGCCAATATCCACCAGCAACCCGGGCCGGACTATTTGACGCAGATGCCGCGTGGCGATCAGGTTTTCCACCAGTGGCCTCGCCCCCAGCCCGAAGGCCAGCGAGAAACCGGCCAGCAGCGTGCCGAAGACAATCGCGAACAGAATAATCAGGAAGCTGACGTCGACTCCCACCTGCCCGAGGCCGATCACCACGCCGATGGTCAGGAAAGAGGTCTGGGCGATCTGCCCGAACAGGGCCGCCTGCGCGATGTCCGCTGCCGCCGACGCATGGCTGACCAGGTGCCGCGCGACTGTGCCCAGGATGTAGGCGACGATGATGATCAGCCCGCCGGACACCAGCGACGGCAGATACACCACCAGCCGGTCCAGCCAGGCCGCCGCTGCGGAGAACCCCACCACCCTCACGGCGACGGTGATGAAGACCAGGATCGTGGTCCAGAACATCACGAAGCCGAGCAACTTCTCGGTGGCGGCGGAAATGCGGAAGAAGCGCAGTGTGGAGCCGTGGAACTGCCGATCCAGCACATGGTTGAGCGCGTGGATCAGGCGCGTGATGACCATGCGCAGGAAGCGCGCCAGCAGCCAGCCGGCCAATACCAGCAGGAGGCCACCGAGTACGTTGGGGAGATGAGCGATCAGCGTAGTCAGTACATCCAGAGTCTGCTGCCGTATCGATTCGAGCATGGGGCCTGTCCTTTCTGTGTTGGCGGCGCTGTGTTGGCCGCTTGCAATATACAGAAATCGAAATGTATATACAGCACATCGGCGCGATCAAGACAGCGCACTGAGACATTTCCTCTTCACCAGCGCTTCACCATCACGTAGTCATCCATTACGAAGCCATTACCGATGTCGAACACTGCCTCCTCGCGCACGCTGAAACCGGCGTGGCGATAAACGGCGATGGCGTCTGTGTTGCCCTTGTTCACCGTCAGCATCAGCGCGGTACAACCACGCGTGCGGGCCTGAGTCTCCACATGCTGCAGCATGAAGCTGCCGAGACCGCGGCCACGATAATCGGGCAACAGATAAAGCTCCTGCAGTTTCATTTCCTGCGGCGTGTCTGTCAGGGCGTAGCTGCAATAGCCGACGGGCACGCCGTCCACTGTGAGCAACTCCAGCCAGCGGTCATCCGCATCGAGATAGCGTCGCAGGCGCTCCGGCGTGTAGCGCCCGGCCAGCATGAAATCGATCTGCGCCATGCTGATCATCGCGGGGTAGTGCGAACGCCAGATGCTTTCGGCGAGTGCGGCGATCGTGTCGAAATCGTTGGCCGTCAGAGGTGAGAGAAGGGTTCGGGCAGGCATGAGTCACAACCGTATAAAGTAGGGCACGGCCACAAGCGCCGCACACAGCAGCACCATCACCATGACGCTGGTGATGAAGTAGGGAATGATCATCAGCGCAATGCCGCACACCAGCGGAACGGTTGCGCTCTGCTTCTTGCCGTAAATGAAGTAGCCCAGGCCGATGGAGCTGAACAGCACTCCCCACAGCAGCAACGATGCACTCATTCCTCGTCCTCCCGCCCACTCAGCGCATGTTCTTCGCGCGCGGCCTTGTAGACCTCACGTGCTGCATCGAGATTCATGAAGAAGATGCCGATACCAACCACCAGGTCCGGCCATGGAGAGAGTGTGATGGCTGTTATCAAACCTGCACCGATGATCGCCACATTCGCCAGTGCATCATTGCGCGCCGAATAGAACGCGGCCTTGGTCAGACTGCCACTCTGGTGACGAAAGCGGGCGAGGATAAAGGCACAAGTCAGGTTGATGAGCAGCGCACCGGCACCGGTTAACGACAACAACGTGGGGTCGGGTGCCACCGGCAGATTCAGTTTCTGCCAAGCCGCCCACACGGTCGCGATACTCGGCACCAGCAGCACGACCGCCAGCAGCATACCCACCTGAGCGCGGCGCTTCAGACTCCAGCCGAGTGCGAAGAAAATCAGCAGATTGACGAAAGTATCTTCGAGAAAATCAATGGAGTCGGCAAACAACGACACCGACTGGATCGCGATGGCGACGCCGAACTCGGTCCCGAAGTAGGAGAGGTTGAGGACTGCGACCAGCAATACGGCGCGGCGCAGAGCTGTGTCGCGCGCTGCGACTTGTTCGGGAACTTGCGACATCCTTCACCTCACATCCGCTATGTGCACCCCTAGTCCGACAGATAGTACTCCACTGTGGACACTACTCTCACGGTTTTGATATGCGGATTGTTGGTATCGCGATTGCTGATGGTGAATTGCCCCTGCGAGGCATTCTTGATTTTCCCCAATGCGCTCTGGGAATCGGCAGCAAACTTCTCCGCGACCATGCGTGCCTCACGCGTCGCCTCCTCGACCATTTCCGGCTTCACTTCGTTGAGACGACTGAAGAGGTACTCGGTCTGGTACTGATAGTTGCCATCGGTGAAAGCGATGCCCGTCCGGCCCAGCTCCGAAAGTGAACTCATCACGGTGCGCACTGCGTCAATATTCTGCGAGTACACCGTCACGGTCTGAGATGCGGTATAACGAAACTCGGCGCGCTCTTCGCTGCCATACTGCTGTGCGGATTTGTCGGTGATGACCGGCGCCGTCACCGTGATCTCGGCAGGCGCAATGCCGTTCTGCTCCAGAAAATTGCGGATCTGCAAGGTCCCGCGATCGAGCGCCTCATAGAGACTGGTCAGATCGTTGCTGGCCTCGGCAAAGGAGATCGGCCAGATCACGATGTCAGCCGGATAGTCTCTCTCGGAAAGCCCCTTCACGGTGACACTGCGTTCGTATTCACGATAGTCGAGAGCCGCATTGCCCAGCAGGAAACCGAGGGAGGTGAGGCCGGCGATGACGGATATGCCGAGAATGAAGGCGCTGGCTTTGTTGATTTGTTGCATGGTCTCTCCGATTGGTCAGTCGAGCGGGAGTTCAGGGCAGCCAGGAACCTCTGAACATAAACTTAATGAGCTGGTGAAGGCAATCTAGCGAAACTGTGTTGTACCACCGGCTAGCCCGACGCCAAAGAAAATAAGTAATCTACGACAATTTTATAAGCGCTGGTGTCTTTGAGCGGAGGATAGACCATCAGAGCCGTTAGTATAGTTATTGTCCAAGTCAGCCATTTCAATGACTCGCGGATTCAACTCCGAAGTGCATAACGGTTTAGGCCACTAAGGCCGCCATTT
>JBBTKA010000126.1:0-8145 GCA_038059145.1 Pseudomonadota bacterium
CTATTTCTGCAACGCGAATTGGCGGTACACGCACACTTTCACCAGTGTTCAGCCTGCTTTCGGGTTTAACTCTTTTTTTGTTGACCCGCACTTCTCCTTTGCTAATTAAACGGTAAATCCGCGACTTGGGAACGCCTTTAAGGCGACCAAGAAGAAAATTGTCCACTCGCTGGTTATCAGCATCTGTGCTGACCTCGATGAACTCTACTCTCCTGCACTCGTTGGCTGGCAGGGATTCGGGATTGGCTGGCTTTTTCAAGTTGAGGGTTACCACAATGTGACTGGGCGCGAATTATATCAGCACAGGAGTTATCGCCCAACTCGCGATATTGTATGGTGTACAATCCTCGGCATTTTGATTTTCGGGAAATAGATCATGTTTAACATCAAGCGCTCTCTTGAACTGCTGGTGAGCCAGGCAATTACAGAGGCAACGGGATTAACTGACTGCAATGCCAATGTTATCTACTCCACACGGCCTGAATTTGGTGACTATCAGGCCAACGGTGTAATGAGCATTGCGAAACAGCTAAAGACGAATCCTAGAGAGTTGGCTGAGCGTGTTGTTTCTGCATTGCAAGGCAATGATTTGATTGCAGCTGCCCAAGTAGCGGGTCCGGGCTTTATTAATCTTATTCTAAAGGATGCCACTCTCGCCTCCGCAGCGACTCGTTTCGCTCATCAGGAGCAGAGTCTGCTTGGTCCCGTAGACCGCCCACAGCGAATTGTCGTTGATTACTCCGGACCCAATCTAGCTAAAGAGATGCATGTGGGGCACCTGAGGGGCACCATCATCGGGGATTGCATCGTCCGGGTTCTTGAGGCTGTAGGGCATGATGTAATTCGCCAGAATCATGTAGGGGATTGGGGAACCCAGTTTGGAATGTTGATCGCCCACATGGAATCATTGAGTGAAAAATCCGCCACAAACCATACTCGGTTGGCAGATTTGGAGACTTTCTATCGCGAGGCGAAGTCGCGTTTTGATCTTGAGCCCGGATTTGCGGATATGGCGCGCAGCTATGTCGTAAAGCTTCAAGGCGGTGATCGAGATTGCCTGAATGCTTGGCAGAAATTCATTGATGAATCGCTGAGGCACTGCGAGGAGATTTACGACCTCTTGGGGGTGACTTTATCTAAGGCCGATCTGAAACCTGAAAGCTTTTATAACAGCGAGTTAGCAGGCATTGTGAATGCGTTACGTGAGAATAAGATGCTCACTGAATCCGAAGGTGCACAATGTGTATTCCTGGATGAGTTCAAGGGCAAGGACGGCTCGCCACTGCCTGCAATCGTACAGAAGTCAGATGGTGGTTATTTGTACGCCACCACCGATCTGGCGGCATTGCGCTACAGGGGGCAAAGTCTCGAGGCAGATAGGATTTTGTATGTCGTTGATGCACGTCAGAGTCTGCACTTTCAGCAGGTCTTCGCGATTGCACGCACGGCTGGGTTCGTACCGGATGTCTGTTCTCTTGAGCACATTGCGTACGGCACGATGATGGGAGAGGACGGCAAGCCCTTCAAGACCCGCAGCGGCGATACGGTAAAACTGCGAGAGCTCTTGGATGAGTCAGTTCGCCGAGCACATGACATCGTCAGTGCGAAAAGCCCTGATCTTTCCCCTGAGCATAGAGAGCAAATATCCGCTGTGGTAGGCATAGCGGCAGTCAAGTATTCGGATTTGTCCAAAAATCGCACCAGTGATTACGTTTTCGATTGGTCGACCATGCTGTCTTTTGAGGGAAACACGGCTCCCTATATGCTTTATGCTTATGCTCGTATCAAGAGCATTTTACGCAGGCAGGGAGAAGGCGTGCGTCCAGAGCGCAGTGAGGTGCAAATTACCGGGACGGAAGAGCGAAATCTCATCATCAAAATTCTTCAATTTCCAGAGGTAATTGATGTAGTCGCGTCAGAGTGTTATCCGAATTATCTATGCGCTTACCTGTATGAGCTTGCAGGCATTTTCATGCGTTTCTACGAGGCGTGCCCTGTACTGAAGGCGGAGACTGACGTACGTGCTTCAAGAGTGGCTCTTGTGAGTCTTACCGCCGCGACTCTCAAGCAAGGGTTGGGATTGCTGGGCCTGGAAACCTTGGAACAAATGTAATTTGTTAGCAGAGTGACATGCCAGACATTGACTGGTCGGGCACGTCACTCTGAGCGCGGTACACCGTTACTGACACATTTCCAATAACAGCTTGTTTAGGCGTTTAGTGAATCTGCCAGGATCATCGAGCTGTCGTCCTTCTGCGAGACTGGCCTGATCAAACAAAACTGATATCAGATCGTCGAAGCGCTCTTCATCCTGTTCCTGATCGAGCTTCACGATTAACGGATGCTCGGGGTTTATCTCAAAGATGGGCTTGGTCGCCGGTGGCGTTTGCCCCGCTGCTTCCATGATACGTCGCATCTGTGCACCCATGTCATCCTCATCGATAACCAGGCAAGCCGGCGAATCTGTCAGTCGATGAGTGACTCGGACGTCTTTGACGCCGTCCCCTAACTGGCTCTTGATTCGACTCGTGAGAGATTCGAATTTTTTCTCTGTCTCACCCTGCTTTTCCTTCTCCGCTTGATCTTCGAGTTTGCCTAGATCGAGTGAACCGCGCGCGATGTCTTGCAACTGCTTTCCTTCAAACTCATGCAGGTGGCTCATAAGCCACTCATCAATTCGATCAGACAATAGCAGTACTTCAATATTCTTCTTTCTGAAAATTTCCAGATGAGGGCTGTTTCTTGCAGCATTCGCGGAGTCGGCAATGACATAGTAAATCTTGTCTTGTTCTGGTTTCATTCGAGCGACGTAATCTGACAAGCTTTGATTTTGCTCTGATGAATTGGTGTGTGTGGACGCGAAGAGCAATAAGCCCGCAATCTTCTCGCGGTTTGTGTAGTCTTCTCCTGGACCTTCCTTCAGCACCTGGCCAAATTCCTTCCAGAAAGTCGCATACTTTTCAGGCTCATCTTTTTTCAGCTTACCAAGCATTTCTAACGCTTTCTTGGTGAGCGCGCTGCGCATGGAATCAACCACTGGATCCTTCTGCAAGATTTCCCGCGATACGTTCAGTGAAATGTCGCTAGAGTCGACAACTCCCTTGATGAAACGTAGATAAAGTGGCATGAACTGTTCAGCGTCATCCATGATGAAAACCCGCTGTACATACAGTTTCAAGCCTCGCGCGCCATCTCGATTCCACAGGTCATAGGGGGCTCGTGCCGGTGTGTAGAGCAGTCCGGTATATTCGAGCTTTCCTTCGACTTTGTTGTGACTCCAGGTCAGCGGGCTTTCGTAGTCGTGCGATATGTGTTTGTAGAACTCAACGTATTCTTCGTCTTTGATGTCGTTGCGTGAGCGCGTCCAGAGGGCCTTTGCAGAGTTTACTGCCTCAAACTCCACAGGTTCGCTCTTGTCCTCAAGATTCGTATCAGGCGAAGTCTGCTTCGGCATCAGCACGGGAATAGAGATGTGGTCCGCATATTTCTTGACGATATTCTTGAGTCGATAGTACTCGGCAAAGTCTTTATCTTCTGCGCGCAGATGCAAGATGACTGTCGTGCCACGCTGTGCTTTCTCGATGTCTTCAATCGTATACTCGGCCTCACCAGCAGAGGTCCAGCGCACAGCCTCCGATGGCTTTGCGCCAGCACGTCTTGTGAGCACCTCCACTTCTGAGGCAACGATGAATGCTGAGTAAAAACCAACACCAAATTGGCCGATCAGTTGTGAGTCTTTGCGCTGATCGCCCGAGAGATTTTTCAGGAACTGTGCGGTTCCTGATCTGGCGATAGTGCCCAGGTGGCTGATAGCTTCCTCTCGTGACATCCCGATTCCATTGTCGGAAATAGTGATAGTCCCCGCATCTTTGTCAAAATCCACAATCACTTTAAGATCTGAATCTGACTCATAAATCTCAGGTTTGGATAGAGCTTCAAAGCGCAATTTGTCTGCCGCATCTGACGCATTGGATATGAGTTCGCGGAGGAACACTTCCTTGTTGCTGTACAGGGAGTGGATCATCAGGTGTAGGAGTTGTTTAGCCTCGGTTTCGAAACCACGCGTCTCTTTTTTTGTTTCAGTAGTCATCTGCACTGCCTCTGCGTTTCCAAGAAAATAAAAAAACCCAGCCACCTTGTGAGTGGCTGGGTTTTAGATGGGGACCTATGTCCCTAATTTCAAGCGTTGAGGTGACTACGAGCGATAAAATTCGCCAGCGTCTTCCTTGCGTTGTCTGAGATTCTCGAAGCGCGCCTTGCTGTTCTCAATATAGTTGATGAACGATCCGGCAGAGCTTTCACCAAGCTCTTGTGCTCTACGAGCTGCTACCGACGCCGCATCAAACTGATCAAGTTCAACCAGTGCTCTTGCGAGGAACAACTGAGCATCTCCAAGATTTTCAAGACCGCCGCGCTCGATTGCCTTTTGAATGGCATCTACAGCGTTAGGATAGTCATGCATCATGTAGTAGATATAGCCCAGTTGATCGTAAGACGCTCCTGTCTCGCCCAACTCTGCTGCCTTCACTGCCGGTACGAGAGCTGCCTCGTACTCATTGGAAAGCAAATACAGCTGTACGAGTCGCTGAAGATTCTCTTCATTCTCCTGAACAACGCCATCCTGGAAGCCTTTCTCAAGAACCTTTGCACCTTTATAAGGGGCATCGATACCAGCGAGTGACTGTGCAAGATTGATGAACTCCGACTCACTTGCCATATAGCCTTTAGCGAAAGTCAGTGACAGAGTTTCAATTCGAGCTTTGTCATTATCCAAATACCCGTAGATTGCTGACAGGTTGCGCCAATCTGCCGGTTCATCAAACAATACAACCATCTGCTTGGTGATGCGTTCGGCGTTGGTGTAGTCCTCAAGTTCGATATACATGAGGTTCAGCAGGCCATAGATATTTCGAGCGACTTCTCTACCTTGCGACTCAAGCATTTCCATGTGCTGAATCAGGAAAGGAATTGCCTCGTTGTACTTTGCCAGGTTGTAGTAGGAGTTAGCCAGACCCAGAAACACGTTTTCGTGCTCCTCCTCTGAGATCTCCCTCCAACGGTTGTAGGCTTCGATAGCTTCTTCGAAGCGCTCTTCACCCATATACAACTGGCCCAAGGCCATCATGGCGCGCTGTTGAACTTCGACACGCAGGTTCTCAATGGTCAGGATTTTCTCGAATGTCTGAAGTGCCATCTCAACATTATCTGTACTCAGATAATAGTTGGTATAGAAATTCAGCAATGTCGATTTCTCAAAATCATTGAGACGATCATAACGCTCGTTAAGTTCGTCGAGCAGAACTTTAGCTCCTTCATAGTCAGGCTCTGCGCCTGGCTCCTCCGGGCTCATCAGGGCCTGAATTTCTGACACCTGATTGAAGACGCGCTCTGTCAACACATCAGAGGAGCGTGTGGGTGGCGGCTTGCGTGCGCCATCCTCTTCCTCTTCTGCTGCAAAGGACGCGGACGAGTAGACTGCCGTGCAGGCAACCAGTCCAGCCACTGTCAGCGCAGAGACGATATTCCGCGTCAGACTCTTGCGTTTGAATATCTTGATCATCACTGTTCACCTTCCAGTTGATAGCGGAAAACGTACTGCACGTTCGGCACTTCAACTCCTTTGCCATCTACAACTTTCGGTTGGAATTTGAACTTTTCAGCAGCTCTGATAGAGGCGGTGTCGAAGATCTCGGGTGGATCAGCATCGACAACCACAACATCACGAACACCACCGGTATCGGTGACGGTGAAACTTACTTGACACCAGCCCTCAATGCCCCTGGAGGCAGCTCGGGTTGGGTAAGTTGGAGTCACGTTAACCAGAGGCAGCATCTCGCCGTCGGTAATGGAGATACTCGCACCACCGATTTCAAGGTCTGCGTCAACCTGGACTGCCGCACGCTCGATTGCCAGGCTTGGACCTGAATCCAGGTTAGCCTGACGCTCCGCAACTGGCGGTGGCGGAGTGTCGAGTTGCTCGATTGGCTCGGGTCTTTCAACCTCTCGAACTACTTCCATCTGGATGTCGGGCATTGTGGCATCGACAACCTTGACGACTGTCGCCTGTTGGCTAAACGAGGCGCCGGTCGCAATCAGAGCCTGCATCAAATAAAACAGGCCTAGTGTTATCAGCGCTGCAAGAACCATCGCAACAAACCATCTGATAGCTATCATAGTTTATGCCTCCGTTGATATTGAAACGTTTGCAATTTCCGCTTCACGAGCAGCACGCATGATCGCCATCACCAACTCGTTAGTCGCATTCTCGTCGCCTTGAATGACAACCGACGAGTTTGGTGCGTCTGCCAAACGCAACTCAAACTCCGAGCGGATAAAGCGCGGATCGATAACTTCACCGTTCATCCAGACCTCACCATCACTGGTTACAGCGATAAGGATAAGGTCTTTGGACTTGGGCTCGGCTGTCGAAGCTTGGGGCTTGCTGACATCGATACCGGCCTCTGTTACGAAAACTGAGGTAACGATAAAGAAGATCAGCAGGATGAATACGACGTCCAGCATCGGGGTGAGGTCAATCTCCCCAGGGCCGTCGTCATTTCGTTTCTTCATTAAACCGCTTTTCATTTTTTTGCCTTGTTATCTGAGTTTAATTATTCAGAGCCATGTGGTCTTCTAAAAGTTCCAGATCCTTGTCCACTTTATTCTTGAGGAAATTGAACGCGAAGATTCCGGACAGCGCGCCGACCATGCCTGCCATGGTAGGAATCGTTGCTTTGGAAACACCGCCTGCCATCGATTTTGCATCGCCGCCACCGGTGATAGCCATCACAAAAAACACCTCAATCATTCCTGTTACTGTGCCCAGAAGGCCCAACAGAGGACAGATCACAACCAATGCTTCGATCATGTTCAAGCCGGCTCGTAGGTCGAGTGAAAGCTGCGATATCATCATCATGCGAATCTGTCGAGCCTTCCACGAGCTCTTATCCGCCCGGGCATTCCAGGCGGCAAGTGTCTGCTTGGTGCGTTTTGAATGCGTAGAGTACAAGTACCATACGCGTTCAAACACCAGTGAGAACTTAAGCAACAGAAGAAAGGCGATTACCCAGAGTACACTGCCTCCCCTGTCCATAAATCCCGAAATGGAATCATAAAAATCCATAAGAGCGAAATACATAATGGAAATCTCCGTTAAGCCTTACGCTTTGTTAGATTCTTCGGACTTTCTCGCGATAATCCCTGTTGCCTGCTCTTCGAGAATGTGAGTAATGCCGTCAGCTTTTCCCTTAACCCATGCATGCATGAGGATTGCGGGGATTGCAGCGACGATACCTTCTACCGTTGTCATCAAGGCCATAGAGATACCGCCAGCCATGATGGTGGGGTCACCGGCGCCATAAACGGTAATCTGTTGGAACACCTGGATCATACCAGTTACGGTACCAAGCAGACCCATCAGCGGAGCGATCGTCGAACAGATCTTGATCAGTACCAGGAAGCGCTCTAATGACGGTGTCTCTTGCAGAATCGCTTCGCCGAGTTTCAGCTCAAGTGTCTCTGTATCAACATTCGGATTGGCTTCAGCTACCAGCAGTACACGGCCCAGCGGGTTATTCTTATTGGCTTTTCCGGACTTGATTTGTGCGTTAACCTTCGCAGCAACCACTGTCAGGATCAGTGTTCGAATCAACCCGATGAGAATGGCGATTGCACCGACACCAAGGATCGCGAAACCGATCACGCCAGAGTTGTCGCGAACCTGCTCAGCTGCGGTTGGGAAGTTGATCAGGTTGGCCATCATGCTGCCACCGAGTGCGCCAGTTGGGTCGATACCAACTTGATACAGGCCGCTTCCGGGCTGGGCATTTTCGAGGGCCACTGCGCGGGCTACTACATCAGCTGACGGCTGACGTGGCAACACCTGAAGGTGGCCGATGTCGCCGCTGTAGCTCAGGTAATCGCCTTCGGCGATTGCATTGAAGGAACCAATACGGGTAATCGTACGAGTAGTTTGATCGCCTGCTGGATTGCTCACGGTGCCGCTGTACTTGACAACCTTGCCGGACTCGACCAGTTCCTGCTGCATGAAGAACCAGAAACGCTCGATCTCATCGATGCGGACTTGTTCGGTGTCGCTGGCTACACGATTGATGAAGTCATCTAGGAACTCTTCACGGCCATCGT
>JBBTKA010000127.1:0-6317 GCA_038059145.1 Pseudomonadota bacterium
AGTGAGGGGCAGTGAGAGATGGGCGCGGATTATAGCCGCAATGGCTACTCGAAGCTCACCCTTAACCACTCGATGCTGCCGTTGAAGTTGAGCGTCTGCAGGGAGTCGCCACGCTCGATGTTGACCAGATTGTTCTGCTCCGGCCAGATGTCGCGCAGCGCGTTGTGCACCACCGATAGCTCGGTCATCGCCGTGAATTCCGCTGTGCTCAGTGCCATCTCCTGATAGACCCACAGGAAACCACCGTCGACCTCCTGCCCGACATACCGGAGCGGCAGCGTGCTGCCATTGCCATCGAGCAAGGCGAAGCGCTCGGTGACATAAGCCGCGAATTGCTCCCGTGATGTGTCCGAGCCGAGGATATCGGCGGTGGGGTCGAACAGTTGCTGCACCGCGTGCTCAGCGTCATGTACCAGAAAGCGATGCATCACCTCCAGGTTGCCGCTGTTGGTATTGAACAGCACGCGCGTGACGGCGGCTTTCTGCTGGTGCGCCTGAGCGCCGCCGGGCACCAGCCACGGCAGTGCGATGATCAGCAATGTGAGCAGTGGCATCGACACCGCTGCAGACAAACGCCTCCAGTGTCTGCAGAGTCGGGCACTCATTGATCGGCGTCCTCCTCGTCTTCCTCGTCATCGTCGGTGCGCAGTGGTGCCTTGATCTCCTGCATCAGGTCGCGGCCTCCCAGGCCACCGGACTGCTCGGCCTTGAAACTCTCGACGCGGGATGGAATCAGGCGGCGGGGGTAGAAATTGTTCTCGATGTCCACGTCTGCCGTCTCCCAGTTCGGGTCGACGACGATACTGGCGATTTCCTTGTCGCTGACGATCAGCTTGCGCACCATGGCCGGGCTGCGGCGCCAGATCTCGGCGGGAATGCGGATCTCCTCGCGGCTCTCGTCGGCATAGGTCAGTCCCAGGATGATGGGCATGACCAGCCCGCCGTGGTTGGCGAACTCCAGCACGTAGTAGTGGTCGTCCTCGGAGAGAGCGCGCTCCAGCGCCGCTTTCTCCCAGTCCTCCAGCCCCTCGATGAAGGCGTTGTAGCGGTTACGGTCGCGATTGGTGACCGTGTAGTAGCCGTTGTCATCGTAGAAGTCACGCACCTCCGGATTGCGCTCTACCCAGGTCTGCAGGCCTGCCTCCCGGTTGCGTTCCACGAACACGGACGCGGGTTTGGCGGCATCTTCCTGGCGGCGCCGCTCGTAGTCGATGTCCGGGTTCTCGGTGTCCAGGCGCATCTCGTAGACCCGCTCCAGCGCGATGTCGACATGATCGGTGGAGTAGAACCAGCCGCGCCAGAACCAGTCCAGATCAACGCCGGAGGCTTCCTCCATAGTGCGGAAGAAGTCGGCCGGGGTCGGGCGTTTGAACATCCACAGGCTCGCGTATTGCTGGAAGGCGAAGTCGAACAGTTCACGCCCCATGATGGTCTCGCGCAGGATGTTGAGCGCGACGGCAGGTTTGGAATAGGCATTGGGGCCGAGCCGGGCGATGCTGTCCGACTGGGTCATGATTGGCACCTGCTCCTGGGATCGCATGTAATCGGTGATGTCGGCGGGCTCCAGTCCCCAGTCCAGACTCGGGTCCCACTCGCGGGTAGCGACGCCCTCCAGATAGCTGTTCAGCCCCTCGTCCATCCAGGTCCACTGACGCTCGTCGGAGTTGACGATCATCGGGAAGTAGCCGTGACCAACCTCGTGAATCACCACGCTGATCAGGAACTGCTTCTCGCCCAGCGAGTAGGTGCGGCTGCCATCGTCCTGCAACGTGGTGCGCGGGCCGTTGAAGGTGATCATCGGATATTCCATGCCGCCGACCGGGCCATTCACAGACTGGGCGATGGGGTAGGGATAGTCGAAAGAGAAGCGCGAGTAGACCTCCATGGTGTGGATGATCGCCTCGGTTGAATAGGTCGACCAGAGCGGCTCGCCTTCCTTCGGATAGAAGGACATCGCCATCACCAGTGGCTGCACGTCGCCGCCCTGTTGATAGCCCTGTGCATCCCAGATGAATTTGCGGGACGAGGCCCAGGCGAAGTCACGCACATTCTCGGCCGTGAAGCGCCAGGTCTTGGTCTCGGTGGTCGCTTCCTTCTCGTTCTCCAGCGCCTCCTCGGCGGTGACGATGAAGACGGGGCGTTCGGCACTCTCGGCGGCTTCCAGGCGCTCGCGCTGGGTCGCGGTGAGCACGTCGTTCGGATTCTGGAGGACGCCGGTAGAGGAGACGATGTGGTCGGCCGGCACCGTCATCTCCACGTCATAATCGCCGAATTCCAGAGTGAATTCGCCGCGCCCGAGAAACTCCTTGTTGGTCCAGCCCTCGTAATCGGTGTAGGCCGCCAAGCGGGGAAACCACTGTGCCATCAGAAACAGGTCGTTGCCGCCCTCACGTTCATCATCGGGAAAATGCTCGTAACCGCTGCGGGCGGAGACGGCGTCCTCCTCGGGAATGTTGAAGCTGAAGGCCATCTCGATGCTGGCGCTCTGGCCGCTGCGCAATGGCTGCGCGAGATCGATGCGCATCAGCGTGCCGACGATGGTGTACTGCAGCGGGTCGCCCTGGCTGTCTTCCACCGAGGCGATTTCATAGCCCAGAGCGACATCGCGCATGAACTGCTGGCGGCGCAGCTCATCGAGACTCAGGCGTGCAGGGGTGTCTGCATCCCCGGCCTGCACTGCCGGACCGCGCCGACCGATGCCGCCGAAATCGTCGCTCAGCTCTGCCATGGAGTCGTTGCGGAAGATGTTCTGGTCCAGCTGCAACCACAGGTAGGTGAGCGTGTCCGGGGAATTGTTCTGATAGTCGATGGTCTGCGTCGCACTCAAATGGCGGTTGGCTTCGTCGAGCGCCGCGCTGATGCGGTAATCCACCTGTTGCTGCCAGTACTCGTGGCCAGGCTGTCCCGCCGCGTTGCGCCAGGTGTTGGGCGTGGGGAGCGCCTCATCGAGCTGGCGAAATTTGTCCTCGAAGCTGCCCTTGGTTTGTTGAATGGGATCGGCGTGCAGCTGCCCCGCCTGCAGTACCCCAAGCAGGAGCGTGACGGAAACGGTTGAACGTCTGGCAATAGTCGTCAGGCGACGCAGGCCGGAGGCGGGCGCAAAGGACATTGGGTGGACTCCTTGGGCAGAGAGGCGGCGAGGTGGAGGCTCGGATAATAGCCCGGCAGGCAGCGCCTCTGGAACCGTTTTTCGGTTCGTCTCATCGTATTAATGCGCGGAAGGACCGGGTAGTATTTGACGCGAATCCGGAAAGTATCATTCGACACAACAGAGGGTAACAATGCAGCAGAATGTGACACAGGGCCCGAACGAAGAAGAGGCCGCCGAGCGGGATGTTCACCGGCCATTGTGGCTCGCCGTCACTCCCTTGCTGGCGCTGTTCGCGCTGCTCGCGTTCAACGTCTCCGTCTATGGTGACGACTCGCTCTCGGGCGCTAATCAGATCGCGCTGATCCTGGCGGCCGCGCTGGCCTCGGCGCTGAGCATGCCACTCGGTGTGCGCTGGTCGGACATACAGACCAAGATGCTGGAGAATCTGCTCGCGGCGGCACCGGCCATTTTGATTCTGCTGATGGTGGGGGCGCTGGTGGGCAGCTGGCTGCTCGGTGGCATTGTGCCCACCATGATTTATTACGGGCTGCAGATCTTCAATCCGGCCATCTTCATCTTCAGCTGCTGTCTGCTCACCATCATCGCGTCCATGGTGACCGGCAGCTCCTGGTCAACCTCTGCGACACTGGGGGTGGCCCTGCTGAGCATCGGTTATACGCTGGGGTTCAATCCGGGGCTGGTCGCGGGTGCCATCATTTCCGGTGCCTATTTCGGCGACAAGATGTCGCCGCTTTCCGACACCACAAACCTCGCCTCCGGAGTCACCGGCACCGATCTGTTCACCCACATTCGTTACATGATGTTCACCAGTGGCCCCTCTATTCTGATTTCTCTGCTGATCTATCTGGTGCTGGGTTTTGTACTCGGCACGCCGACAGCACAGGAGAGCGCGACGGCGGAAACGCAGGCGGCACTGGATCACCTGTTCAATCTCAGCCCGTTACTGTTGGTGATTCCGGGTGTGGTGATCTGGTTAATCGTGAAAAAGGTGGCGGCGCTTCCGGCGCTGTTTGTCGGAACCCTGCTCGGCACGGCGAGCGCCGTCGTCCTGCAGTATCCGCTGCTCGTGCAACTCAGTGCGGAATACGGCAGCCCGTATCAGGTGGCCATGCAGGCTGTCTATGGGGACATTGCACTGCAGACCGACAATGCAGTGCTGGATGAGCTGCTGCAGTCCGGCGGCATGGGCGGCATGCTCAATACCATCTGGTTGATCATCACGGCGATGATGTTCGGCGGGGCGATGGAGGCCTCGGGCTTCCTGCACAAGATCACCAGTGTGCTCATCAGTCGCGTACGCAGCACCGGTGGCTTGGTGAGTGCAGCAGCCGGCACCTGCCTGCTGACCAATGTCTCGGCGTCGGACCAGTATCTGGCCGTTGTGGTGCCCGGCAGAATGTTCGTGCGGGCGTTTCGGGAGCAGGGGCTGGCGCCGCAGAATCTCAGCAGGACTCTGGAGGACTGCGGCACGGTCACTTCGGTGCTGGTGCCATGGAACACCTGTGGCGCCTTCCACGCCGGAGTGCTCGGCGTGGCGACCCTGAGTTATGCGCCGTGGGCATTTTTCTGCCTGATCAGCCCCCTGATGACGCTGCTCTTTGCGTGGGGCAACATCCGCATAGCCCGCCTGTCCTGATCAACCCTTGCCGAACAGTTTGGCATCCAGACTGATCGGTCCGGCGCCTTTGGCAAAGATGGCGAGATATACCATGAAGTACATGGCCGCCAGTTCGCCCCGGTTCAGCGTCGGGAACCAGGCGGCGTGGGCGCTGAGATAGGCCATCACCATCAGGATGGCGGCCAGCAGTGCGAGGGGGCGTGTGAACACTCCGAGGACCAGCAGGGCGCCGCCGAACAGTTCGATGATTGCGGCGATCCACAGCATGTTGATGCCCAGATTGATGCCGAAGAAATCCATCCCTCCGAACATGGTCTGCGGATTCTCTCCAAACAATTTGGCGTAGCCGTGGGTCATGAACATGGCACTGCTCAGAATGCGCAGCAGCGCCCAGGAAAAAGTCTGTGACTTGAGTGCGGCATTGTCGAGGGATCTCATGAGGGCATTCATCGCGGTGCTCCTGTGCAGGCTTGCTGCTGTTAATTGTTATCATGTGAGGGCGCGTTCGTCCGGTGACGGAAGACGGGCGAGTTATACCACACTCGGATTGAAGAACATGACCAGACCCCTGCTTATCATGAAAACCGGACAAACCCTGACTTCCTTGCGTGCAAGGGGTGAGGATTTCGAACACTGGATCATCAGTGCCATGGGCCTTCCTGCCAGCGTGACTACCACGGTGGCCGTGCACGAGGACGAAGCACTGCCGCCACTGACGGCCATCGCGGGCATCGTGGTGACCGGCTCGCCGGCCATGCTCACGGACGGGGCGCACTGGAACGTGGTGGCGGCTGAGTATTTGCAGGAAGCCGTACAGCGGGCGCTGCCTGTGCTGGGCATCTGCTACGGCCATCAGCTGCTGGCGCACACATTCGGGGGCCGGGTGGACTACCATCCTGCTGGACGAGAGATCGGGACGGTGCCGCTCAGGCTGCACGACGCCGCGCACGGCGATCCGCTGCTGGCCGGAGTGCCTGCGGATTTTATCGCCCACGCGACGCATTCGCAGTCGGTGCTGATACTGCCGGCCGAGGCTACGCTGCTGGCCTCCAGCGCTCACGATCAACATCAGTGTTTTCGCATCGGGGAGAGCGCGTGGGGCGTGCAGTTTCATCCTGAGTTCACGGCACAGGTGATGCGGACCTATGTGCAGGAGCGTGAGGCCGAATTGCGAGGTGAGGGACTGGTGCCGGAAGAATTGCTGTCAGGGGTCGCGGAGACTCCCGAAGCGACGCAGATCCTGCGCAACTTTGCCCGGATCATTGGCATGACACCGGGCTGAAGCTGGCTGAGAGTGTCAGATCAAGAGGTGGCTGCCTCGTTGATCATTTCGAGAATCTGCAGGGTCGTGGTCGGCGTCGGCACCAGGCGGCCGTCGAGGAACAGCGTCGGCGTGGAGCGCACGCCGGAGCGGGTGCCGCTGCGCTGGTCATTGCGGATTTTCTGCAACAGATCGTCGGAGCGGATGTCCGCACGCGCCTGCTCGACATCGAGTTCCAACTGGGTCAAATAGCCCTCGAACTCGGCGGTGACTTCGCTCAAGGTGGACCAGTAGGCCTGGTTCACGAACAGCAGGTCATACATTTC
>JBBTKA010000128.1:0-1943 GCA_038059145.1 Pseudomonadota bacterium
CTCCGTCACGGCCAGCGCCAGTGCTTCGAGCTGGTCTGCGAAACCGCTGGCTTTGCGGGCCTCCATCGCGGGCAGCAGATCGGTGTACAGCTCATCGCCGGGGTGCTTCATGTGCGTGGCGGAAGCCTCCTGCTCACCCTGTCGGTACAGATCGACGCCGACATTGAGGTGGCCGCGAATGAACGCGAGCTGGCCGAGATAGGCGGCATCGCTGGCGATTGCCTCTGCGCTGGCCGCACCTTCGCCGCCCTCGCCTCCTTCACCAGCCATTTCCATGGCGCCGTGATCCATGCCGTTCGGCCCGGCACTGGTGCCGAGGTAGAAGGCCGTGCTGGCGGCAACGACAACACCCAGTCCCACCCATATTCTGTTCCTGGTTTCCATGCTGACTCCCGATTGCGCAAGATTTGTAAATGCCCGGAGGGGCCTCTAAACTGGCAGGCACTATACACTCAACAAGAATCATTCTCAATTAGGAGATTTCGCGATGCTGCTGCAGATTGCCAACGCCCTCCCGCCGGCCCTGCTGAAAGACTGTCAGTTGCTGGGCACCGAGGACAGTCTGTTTGCCGACGGCCGCAGTACGGCGGGCTGGCATGCGCGGGAGCGCAAACACAATCTGCAGGCGCGTGCCGAATCGCGCGTGGCAACGGTGCTGCAACAGGTAGAGCTGGCGTTGCTGCGGCACGAACTGGTGGTGGCTGCCGCGCGGCCGCAGCGCATCGTGCGCCTGCTGCTGAGCCGCTATGACGAGGGCATGCATTACGGCACTCATGTCGACGACGCGCTGATGGATGGCCAGCGCACGGATCTCTCCTTCACGGTGTTCCTCAGTCCGCCGGATGTCTATGAGGGTGGCAGTCTGGTGATCGACGAACCCGGTGCCGAGCGGGCGTTTCGTATGGGTGCCGGAGAGATGCTGCTCTACCCCTCCTCCACGCTGCATCGGGTGGAACCCGTCACCCGGGGCACGCGTCTGGTGCTGGTTGGTTGGATTCGCAGTTATCTGCGCAGCGGCGAGGCTCGAGAGATTCTCTTCGATCTGGAGCGCACCATCGCCCTGCTGCGCGCTAAGCCTGAGTCGCAGACGAACGCATACACCGCAGAACTGGAACTGCTGCTGAAGACCCGCAGCAACCTGCTGCGGATGTGGGCCGAAGATTGATTTGATGCGCTGCAGAATAATCGGGCGCTCTGCCACGTCTTCGGTGACACCGGGTTGACTCGGCAACGGCGGGAGTGCTGTACTGAACTCCTACCGTTCATTGCAGGCCACCGGTCTCCATGCTGAAGTACTATTACGCCCCCCGCACCTGCGCCCTCGCCGCGCACCTCGCGCTCGAACAGATTGGCGCACCCTACGAGGCCATCGCGCTGAATTTTGCGGCGCAGGCACAGCGTTCGCCCGAGTATCTGGCGCTCAATCCCAAGGGCCGCGTGCCGGCACTGGTCACCGAGCGCGGAATCATCACCGAATCCCCGGCGCTGCTGCTGTATCTGTGCCAGCGCTATCCCGAAGCTGGACTCGCGCCACTGGATGACATCTTCGCGCTGGCCGAACTGCAGGCCTTCAACAATTATCTCAGCTCCACTGTGCACGTGGCGCACGCCCACCGCGTCCGCGGCGAGCGTTGGGCAGACGACCCGGCGGCCATAGAAGCGATGAAGAGAAAAGTGCCGCAATCGATGGGCGACTGCATGGCCCTGATTGAAAACGGGATGCTGCGGGGGCCGTGGGTGATGGGCGAGCGCTACTCGGTGGCGGATATGTATCTATTCACGATTGCCGGATGGCTGGAGGCCGATGGTGTGGACACCAGCAAACTCCCGCGCGTGCTGGAACATCGCGCGCGCATGCTCGAAGACCCTGTGGTGCAGCGAGTCTGCGCCCTCTACGCCTAACGGCGTGCTCTGACCTGTGGGAGCGGGCCTTGCCCGCGATT
>JBBTKA010000128.1:1953-8807 GCA_038059145.1 Pseudomonadota bacterium
TTTCGCGCAGAATCTATCGCGGGCAAGGCCCGCTCCCACAGTCAGTGGTTCGTTGCAAGGAGTTGCGGATCACGGGCGTCGATGAAAACGTCGCCCCAGAGGGTGAACTGCCCTTCCTCAAACTGGTCGATGAGGTCAAATTGGTCGATCAGATAGAGGTGTTCTGAGTGGTCGGGCGAGTTGCCCGCATTCAGAGCAGGAGTCTCCGCGATGTTCCGGTAGGACTGCTGAAGGTCGGCCATAATCAAGACTCCTGTGCCTCTATCGATCGTGAGCCACACTATGCCCGACAAATATGGCATTGCTATGAATGGATTGAGGCAAATTCTGAACAATGCGGGAGCTTTATCAGGTCCCGTGTTTCAAGTACGATGCGGCAAGATTCAATGCTCTCCCCCCCCGCGCCACTCGCTGGCAACCTCTGATCAGGATGAAGACTATGTACAAGAAGAAGAACGGTTTCAATCTGGCAACGCTGGGTCTGGCAGGCACGGGCCTGTTGATGGCTGTGTTCGGTTACGTCAATGCCCAGGGTGAAGCCCCCGAGGTCATCGAGACCGACTCACACCGCTTTACGCGCATGGCTGAAGGCGTCTATCAGGTGACCGGCACCGGCACGGTGTACCTGATGAGCAATGCCATGATGATCGTAGGCGACGAAGACGTGCTGCTGGTGGATTCCCACGTGACCCCCAATGCGGCCAACGCGCTGTTGCGCTCGGTTGCCGAAGTCACCGACAAGCCCGTCCGCTATCTGGTCAACACGCATTACCACTTCGACCATGCCCACGGTAACCAAGTGTTCCCGAATCAGGTGGAGATCATCGGCCACAGCTACACCCGCACCAAGCTTAATGGCGAGATGGGCAATGTCCTGACCGAATCCACGCACCTGAGTTTCACCGAAGGGGTGCCGGCGCTGGTCGAGAGTCTGAAGGCACAGGTGGCTGCTGCGACAGATCCGGCGGAACGCGCCAAGCTGCAGGCCGATCTTGCCGTGCAGGAAGCGCACATGGTTTCCCTGAAAGAAGTCGTGCCCACGCCGCCGAACATCACACTGGAAGACAAGATGACGCTGTATCAGACACTGAGCGACGGCGATCGCGAGATTCAGTTGCTGCATGTTGGCCGTGCGCATACTGCCGGCGATGTGATGGTGTACCTGCCGCAAGAGCGCCTGATCTTTACAGGCGACGCGATGCTGCCGTCACTGTCTTACATGGGTGACAGCTTCCCGCAGGATTGGGTGCAGACGTTGGATGAGCTGAAGAAACTGGAGTTCGACATCATTCTGCCGGGCCATGGCGCGCCATTGCAGGGCAAAGAGAAAATCGGCCAATTCCAGGCCTATCTCGGCGACCTGTGGGAGAAAACCAGCGCGATGAAGGCGCAGGGAATGACGGCGGAGCAAGTGGCCGAGCAGATCGACATGACCAATCACGCCAACAACTACGGCCAGATCCGCGGCCCGGGCGCCGATGTCAGGGCCATCCGCCGCATCTATGCGCTGCTCGACGAATAACCACTGACCTGTGGGAGCGGGCCTTGCCCGCGATTGGTTTTTGAGGAAGCGCTCAATCAATCGCGGGCACGGCCCGCTCCCACATCAGTTCTATCAGCCGGCGGCCTGGATTTGCGCCGCGATGCGCTGCACGTCGTCGAGCACGCGCAGCAGGTTGCCGCTCCACAGCATGCCGATCTGCTCTTCGGTATAGCCTCGGCGCACCAGCTCCAGCGTCACATTGAAAGTTTCCGACGCATCATTCCAGCCAGACACCCCGCCACCCCCATCGAAGTCGGAGCTGATGCCGACGTGCTCGATGCCGATCAGATCCACCATGTAATCGATGTGATTCACGAAGTCCGCCACATTCACTGGCGGCGCCACCGCGTCCACTTCCGCAGCAATGCGGGGTGCAGCCAGCGCATTCACCTGCGCCATGCGCTCGTTATAGGCAGTGCGTTCGTCCTCGCTCAAGGCACGTACCGCAGCGCCGTCCAGCAGGGTGAAGCCCAGCTCCTGGGCAATGCTGCTGCGCAGCGCCGTGAGCGCTGCCACGTTGGCGTTGTTCTTGTCGGTATCCAGATAACTGCGGAACGCGGTGGCCTGCACGACGCCCCCATTGTCGCGAATCGCCAAAAGCTCTTCGTCGCTGAGGTTGCGGCTGACATCGTTCACCGCACGCGCAGAGGAATGGGACGCGATCACCGGCGCCTGCGTCAGCGCCAGCACCTGCATGTTGGCTTCTTTGGAGGGATGCGACAGATCAATCATCACCCCCCAGCGATTGAGCTCCGGCACTGCCTGACGCCCCAGCTCGCTGAGTCCATTGTGCAGCCAGACGCCATCCGCCTCGCCCGTATTGGAATCGGCAAACTGGCTGTGGCCGTTGTGGGCCAGTGACACGTAGCGCGCGCCCAGCTCCTGAAAGCGCTTAATGTTGCTGATGTCGAGCCCCATGGAATAGGCGTTCTCGACCCCAATCATCGCGACTTTTTTGCCACTGGCGGCGATGCGACGCACGTCATCCGACGTGTAGGCCATTTCGATGGTACCGGGGGCGAAGCGCTCGGCCAGACGATGAATGGCATCGAACTTGTCGATGGCATTGGCCATGGCGGCCGCGTAGCCCTCGTCCGTCAGGGGTCCCTGCCCGGTGTAGACGATGAAGAACGCCACATCGAGCCCGCCGCGCACCATCTTGGGCAGCGTCACCTGAGTGTCCAGATCCATGGTGTAGTTCTTGTCGTCCATGAAATTCACGGTGTTGATGTCCGCGTGAGTGTCCAGCGTGATGACACGCTCGTGGATGCCCCGGGCGCGGGCCAGCAGTGCTTCTTCAGACTCGATGGTCGCGCTGGGTTGCACGGCTTCAGCCGCAACCGCAGGTGCCTCGGCAGGAGCACCAGCAGAGGACGGTGCCTGCTCTGCAGGTCCGCAAGAGGTCAACAGAAGCGTAGAGAACAACAGACTGGCGATTGACAGAGGTTTGTGGCGCGATGGGACGGAGCAGACAGCAGACAGACTCAACATGTAAAAATCCCCGGCAAGTGAAAATGGATAAGGGTCATGCTAGCAGCGCATGCCGGGTTTTCAAAGGAACATTCTTGCCTCAGGCACTGATATGAAAGGCATTGCGCCCGCCATTCTTGACCTTGTACAAGGCATCGTCCGCCTTCTTGAGGAGGGCCTCGTGGCTGTCCTCGCTCTTCGGATCGAAGATCGAAATCCCGATGCTCAAGGTCATCCGCAACTCGATATTGCGCAACACCAGCGGCGAATTCACCGCATCCAGCATCGCCTGAGCTACCCGCTCGACATCGGAGGCCGAGTGAATTTCGCTGAGCACCACCACGAACTCGTCGCCGCCCAGCCGCGCCAGCGTGTCCGAGACCCGCACACAACGGCGCAGTCGCGTGGCGACCTCGCACAGCACCTGGTCACCCACATCGTGGCCATAACTGTCGTTCACGTTTTTGAAGTGATCGATATCGACAAACATCAGTGCCATCAACCGGTCATAGCGACGGCTCTGCGCCATGATCTGCGCCAGCCGGTCGTAAAGCAGGCGCCGGTTAGGCAGCCCCGTCAGCTCATCATGGGTCGCCTGATGCAGCACCAGTTCCTGCAGCTCCTTGCGCTCGGTGATGTCCTCTATCTGAGAGACATAGTGCACGGGTTGATCATCCTGATCCGTGACCATTGAGACGCTCAGCAGTGCGTGCATGACGGCGCCACCCTTGCGGTAATAGCGTTTCTCGATGTTGTAATGGTCGATGTCCCCGTGCCGCAGTTTTTCCAGCAGATCGAGGTCCACACTGAGATCGTCCGGATGGGTGATTTCGTGAAAGCGCAGCCGCATCAGCTCCTCTGCGGTGTAGCCGAACATCTGCACCAGCGCCTTGTTGACCTGCAGCCAGTGCCCGTCGAGGCCCACCAGCGCCATCCCGATCGGCGCTGTCTCGAACGCACCACGAAAACGCCGATCACTCTCCAGCAGCGCCAGTTCCACGGCTTTCTGTGCCGAAATGTCGGTGTGCGTGCCGATGGTGCGCAGGGCCCTGCCCTGTTCGTCGCGGCTGACGACGGCACCGCGGGTCAGAATCCAGCGCCACTGGCCATCGCCTGTGCGCAAGCGGACTTCCATGTGGATGGTGGAGATCAGCCCATCGACACAATTCTGCGCCGTGGCCAGCGCAAAGGCGCGATCGTCCGGATGCAGCAGGCGTTCCCATTCGGAGATATTGTTGTCGATCTCGTCTTCGCGGTAGTTGAGCATCGACTTCCAGCGGCTGGAAAATATGCATTCGCCCGTCTGATTGTGCCAATCCCAGACGCCATCACCCGCACCGGCCAGCGCCGCCTTCCAGCGGTATTCGGTGTAGCGCAGCTCGCGGGTCATCTGCGCGGCCTTGGCCACAGCACGCTCGCGACTGGTGACCAGAGACCAGACCAGAATGGTCAGCAGCAGGCTGAGGACAACGCCAGTCACAACCACCAGCGTCGGCGTATTGCTCGAATTTGACTGCTCGAAGGCGGCAGTCGAACGCACCCGCACCGACCAAGGCTGCCCGGCAATCGTCAGATGTTCCACAGATTCATAGGCGGCACGGCGTGTCCGCTCTTCGCTGCTCGAAGAGCTGTAGAGCAGCGCCTCGGCAGTCATGACGTGACCATCGTAGATGGACAGCTCCAGATCATTGAGACTGTCGATTCTGATTCCCTGCATCAGAATATCCATGCTGAACGGAGCGTATACCCAGCCCAGCAACGTGCCATCCACCACGTCATTCACCATGCCGTAGCTATACACCGGCAGGTACAGCAATACGCCCGCCACTCCGAGGCGGTCGACATCCTGCACCAGGGTCACCTTGCCCGAGAGGGCCGCCACGCCGGACGCTGCTGCGCGATCCATGGCCGCACGTCGCACGGGCTCGGAATACATGTCAAAACCAAAGGCGTTGAGATTGACGCCACTAAAAGGCTCGATATACACGATGGAAGTATAAATATCCCGCTGCCCGGCAGGGCGAACGTCATAATTCGGATAGCCTTCGGCCCTGATGGCAGCCACATGGGCTGGCAACTCGGCGGCAGTGATGATTTTGGAGTAAGCAAAGCCCAGCATGCCGGGGTAATACTCATCAATACTGAGCGCATTGAAATAGTTGGCGAAATCCTCACGAGTGATGCTCGAAGACGCCGCGAACAGGCCCTGCGCCCCCCGCAACACTTGCTCATAGGCCGCCATGCGCGCCTCGATCAGTGCATGAATCTCCTCAGTCTGTGAAGTAAAACGCTCCTGCCGCTCGACACTCAGATTGCTGTCGGTATTCATCCACAGGACGAAGGTCACCAGCAATGCGCTGATGAGAACGAGACCCGTCAATGCCCAGACATTGTCGCGGGCCGACTTTTCGAGGTTAGCTGAAGAGATGGAGGGCAGATGCATAGTTCGAATTGTAAGGCCTCGGAGCTCTGGCGGTACAGTCCCGTCTGGATACGGCAGGCAGTGCTGTTCCAGAGGGCATTTTTAGCGCATGATCCACGGCAATTGCGGCGGACTCTGCCGACTATCAAGACCCGGGAATCTTTGTGCATAGCCAGCAAGCGCTTCAGCATCACTATACGCCCGCGACGGCAATTGCCGTCGTTATTGCCAACATGGTCGGTACCGGCGTCTTCACCAGCCTCGGATATCAGCTGATCGACATTCAATCCTCTTTCGTGCTGCTGCTGTTGTGGCTGGTGGGCGGGCTCGCGGCACTTTGCGGGGCGCTGACCTATGCCGAACTCGCCAGCCGCCTGCCGCGCTCAGGGGGCGAGTACAATTTCCTCAGCCAGCTCTATCATCCGGCGCTTGGTTTCGTGACAGGCTGGGTATCCTTTACTGTCGGCTTTGCCGCGCCGACCGCACTGGCTGCCATGACCTTCGCCGCCTATCTGGATTCGTCAATCAGCCATCTGGTCGCGATCAACCGCGTCGCCGCCGCGCTCTTGCTGGTGGCCATATTGACCATCGTGCATGGGCGTAACCGCAGCGCCAGCGGCGGTCTGCAGAATTGGTTCACCATGCTCAAGGTGCTGCTGATCGTGGTGTTCGTTACCCTGGTGTTCCTGTTCACGGATGACCCGCAGACTGTGAATCTTTTACCTTCGACCGGGGACGGCGCTCTTATCGGCAGCAGTGCCTTTGCCGTGGCGCTCATCTACGTCAATTACGCCTACACTGGCTGGAACTCGGCGACCTACATCACCGGCGAAATCGCCAACCCCGATCGCAATGTGCCCTTCATCCTTATCGTCGGCACAAGCGTGGTGATCCTGCTCTACATGGCACTCAATGCCATCTTCCTCTATGCGGTGCCACAGGAGTTGCTGGTGGGAAAACTGGAGATCGGTGTCATCGTCGCCCAGCAGACCTTCGGCACTACCGGCGCGCTGGTGATGGGCGGCGTCCTGTCGTTACTGTTGATCTCCACGGTGAGCGCGATGCTGATGGCCGGGCCGCGCGTGCTGCAGGTGATGGGTGAAGACTTTCGGCTGTTCCGACTGCTCGCCATCAAGAACAAAGGCGGCGTGCCGCGCACAGCAATCTATAGTCAGGGCGCGCTGAGCATGCTGTTCATCGTGACCTCCAGCTTCGAATCCGTGCTGGTGTTCTCCGGGTTCATCCTCGGCCTCAGTTCGCTGACTACCGTGCTCGGCGTGTTCATCCTGCGCCATCGCCAGGGCGATGGAAGACAGGATGGCGACACGGGCTATCGCACCTGGGCCTATCCGCTGCCGCCGCTGATTTACAGCGCCATCATGATCTGGACGCTGAGCTTCATCACCGTCAACCGTCCCT
>JBBTKA010000129.1:0-6616 GCA_038059145.1 Pseudomonadota bacterium
CGATACTCCCACCTATTTCCGCGTGACATTGCAGCATCGCGCAGAAGAGGGTGATGACAAGGGGCGGGACATCGGGCGAGAGGAGAAGCAGGAGGAAATTCGCGTCTGTGTGCTGCCGCTCAGCCTCGATCAGGAATTCTATCTGCTGATGTTCCAGCGCGTCGCTGTGGCGGGTGCCGTGATCGACGATGCCGAGGCGGTGCAGGGTTCATTGCCCGAGTTGATCAGCCAGATCAATCGCAACGTGGAGCGCACCCAGGAGCTGACGCAGTATCTGGCGCGCATCACGCCCGAAGACCTGCAGACACACCGACACCTGTTCAGTGATCTGGAGAGTGTGGATCGCATCATCCAGAGTCTTTCCGGCACTCTGCCGGAACAAGGCGACGACGAGCAGCAGTATCGCGAGGCACTCGTGAAGCTGATGCAGGATTGTCATTACTACTGGCAGAAAGTCACCGGAGAATCGATCATCGAACTGGCGGAGAAGAGTCGCATCTGGAGCGTCAGTATCGACAACGGCCGTTTGCGTACGCGCTCCATGAACCGTTATCTTTCCATCGACAAATTGCCGAGCAATCCACGCTGGCGCCAGGTGGCCCGAACTGCCTATTTCGTGCTGTCCAAGGTTGCCCACGATCCGGAGGCCAAGAGCGCGCTGGAAAAATCCGTGACGCGGCTGCAGGATATCGTGGAGGCGAAGGCGCTGACTTAGAGATCGGATAATCGCGGGCGAGGCCCGCTCCCACACTACACTGACTGTGGGAGCGGGCCTCGCCCGCGATAGCAATCTAGCACAAAGGAACTACGATGCTTCTCTCCAACCCCCTCGCCACCTCACGCTGCTTCGATGGCGAGCAGCGCCGCTATCAGCACGAATCAGCCGCGCTGAATTGCACGATGAAATTCTCCGTGTTCCTGCCGCCGCAGGCGCTGCTCGCAAGCCCGCAGCGCGTCCCGGTGCTGTACTGGCTTTCCGGCCTCACCTGCACCGACGAGAACTTTGTGCACAAGGCGGGTGCCCAGCGCCTCGCCGCCGCGCTCGGCATCGCGATCGTGACTCCCGACACCAGTCCGCGTGGTGACGAGGTGCCGGGAGCGCCAGACAAGGCATGGGATCTGGGACTGGGCGCGGGCTTCTACGTCAACGCGACACAGCACCCCTGGGAGAAGCACTACCAGATGTACGACTACGTGGTAAACGAACTTCCGGCGCTGGTGGAAGCTAACCTGCCGCTCGATTCGGGACGTCGCGCCATCTCCGGGCATTCCATGGGTGGCCATGGCGCCCTGGTGGTGGCGTTGCGCAACCCCGGCCGCTATCGCTCGGTGTCTGCATTTGCGCCCATCGTGGCGCCGTCCCGGTGTGCGTGGGGCCGCAAGGCCTTCGGCAATTATCTGGGGAGTGACGAGCAGACATGGGCGCCATACGATGCGACAGCCCTGCTGCGGCAGGCGCAGAAGCGCTTACCGATGCTCATCGATCAAGGGGAGGCAGATTCGTTTCTGCAGGAACAGTTACAGCCCGAGCTCCTGCTGCAGGCGGGCAGGGATTGTGACTATCCGATCCAGTATCGCAGCCGTCCTGGCTACGATCACAGCTACTACTTCATCGCGACGTTCATCGAAGAGCATCTGCGTTTTCACGCCGCGCATCTGGGTGTGATGGTGTCCTGAGTTACTTGCGCTGCAGTTCGAGAATGTGCGTCGGCACGCCATCCATGCTGATCTGATTCTTGTCGGCCCAGTATTGCTGCAGGCCAGTCTCGCCCTTTTTCGCTGCCCATTCCGTCAACAGTTCCCTATCGGCGACATAGTCGAACGTTGGCACTGCCATGCCGCAGGAGCTTTGCACCAGCTCGACTCTGACATCGAAAATCTGGCGGGCGCCGGGATTGGGTTTGAACAGCGCATAGAGCGCATCCCAGTCGGCATCGCCCTGATGCACGACTCGCGCAGTCCCGTAGAGGCGCAGGATCAACGGCGCCCCCTCGAAGGAGCAGAACATGATGGTCATGCGCGGAAGCTGCTGCACGTGAGCGGAGGATTCATTGCCACTGCCCGTGACGTTCAGCCATACGACGCGATGGCTGTCGACGACCCGTAGTGCGTCCATGCCTTTAGGAGAGACATTGACGCGGCTGTCCGCCGTTGCCGTGCCGACAAAGAAAATTTTCTGTTCTGCGATGAACTGTCGGTGCTTGTCGGATATCTCCGGATACTGTTGTGCCATGTCGGTCTCCCGTCTTCTGATTGATCATTGCAGAATGAGCGATCGCCAATCAACGTTGGCCAGCCACAACATCGCCCCGCACGCCAGTGTCACCAGCTGACTGACGCGATCCTTGAGCGCGAAGACGATGGGATCTTCATGAATCTGCCCGCGTGCCGTCAGCAGCCAGATACGTGTGATCATATACAGCAGCAGCGGACAGATCAGCCACAGAATTTCCGGCGTCAGATATTGTTCCCGCGTGTCGTCGTTGTTGATGTAGAGCGCGAATACCATCACCGACATGAACGCGCTGGCAGCGCCGAACATCGCCATCATGCTCAAGTCTTGCGCGTAATAGCCGCGCCCTTCGGATTGGGCGATGCCTGCCTCACGTAGATAATCCAGTTCGGTGTAGCGCTTCACCACCGCCAGACTGAAGAACAGGAACATCGAGAACGCCAGCAGCCAGAACGATGGCACCACCGAGATGGCCGCCGCGCCGGAGATGATGCGCAACGTGTACAGCGCCGCCAGCATGATCACATCTACCAGCATCATGCGTTTGAGAACGAAGCTGTAGAGACCGGTGCAGAAATAATAGAGCGCGAGAATGATGATGAACGCGCGCGGAAGGGGCATCGCGACGGCGAAGGCGAGCACCAGCAGCACGGGGCTCAGCAGCAGCCCGCTGAGCAGCGGAATGTCGCCCGCGGCGAAAGAGCGACGGCACTTGCTGCGATGCTGCCGGTCGCTGGTCAGGTCGAGCAGGTCGTTGAGCACATAGACACTGGAGGCGCAGAGACCGAAGCTGAGAAACGCCAGCGTCGCCTGCCAGATCAGCTCGGGATTGTTGATTTCATGGGCCAGCGCCAGGGGCAGGAAGACCAGCGTGTTCTTGAGCCATTGATGCAGACGCAACGCGCGGCGATAGGGGCGCAGCCCGCGGCGCGGCCGGTCGAATTCGCGCTCGATGCGGGTAAGTGCGGCGGCGTCGCGCTTCAACGCGACGTCGGCATCGACCAGAATCGCGGCGCTGGCACCCTTCCACACCTGCAAATCAACGCGGCCATCCCCGGCGTAGCAGAACGCCTTGTCGCGCTCGAGAATCTTCGCGAGCTTGCGCGTGCCGGAGCAATTCACCACGCCATCGCTGCCGACGGCTTCGTCAAAAAGTTCAAGGTGCGCGGCGACGGCTTGTACGAGACTGGTGTCGGACGCGGAGATGAGAACCAGACGGCGGCCCGCTTGCTTTTGTTCGCGCAGGAACTCGAGGAATGGCTTGTTGTAGGGCAGCAGATCGACGCGCAGCTGCACCCGACGGGCGATCTCGCGCTTCAGGAACGCCTTGCCGCGCAGCATCCAGAACGGCACCAGAAACACCAGCAGCAGGTTGCGGCGAATCAGCTCCAGAAATGATTCCAGCAGCAGGTCGCTGTGAATCAGCGTGCCGTCCAGATCGACGTAGAGGGGAAGCCTGTCCTGTGTGGTTGTCATTATGGAGTCCTTGGCCGGGCGCTCATCATGCCAGTTTAGCCGCGTGGATTACAGCTTCAGGCGCTTGAAGAGGAACTCGGGAATGCTGCGCACCACCAGCATGATCAGGCGCCAGTAGCCGGGGGCATAGATCGTGTGTTTGCGTTTGCGGATACCGTCGACGATGCAATGTGCGACCTTCTCGGGCGAGCTCCACAGCGGGCCGCCTTTCTTGAGGGTATGCGTCATCGGGGTGTCCACGAAGCCGGGCCGGATGTCGATGACATCGACCTGACTCTTGAACAAGCGGCCGCGCAGACCCTGCAGGTAAGTCGATACCATCGCCTTGGCCGAGCCGTAGACGAAGTTGGACTGACGCCCGCGATCCCCTGCCACCGAGGTGATGACGGCGATGCAGCCGCTGCGCTGCACGCTCATGTGGCGAGCCAGGCAGGTCAGTAGCGAGATCACGCTGAGGGCATTGGTGTTGAACTCCTGCAGCGCGCTGTCGAAATTGTCCTCGCACTGCGCCTGATTGGAGAGGCTGCCGTGGCAGATAAATGCCAGGTCAATGCTGCCGAAGGTGTCCAGCACCTGGTCGATCACGGCCTCGTGCACGCTGAAGTTGTTGGCATCGAAGGCACTGCAATCGACTTCGCTGGCGCCGCGAATCTGCAGATCCTGTTTCTGCAGAGCGAGTTGCTCGGCATCGCGTGACAGCAGGAACAGGCGGCAATGCTCCTCGGCATAGAGTCGGGAGACAGCGCGGGCGATGGCGGAGTTGGCGCCGATCACGAGTATGTTTTTCAATCGATAATCCTCATCGTCTTTTCTGAAGTTCTTGTCGCAGTGCTTACAGGCCGAGCCTGCGCGATTGCAGTGAATTGAACACGCGGTCTGCTCCGCTGGCCGCGCGCAATTGCGCCAGCTCTGCCCAGCGCGGATAGCTGCGCTTGAAGGTGGCCTCGCTCATGCGGGCGTCTTTGGCCAGATAGAGGCGGCCGCCGTGGTCGAGTACGATGCTGTCGAGTTCATTGAGCAAAGGCAGCAGAGAGTTCTCGAACTTGAAGTCCATGGCCAGCGTGTAGCCCTGAATGGGGAACGAGAGCAGATTGTCGTTGCCCGGCCCGAACTTCTTCAGCACCGACAGGAACGAGCCTTTCCCGGCAGCACTGCTGCGCTGCAGCACCAAAGTGATCGCGGCCAGCGCAGCGGCATCCGGCACCACGAACTGATATTGCAGAAAGCCTCTGCTGCCATACAACCGATTCCAGTGCGCGATGCTGTCGAGTGGAAAGAAGTACTGCCCCGCCTCGATGCGCTGTTTGGCCTGACTGTTCACCGGGCGATTGTAATACAGCGCGTTGAACAGCCCCATGCTGTAGCGATTGAGCAGGAACGCGGGCGAATTGAAGGGCACGGTGAGTCCGCCGCGCCGTGGGGCTTTGAACAGTCCATCCGTGGCGTGCTCTCCGAGAAACAGCAGCGAGCGCCCTAACGCCGGGCCTCTGGCGAGGCAGTCCAGCCAGGCAACAGAGTAGGTGCTGGCAGCGCTGGCCTCGAAGCGCTCCATCACGTCCTGCAAATGGGGCGACCGCAACGTGCGCTGAGTGATGGCCGAGCCGGGGATGCGCCGCAGGTGGATCGTGGCGTCGACGATGATGCCGGTCAGCCCCATCCCGCCGCAGGTGGCGTGGAACAGCGCGCTGTTCTCGCTGCTCGAACAGTTCAGCACCTCGCCGTCGGGCAGCAGCAGGCGCAACGAGTGCACATGCTGGCCGAAGGTGCCGTCGAGATGATGATTCTTGCCGTGCACGTCGCTGGCGATGGCGCCGCCCACGCTGACGAAGCGGGTGCCCGGCACCACGGGCAGGAACCAGCCACGGGGCGTGAAGCAATGCAGAATGGTGTCGAGGCTGACACCGGCGGCGCAGGTCAGCAGGCCGGTGTCAGTGTCGAAGGCGAGCAGTTGATCCAGCTCCCGGGTCTGCACGATGTTGCCTGCCAGCGCACTGTCGCCGTAGCTGCGGCCGAGCCCGCGAGCGATTCCGTCGAAGGCGGTCTTTGCTCCAGTGTCAGTCTGCTGAGTGTCGAGCAGGAGTTGCCGCAGCGCCGAGGCGGAACGCGGGGAATGCAGTGTGGCGTCGGTGGTGGGGTAGCGTCCCCAGGAGTGTATCTGCATCAGACGCCGCTCCCGCGGGTGCCCGGCGTGGTATTGAAAACAAAACGACGATCCAGCCGATACTTGATGACATAGCCGACGCTCAGGCCCAGCACGGCTCCGGCGTAGCGTGCGGCGCGGTTTTCAAAGAGCAGGTCAAAGGCGATCTCGGTGCCCCAGAACAGCAACGTGGTCAGCACGCCGGTGCTGCCGTAGGCGATGAACTGGCCGAGGTCGCGATGCAGAGGGCGGGCGCTGGCCTGAAAGATGTAATGACGATCGAGCAGGTATTTCACCACCAGCCCCACGGCGGTGCCGCTCAGAATCGCGAAGGCCATCGCATACGCATCGCCATAGATCAGCAGCGCGGCTTCCTGCGCGAGAATGTTGGCGGCCATGGCGAGCACGGCGAACAGGCTGTACAGCAACACCAGCTTCATGAAGAGAGAATTTCCTGCCTTGAGGGGCCATCAGGACTGCGATGATGGCACAGCCGACAGGCGCCGTGAACTAACTGCTTTACTCCTTGCCACATTCGCCACCACAATTGCCATGCCCTGCAACACAACGGAACCTTCACTGATGCATCACGATATCCCCGAATTCACCCGTCACCTCGCCCGCGCTGCAGGCGCTCTGATTCGCACGGAACAGGCCGCGCTGGAGGGGCTCATCACCTCGTTCAAGGGCGGCACGGAGCTGGTGACCAATGCCGATATCAAGGCCGACCAATTCATCTGCGACGCAATCCGTGCGCGTTTTCCGGA
>JBBTKA010000130.1:0-5285 GCA_038059145.1 Pseudomonadota bacterium
GACAGCGCAGGGACGACATCGCTGAACTTAGCAGAGAAATTCTGCTGCGGATTGCCGAAGACAACCATATCAGCCTTGTGCCCTCGCTCAGCCCCGAGGCTCTCCAGGCGCTGAGCGAATACGCGTTTCCGGGCAACATCCGCGAGCTTGAAAATATTTTGCAGCGCGCTGTGACTTTGTGTGAGAACGGCGTCGTGTCCGTGCAGAATCTGGATATCCAAAATGGCACCGCGGTCCCTGCGCCCCTGACACACGCACAGTCACCCGTGGTGCCGACCGCGGAGATGGAGACGACGTTCAGCCTCCCGCGCGGCGAGGGCTTCTCTCTCGAAAATCATCTTGAATCGATTGAGCGTAAGGCCATCGAGCAGGCGCTGGAAGAGTCGCGCTGGAACAAGACAGCGGCAGCACAGCGACTCGGAATGAGCTTTCGATCACTGCGTTATCGGATGAAAAAACTCAACATGGAGTAGAGGCGCTCCGCAAGATTGGGTCGTATGGACCCGGGTCAACAGACGGTCTTCGCCCCAGCACGATATCGGCCAGCAATTGTGCCGATGCCGGAGCAAGGACCAGACCATTGCGATACTGCCCCGCATTGACATAGACATTGTCGATTCCTGGCACTCTCCCAATGAATGGTACGCCATCCGGAGCCCCCGGCCGCAGACCTGCCCACTGGCGCTCCACTCGACACTCCGCCAGCGCTGGCAACAACGCCTCGGCACTGCGGCGCAGACTTTGCAGCGCCTCATCGGTGGTGGATTTGTCGAAGGCGGTATGCTCCAGCGTGCTGCCCATCAGCAGATAATTGTCGCGGCGAGGAATCAGATAACGCCCATCAGTCAGGACTATCGTATCGATCAAGCGTCGCGGAGGTCGGAACAACAGCATCTGCCCCTTGACGGGCACGACCGGCAGCGACACGTCCAGCGTCTCCAGAAGTCCGCCCGACCAGGCGCCCGCCGTAATGATGACTTGCTCAGCGCAAATCTGTTCCACCATGCCCTCGCACAGGACCTCAACGTGAGACACTCTCCGCCCGCCGCTGGTGCTGGTAGTGCTGGCATGCAGTGACAAAACCCGTGTGTGCTCTCTGATCCGAGTGAGAGGATTCCGCCTCAGGCTGCTCAGCAGTGCCTGCCCCAGGCGTGGATTGCGGATATTGGCGATATCGGGCATCCACAACCCTCGGCCAAAGCCGGACGCCAGCCCCGCCTCCCGGTCATAAATGAAGGATGGGCCTACCGCGTGCAGCGCCTTGCCGTTGGTCGCCGCCCATTGCAGCGCTTCCTGTTCGTCCCTGGCATCAAGCATCAACAAGCCGGTACGCTCGAACTCCGGATCGATGCCCGTTTCATCCAACAGCTGCATCACGAGCTGCGGATAGGCCTGTTGTGCGTGCGATGCCAGCGCCGTGACGGCCGGCGAATAGCGCCAGGGATAGAGTGGTGAGACTATCCCACCGCCCGCCCATGACGACTCACGGCAACAGCCTCCCTGTTCCACCAGTGTGACTTCCGCGCCCGCGGTCGCAAGCTCGCGCGCCACCAGGAGACCGATGACGCCGCCCCCTATGATCACAAATTCACTCATTTGCCTGCCGTTCTCTCCTGCAATATGTCTTCAGAACCACTCCAGCAGCACCGACTTCTCGACGCTCCGAGGCGAGCGCAATCGCGGCGCGTGGTCTAGACTTGAGGTGGGCAACTGTAACACAAGGAGGTGTCAGTCATGTCTCGCTTCGCCGGCGTCAACGATGGATTCTTCTCTGGCCTTCTCATACATCACCAGGGGTTCACGCTCACTGAAATCATGACTACTTTAGCCATTGTCGGCATCCTTTCCGGGCTCGCCGCTCCTGGCCTGCAGGCGCTCACGGAACAGAAACAAGGAGAGACCACTTTGCGGACACTGGCCGAACATCTGGCGCTGGCCCGCGCCAGCGCCGCCAGCTATGGCCAGACGGTGACTTTTTGTCGCTCCTCTGACGGACGCACTTGCTCAGGCACCTGGAGCGAGGGCAGCATCGTCTTTACCGACAGGAATGCCGACCGGCTGATCAATCAGGACGACTTGCTGCTCCGCAGTCAGCTCACCCCCGGGCTGCAGGGAACCATTGCATGGCGCGCCTTTCAGAACCGGCAGTATCTGCAGATGGAGGCAACCGGCTTCATGCGCTATCAGAGCGGCAACTTCCTGTATTGCCCACAGGACGGCGACCCCCGCGCTGCGCTGCAACTGATCGTCAACAGTACAGGCCGCACTCGCTATGCCGTCGACAGTAACGGAGATGGCATCCGCGAGGACAGTGGCGGCAGTCCGCTCACCTGCCAACTTTAATAATCGACGCTGCCCAGCCACTCAATGCCAGCACTCCGCCACAGTATCGCCGGAAGCACTTGTGATTCCGGTGTGGGTAATGGACATGGACTGGCAGGTGTCGGCGGTTTGTCGCCCCAAAGGCAGGGCCGTGGCGACAAAACAGTGTTCAATGTCACCGCCCGGACAGCTCGTCACGCTGACGCGGTAGAGACCACCCACTGACGTCAGCATGGCACTTGCCGGAGTGGCAAAGGGATCGGCATTGCCAGAGTAGACGAGGTGATCAGCATAGTAGCGCTCCTGATTGGCCGCGACTTGCAAGAGCAAGGCGCGCCCCTCAGCCCGGCCTCCGACCAGTACACTCCGCTGATACCCCGGCAATGCGATGGCCGTGAGCAAACCCAGAATGGCAACGACGATCAGCAGCTCAAGCAGCGTGAAACCCCTCGGCACATCCCTGCCAGCATCAATCATTCGCAAAACTCCTGGCAACGACCGTTTGCAGCAATGTGGCGATCGACCCCGCCTGCCCCGTGCCGCGCACCGTGATCCTGTAACTGTAGAGCTGAGTGTCGACGACATGCGCAAACTCCTCGATGAGAAAGTATGACTGCGCAGGGGGTTGAACCTCGCGGCCTTCAATTGTGTGCCTCTGCCACCAATCGGCTCCAAAACAATCCGGCTCTTCCCACCAAGGCAACGCGTTGCTGCCATCCGGATCCAGAATGTCGCGCGACCACACTCCGGCGCTGCCGACGCTATCCGCCTGCGGTCGAATGGCTTGTGAAGCAAGCCATTGCTGCGCCTCGCGCAAGGTCGCTTCAGCCACATGACGGGCGCTTTCGTGACTCAGCAGATTGCCCGCCATGCGCTGCTGCAGCACTGCAGACTGCATACCCGCCGAGCCCATCAGGGTCAGCACCAGCAGAAAGACCAGGCAGAAAATGAGAATGGCGCCGCGCTGCTGCACGGGCAGGTTGTTGTGGCTCATGGTGCGAACACGCCCGCGACTGTCTCCACCCGCGCTCGCAGAGCCACTGTGGTCGAGAATTCCTGCCGCAACCGGGTGTCGGGAGGCAAACTGCCGTTGCCCGGCTGGCCGTCGTAGGAAATGCCGTCGAACTCATAGGCCTGCGGAGTGGAAAGCAAATGATCTTCGATCGACTGCAGCAGCAGATTGATCCGCACGCTGATGACGAGTTGCCAGTCCGGCACCAGGTCCGCCGTTACATAAGCATCCACGCTGTTCAGACTATCGGCGTCCAGATTGACGCCGAATTGCAACTGCATGCGGGCAACCCCTTCGACAAGCTCTTCCGCCGCCCCCGCCACCGCCGAACGATTGAGCGGACGGCGGAACAAGGCCGGCAGATTGGTGGCCACATCACCCCGTTTACCGATATAGAAGATGCTGCTTTGCAGACGCAGCACCTCACTACCAACGCGACTTTGCACAATGCTGTCAGGCCGGTTGCCGGGTGAGCAAGTCGACGTTGGCATGGCGTTGACGACAGCTTCCTGCGCAGAGCTTTCTACCTCACAAGCCTGCACCCAGTCGGCATGCAGACAGTCGCTGAGCAGCAGCACATCGCCTGCGGCCACCTCCGGGGCTCCGGATCCCAGCAACGTCAAGACTTGTGCGTCGGAACTGGCCGCCAGTGTCGCCCGTGTCGTTGCAGCGAACCAGACGCGCATGATGTCGGACTCCGGCATGGCGAAGGTTTCTTCCAGCACACTGCCTGCGGAGCCCGTCCAGTGCCCAGCCGACGTGCTGACAACCGGAACATCCGCCTGCACGACCTGATTCAGACTGGCGCTGGATGTCGTCGCCTCCCACCCCTGGATACCCTGCTCTGGCTGCAGCGTGTCGGGCTCGTACTGGAGCGTGCTGGTGACGGCGCCCATGGCCAGCATCGGCAAGCACCCCAGTGCTCCAGCGAGGCGCAATTCTTCAGCCAGCAGATGAATGGCCAGACGCCCGTTCTCCAACATCCGCGCCCGAGCCTCCTGATTCCGATCCAGGGCAGTGCTGCTCACATAGATCTGCAGCACACCGCTGGCCAGCGTCAACGCCATTGCCATCGACACCAGCAACTCGATCAGCGAGAAGCCGCCGACGGCGACCTGACGAGATTTGGGCTGCGAAGCAGTGGCGAGCCTGAGTGCTTGGAGCGACATATTCATCCCCCCCCAATCAGAGCCGCAGACTCAAGGTCAGACGTTTCTCGGCCACACCATCACGATCGTCGTCCCACCAGATCTTGACGGCATGAACAGTCGCAGAACCCAGCGTGACGCCATCGCAATCAGCTGCCTCGGGCCCACCATCATGTGGAGTGGAATCCATGCAGACGACGCCAGTGCCGACAGGCAGGATTCTTTGCAAGTTGGCCTGCCACTGGGCAATGTCGTGACCGGCCATGTCGGCGGCGGCACATCCTGTCTGCGACTCGCAGCCAGAATTGAGCACGCCAGCCGCCTCGTCATAGGCGCCAAGAAAAGCACCCTGCCGGTTCGCCAGCACCCTCTCCAGCATGTCTCCCGCGAGAATGCCTGCCTGCGAACGCAGATAGGCGCCTTGCAATTGGCGCAAGCTGACAGTCTGCAGGCCCGCCATACCCAGCAGACCAATCGCGACCACGAGAAGTGCGACGAGGATTTCGATAAGAGTTGTCCCGGCAGCCAACCTTGGCAAACGGGACTTTCGTGAAGTAAGGTGTTGCCGCATCCTTGGCATTTTCGATCGCCCCTCCCGGGCTTGTGTGCTTTCCCATCACCATTTATAGCAGATGATTGCGAATCGGTTTGTTACACTGCTCCTATGGAATACAGCGTCCCCTTACTCTTCGTACTCGCAGCCATGGGCTTTCTTGCTGGCGGCATCAATACCATTGCAGGGGGGGGATCAAACCTGACGTTGCCTGTGCTGATGTTGTTGGGCTTACCTGCCGATGTTGCCA
>JBBTKA010000131.1:0-5940 GCA_038059145.1 Pseudomonadota bacterium
AATCGCGAGCGGGCTCGCTCCCACAGGGTGGGTACAAAGGGTTAGATCATGGCTTCGCCGCCGCCGGCCAGCTGGATCTCTCCCGCATCGGCCATGCGTCTGGCGATGCCGAGAATTTCTTTCTGCGCCGTTTCCACTTCGCTGATGCGCACCGGTCCCTTCGCTTCCAGATCGTCACGCAACAGCTCGGCAGCGCGCTTGGACATGTTGGCGAAAATCTTCTCCTTGAGGAATTCGTCGGCACCCTTGAGGGCCAGAATCAGCACCTCCGAGGAAACCTCGCGCAGCAGTGCCTGAATGCCGCGATCGTCCACCTCACGCAGGTTATCGAACACGAACATCAGATCCTGAATGCGCTGGCCGAGCTCTTCGTCGACACCCTTGATGGCCTCCATCAATTCGGCCTCGATGCTGCCCTCGAGATTGTTCATGATCTCGGCCGCCGTCTTGGTGCCACCGATGCTCGTCGAGGGATTGGAGCCCTTGCCGGAGAACTGCTTTTCGAGAATGGAGTTGAGTTCCTTCAGCGCATCGGGCTGCACGCTTTCCAGCGAGGCGACCCGCATCAGGATCTCCAGACGGACTTTGTCGGGGAACTGGGCCAGGATGCTGGCGGACTGGTCCGCCTCCAGATAACTCAGCACTACCGCCTGAATCTGGGGATGCTCATGGCGAATGACATCCGCCACCGAACGCGGGTCCATCCACTTCAGGCTGTTGATGCCGCTGCTGGAACCCCCCATCAGAATGCGATCGAGAAGGCCGCGTGCACGATCTTCGCCGAGCGCTTCCACCAGCATGTTCTTGATATAAGTCTCGGCGCCCACGCCCAGACCGGACTGCGATCCACACTCGGTGAGGAATTGCGTCAGCACATTGCCGACACTGTCCTGGCTCACCGAGCGCAAAGCCGACATCGCCGTGCCCACTTTCTGGACTTCCTTCGGCCCCATCTGTTTGAGGACCTCGGCAGCATCTTTTTCACACATGCTCATCAGCAGGATGGCGGCACGGTCGACAGAGGCGACGTTCTTGACAACCCCTTGGGCACGGGAGGGCAAATTATCTTCAGGCATCATCGTTTATCCATTGTTTGACTACTTGAGCAACACGCCCCGGGTCCTGAGCGACCAGACCTTTGATGGCATTGAGCTGACGCTCGTAACCGTCGTCCGGACCGGGCAGCAATATGTCGTCGCCACCGGACAGCGTCACCTTGTCATTGGCGACAGGCTTACCGTCGATGTCCAGATCGGCGTACTCGCCGCCGCCTGCCACCCGGGCCATGTCCTTGCTCTGGCTACCAAGTGCAGCCAGATTGCGCAGCACCGGCCGCAGCACGCCAAACACCAGCACGAATACCAGCAACAAGCCGCCTGCCTGTTTGATCGTGCTGAACAGCCAATCCTGCTGCCAGAATGGCTCGCTGCCGATCTCCTCGATCACCAGTGGGGCAAAGCGATTGTTGATGACGGTGACACTGTCGCCACGCTCTTCGCTGTAACCGACGACATCGCGCACGACAGCGGTGATGCGCTCCAGCTCCTCCGCCGTCCACGCCTCGCTGGCAGGCTCACCGGCCTCTGCGGCCAAGGCCGGACGATCATCGAGCACCACCGCCACGCTGAGGCGGCGCACGGAGACGGGATCGTGGTTGGTGTAGCTGATAGTGCGGTCCAGTTCGTAATTGCGGGTGGCCTGTTCGCGGGTGTTGCCAGCGGCGGCGGCAGCGGTCACAGGGTCGGGCAGTGCGGCATCGGCAAGCAGCGGGTCCTGCACCTGCCCGTCGATAGGCGGCTGGTTGCTCAGGGCACCAGGAATGCCACCGTTGACCTCGGCACTATCGCGACGCTCCTGCAGCGACTGTTCGCTGCGCAGAATGCCTTCGGGGTTGTAGGTCTCGGCCGCTTCTTCAGTGCGGGTGAAGTCGATGTCGGCGCTGATCTCGGCAGTGAAGCGCCCGGCGCCCACCAGCGGCTGCAGCATGCGGCTGACGCGCTCCACCAGCGCATCCTCGTAGCGGCGCGCGTAGTCGAACTGTTCACCGGCAATCACCAGATCACTCTTGTCCTCCTTGCGTGAGAGCAGGTTGCCGCGCTGATCGACAATGGTGACGTTCTCCGGCGTCAGCTCCGGCACGCTGGAAGCCACCAGATTGGCGATGGCGTCGACCTGCGTGTCGCTGAGATCACTGCCACTCATCAAGGTGAGAAATACCGAAGCGGTCGGCTTGCGGCTGCTGCGCACGAAGACGGAACGCTCCGGCGTGGCCAGATGCACGCGCGCGGCCTGCACGTTGCGGAAACCCATGATGGTGCGCTGCAGTTCGCCTTCCTGACTGCGCTTGTAACGATTCGCTTCCATGAACTGACTGGTGCCCAGACCCTGTTCGAGATCGAGGGCCTCATAGCCGTAACCCGCCTCGCGAGTGATGCCGGCTGCCGCCACTTGCAGACGCAGCGCAGAGACTTGAGCGGCGGGCACGAGGATGACGCCGGTCGCGGGATCCACGCGGTATTCGGTGCTGCCAGTCTCCAGTACTTCGACCAGCTGATTCATGTCATAGCCGTTCATGTCGGCATACAGCGGCTGATATTCCTCGCCACGCGACCATAGAACGACAGCGAAGCCGATGGCGACACTGGCTGCCAGTCCGATCATCAGTCCCATCTGGCGCAGCAGATCCAGACGCATGAAGCCGGTGAGAAATTCGCTGCTCATGCTGTCGGTGATGCGCCGACCGGTCATTCCGGATCTGGCGCCATCGCCTGCTCCCGAGGATCTTGCCGCTGCGTCGCCTGTTGTCGTTGCCATGGTGTGTTCTTCTTGGTTCAGGTGTTGATTGTTTTAGTGGAGCTGATGGTTTTAATGGAGCTGGTGGTTCTTGCTGCTTACAGCGGCATGTTCATGATGTCCTGATAGGCGCTGACCAGACGATTGCGCACCTGGGTCATGGCTTCGAAAGACACCGACGCCTTCTGCATCTGGATCATCACCTGGGTGATGTCGACGTTGCGGTCGCCCAGTTCATAAGCCGTCTGCAATTCGCTGGAGCGAGTCTGCGTCTCGTTGACCGAATCCACCGCCTGCTTGAGCAGATCGGAGAAGCTGCTGCGTTCACTCGCACCACCGGCGTTGACCATGTCCGAGCGCTGCGCCGCATCGAGCACGCTGGCGAAGTTGACCTGACCCGGTGCCAGGTCCTGCGCGGAAGGCCCCTGAATCTGGCTGCGCATCTCGCGCATCTGCATAAGCACGCGGTTGATGTCGACGCGGTTGGTGGGTTCACTCATTTTCGATCAGCTCCTGTTTTTCCTGTTCTTCTGCACTCAACAAACTCTCAATACGCGCCCAGCATGGTGTCGATGTTGATGCCGCTGTCGCGCATCCTGGCCATCTTGTAGCGCAGTGTTCTGGCGCTGACACCGAGCACCTCGGCAGTCTCTTTGCGACGGCCGCCCTGCTGACGCAGGGTCTGCAGAATGATTTCGAACTCACGCTGCTTCAGGTCACTGCCAAGAACACCTTCGCCAAATTCGTCGTCTTCCTGCGCCTGCATGCCTGCCCTGTCCGCTATGTCAGCTCTGTCTACTGCAGAATCCGTGCCAGCGGCGTAGATGAGCGACGCATTGTTGTCCAACACGCGTCCTCCACCCTGACCGAAGCCATTCGCGAATCCATTGTTCTGCGCGCCGGTGGCATCAACGGCAAGGCCTGCAGCGGTGATGACATTGCCATCCTGCATGATCAGCGCGCGTTGAATAATGTTGTCCAGCTCGCGCACATTGCCCGGCCAGGGATAGGTTTCCAGCAGTTGCTGCGCACTGGCGTCAAAACTCAGTGAGCCACGCGCCATTTTTTTGCCGTGTCTCTGCAGCAGACGCTGGGCCAGTGGCACGATGTCCTTGCGGCGCTCGCGCAGTGGCAGCCACTGCAGCGGGAACACGCTGAGGCGGTAATAGAGGTCTTCGCGGAAAGTGCCCTGGGCCACACATTGCCGCAGATCGCGGTTCGTAGTGGCAATCACGCGCACATCCAGAGATATCGTCTTGCGGCCGCCGACGCGCTCCACCTCGCGCTCCTGCAGCACGCGCAGAATTTTCGCTTGCAGGCCGATGTCCATCTCGGAGATTTCGTCCAGCAGAATGGTGCCGCCATCGGCCTGCTCGAACTTGCCCTGGCTGCTGTTGTAGGCGCCGGTGAATGCGCCCTTCTCGTGGCCGAACAGCGTGGCTTCGAGCATGTTCTCGGGGATCGCTGCACAGTTGATGGCGACGAAGGTCTTGTCGGCGCGCGGCGATTGCAGGTGGATGTAACGCGCCAGCACTTCCTTGCCGGTGCCGCTCTCGCCGGAGATCAGCACGGTGGCATCGGATGCGGCGACCTTGCGGGCCATGGCGAGCAGGTTCTTGCTGGAGGCCTCCTCGGCCACCGGTTCCACATCGGTGCCACGCACCGGGGCGGCGACATACTGACGCACGGCATCGACCAGTGTCTGCGGGTCGAAGGGCTTGACGAGATAATCCACCGCGCCGTTGCGCATCGCTTCCACCGAGCGGCTGATGCTGCCGTAAGCCGTGATCAACAACACCGGCAGCAGCGGGGCCAGCACGCGGATGCGTTGCAGCAGCTCGTGACCATCCATGCCACCCATGTTGACGTCGGAGACCAGCATGTCGATGTCGCGGGTCGCGAACAGCTCCAGCGCCTCTTCGGCAGAGCTGGCAGGAATGACACGAAAACCGCCCAGTTCCAGCGTGTCGCACAACGCTTCACGCAGGTCCCAATCGTCTTCCGCCACCAGTATTGTTGCCTTGCTCATATTGACCTCGTTCTATCTATTGAATTGAATTTCTGTAACAGCGTGCCTTGTTTGTGCGTACCTTGTGGGAGCCTGCCTCGCAGGCGATCGCGCACTGCTATCCTTTAATCGCGAGAATCGCGAGCAGGCTCGCTCCCACACGTCTGTGGTGGAACACTCGCCTCGTCTGGCAACCACGGCAGCAAGAACCCGGCACACGTGCCATGTGCCTCACCGCTGCCATCAGCCTGTCGCGACTCGATAAAGAACCGTCCCTGATGCGCCTTGGCCACCACCTGAGCCACCGCCAGCCCCAGCCCGGTGCCCTGCGGCCGCGTCGTGAAAAAGGGTTCGGTGATCTGTTCCAGCAGCGCCGCACTGATGCCGGGGCCGCTGTCGCGCACATAGACGCGCAGGAAATCTTCACCCTGTGGGCCGGTGATGCGCTCGGCGCCAATCTGCAGCGCGCCGCCGTGCTGGCCGCCTGCCTGTTGAGCAGTCGGCACCTGGCAGGCCTGCAGCGCGTTTTCGATCAGGTTGAGCAGCGCGCCGATCAGCGACTCGCGATTGCAGCGAATGGCGACGGGGCCGGCGTCGTTGCGCCACTCACAGCTGAAGCTGCTGCGCAGCACCACCTCGGCGGCGATGTCGAGTTCCTCCAGCAGCGTCTGCACGCTGATCAGCTCGTCCAGCACAGTGTCGCCGCGCGCGAAGATCAGCATGTCTTTCACCTGCCGCTCCATGTTGTGGAGGCGCGACATCAACTTGCTGCGGAATTTCTCGCTCTGCTCACCGGTGAGCTGCGGGTTGTCGAGCTGCCCTGCGTAGAGCATGGCGGCGGAAAGCGGAGTGCGGATCTGGTGGGCCAGCGAGGACACCATCTTGCCCATCGCGGAGAGGCGCTGATGACGGCTCAGGTGCTGTTGCAGGCGGCGGGTTTCGGTCTGGTCGGTCAGCAGGATGATCTGGCCGGGTTCGTCGTTCAGGGAACGGGTGGCAAGGCTGACGCGGCGGCCGCTCTTGAGGGAAATCTCGTGACCATCGTCCATGCGCGGCGCGAAACGCTCGCGGATGATGTCGCGCCAGAACTGACTCTTGAGCGGTTCGCCCAGCAGCTCGACGGCGGCCGGGTTGCAGTC
>JBBTKA010000132.1:0-14570 GCA_038059145.1 Pseudomonadota bacterium
CGCCCAGCGTATCGATCATGAACAGCTCGAAGTTGGCGTGTCCCAGCACGTTGCTGGAGTAGATGATGTAGTCGCCGCTCGGATGGAAGTACGGCCCCCAGGACACCATCGCCGAATCGGTCAGCTGGCGCTGGTTGCTGCCATCGGCATTCATGGTCCAGATCTCGGCGCTGTTGCCGTCCGGATTGAAGCGGCGCCACACCACCTGCTGGTTGTCCGCGCTGAAGAAGGGACCACCATCGTAGCCAGGCGAGTTTGTCAGCTGCCGCACATTGCTGCCGTCGGCGTTCATCACGTAGAGGTCCATGAAGTAGGACGCATCATCCTCGAACAGACGCTGCTCGGCCTGGCTCAGCGGTCGGTTATAAGCCTCGCGGTTGGAGGCGAAGATGATGGTCTGGCCATCGGAAGAATAGGAGCCTTCGGCGTCATAGCCGCGCGCGTTGGAGAGGTTGACCAGCCCGCTGCCATCGGCGTTGGCCTGATAAATCTCGTAGTGTTCGTCGTAGTCCCACGCATAGCCGCGCTGCACCGCGCTCTCGCGCATCGCAATCTCGCGCTGCTGTTTGCCGATCGCGTCCGGGTCTTCGTGCGTGGAGGAGAACAGCACGAGATCCTGCGTCGGATGAATCCACGAACAGGTCGTCAACCCGATGCCGGGGGACACGAGCGTCGTAGTGCCCGCCACGAGATCGCGCACGAAGATCTGGTAGAAAGGATTGTCGCCTTCCAGCTCGGCCTGATAGATGAGCCGGTTGCCGTCGGCACTGAAATAACCCTCACCGGAGCGCTTGCCCTCGGTGATCAGCTGATGCGTGTTGAGCAGCAGCTCGCTCTCGTATGTCGTCTCCATCTCTGCAGGTGGCGTGTACGCAGCGGTAGCGCCGGTGGTGCCATCTGGAGTCGTGGTCGCCGCGGCAGCCGCCGGTTCCTCGTAAGTATTGGTAGCACCCGCCGCGCCATCGCTGCGCACCGCCTCCGTGGAAGCGACAGCCGACTCGGTCTCCGGCGCTTCCTGGCTGCAGGCCACAAGTGAGAGAACGCTGAAACAAAGGATACCGAGGCGTTTTGAGTGCATACGTGCTTGCATAAGCGGTCACCAATACAGAAAGGAAGAAGAGGGCTGGCGGCCACTATATCGTTGAGTCGCCACTCTGCAAAGCAAAACGGGTGAACCCGATGAGGCTCACATCACTCCAAAAATTGCACCAACACCGGCCGTCAACGCCATCGCCAATGCCCCCCAGACGGTGACTCGCGACGCTGCTCTTAGCATGGATGCACCGCCTGCCTTCGCGGACAGCGCGCCGAGAAGCGCCAGAAAAACCAGCGAGGAAAGCGCTACCGCCACGATCTGCAGAGACGGGTGAAAGAGGATTATCACCAGCAGCGGAAGAAAGGCTCCCACAGCGAAGGTTAGCGCCGAAGAGATTGCCGCCTGCACAGGGCGCGCCTTGAGCGACTCCGAAATGCCCAGCTCATCGCGTGCGTGCGCAGCGAGAGCATCCTTTGCTGTCAACTGAATCGCCACGTTGCGCGCCAGCTCAGCATCCAGACCGCGATGAACATAGATGCTGGTCAGCTCCTCAAGTTCATGCACTGGATCTTCGGCCAGCTCTTTGCGCTCGCGATCCAGATCGGAATTTTCCGTATCCGCTTGCGAACTCACCGAGACATATTCGCCCGCCGCCATCGACATGGCGCCGGCAACCAGCCCCGCGATCCCGGCCACCATGACGGACTCCGAAGTCGCACCTGCGGCCAGCACCCCCATGATCAAACTGGCGGTGGAAACGATGCCGTCATTCGCACCAAGCACCGCTGCGCGCAGCCAGCCAACCCGATCCGTCCTGTGTCGTTCAATGTGTCTTGCCATTGCTCACTTCCCTCGTGATGTCATCCGATTCAACAATGCGCCATCTGCAGCGCCCAGACAGTTTCCGTTGCGGGAATCTTGCCGCGCAACCCTCCGGGCACCTCATGCGTTTCCAACGGTCGCACGTCATAGACGACGGAGTAGAGGCGCCTCACCTCGTCGGCATGTACCGAGAAGGGCGGGCCGTTCATGAGGTGCTGGTCGTATTCGTAACTGATCAGCAGCTGTTGAGCGGCGTCGGTAATATCAATCAGATGTGCGGCATAACGCGCTCGCATCTCCATCGGCAGAGCCACCAGAGCCGCGCGGTCGTAGATCGCGTCGATCGGGCCGAGTTGCTTCGCAGTCACTTCAAACATGTCGCCGACAAAGATGCGGATATTGCCGGACTGATAACACACGTGTTTGTCAGAGCCCGTAATCTCGGGCACCAGACCAAGTTCGTTGAACAGCTCCTTGATCGCCAGCTCACTCAGCTCGGCGCCTGTCACTCGATAGCCCTCGTCGCGCAGCCACCCGATGTCTCGCGTCTTGCCACACAAGGGCAGAAACACCCTCGCACCCGGCGCCATTTGCAATTTTCCGAAGTGCTCTCGCAGCGAAGGATTAACCTCCTGCGCGTGAAACCCAATATCGCCTTCTGCCCATTTCTTGTGCCAGAAACCTGCGTCCATCCCTACTCCTGAATTGCTTTAAGCTCTTGTGATGGCTATGCGGTTGCGACCCTGCTCTTTTGCCTGATACAGCGCAATGTCAGAGCGACTCAGAATCGCATCCACGGATTCATGATCGGCAGCAAGATTGGTGATGCCGACACTGATGGTCATCGATGCCAGCTGCCCCTCCAGCTCAAGAGGATGTGCCGACAGCTCGTGCCGCACTCGTTCAAGAACGTCCGCCGCCTGATCGCAGGTGGCATCCGGCAACAGCATCACAAACTCATCGCCTCCGAAGCGCGCCAGCACATCAATTTCCCGAATGCTCTTCTGACAAACTCTCACAAATTCGAGCAACGCGTGATCGCCTGCGGCGTGGCCATAGGTGTCGTTGAGCAGCTTGAAGTGGTCAATGTCAATCATGGCGACGGCCAGCGGATGGCCAAGCCGAATTGCGCGTTTGATTTCGCCTTTCATCAGCTCCAGAAAATTACGGCGATTGGAAATGCCCGTGAGCCCATCGGTCGTCGCCTGCCGCTGCAACTCTTCTTCGAGTTGTTTGCGCTCGGTAATCTCATCCTGCAAATACTTATTGGTTTGCTTGAGCATGGCCGTGCGGTCTTGCACTTGCCCTTCGAGACTCGTATTGAGTTGAGCAAGCTCAAGGCGTGCCTGACTTAACTTCTGCGTCACGGCGAGCAGAAACACCACCAGCAGCAAAAGCCCTGCGAAGCCAGCGCCAGCCAAAACGATCTGTGTCGTGTAGAGCTCCAAGAAGGAATATTGGCGATTGCGAATGATCGTGTCAGTCGGCAATGAAGAAAGTGGAATATCAAAGCGCTGCAACGCGAGATGATCAACGATGAAAGGGCCACTGACGTCCTGCGCGTGAGGAATGAAGCTCACCGCTTCGCCGCGCAAAATTCGCAGCCCAATCTGCGCCGCTTGCCGGGCCTGGCTCTCCAGGCTGTACATTTTGCCGCCGATAATCCCCGTCCCCATGGACAGATCGAAACCGTTGATGACCGGCACCGCTGAGGCCCTTACTAGCCTGTCGAGCGCGGCAGTGGGGTTATATCGGATCCCCGCCGCATCCTCGAACACCGGGTGAGACAATACCACTGCACTGGCTGGCAACGCGGCGACGCGGCGCTCAATCTCGGGAAATGGCAGCCCTGACAGATCGGTGATGACAATCTGCTGTTCCATGTCGCGCACAAACTCGCGAACAGGGCGAATGTTGTCAGGCGCCAGGTCGATGTCACCCACGCCATGCACCAACGCCACCTCGTTCACGTCTGGCAGCGCGTCCATGATCCACTCGATTGTAGGGGCATACTCCACGCTTCCTCCAACACCGGTGACATAGGGAGGCATCGACTCTCCGGAAAACGTGTCCGTCAGCGTATCGAAGTAGACGACCGGGGCATCCGGCGCAATTCTGTCGCGCTGCGTCAACCATGTGTTGAGCGTGGTCTCGGTCTCCACCAGGACAAGGTCGATCGGTCTGGCGGAATATTTGGCGGCGTACAGATCAAAGAGTTGCTGTTGGTAGGCGGCGTCGGAAAAGCGATTGGTGTCCAGGAATTCGTAGTACACCAGCAGGGTCATGTCCTCGACGCGGCTGAACTCCTCTTGCAGGGTTTGCAACGCCAGCCTGCTGACGAGCAGATCGGGCTGAAACGGAAGCAATATCAGCACCGATCTCTCGGGCGGTTGGGGGGAAAGTTCGGCGGACATCGTCGGAGCAGGCAATGAAATTCCGAAGCCAATCACAAGCGCCAGCAGGAGGGAACGTATGAACTGAATGGACCGGGTGAGAGGAGTCATCAAATTGCTCAGGTACCGCGATAAAACAAGCTTACTACATAAATCACCTTGTGCAACGCGCGGCAAATCAGGCCCCGCCAACTTCATGAGTCATGAATGTCTCTCTTGTTTCTGGACTTCATTGCGGAGCTGACGAACTTTCCAAACGCACGGTCCTTCTTGCGCTTGTCGGCGTAGGACATTTCATGAAACTCCGACTCCTTGGCGAGCTTCACGTAATTCTGAAATTGACCCTCGTCCAATTCATGCCGCTCTATCGCCGCTCGAACGGCGCAGCCTGGCTCGTTGGCGTGCCCGCAATTGTTGAAGCGACAACTCTTCGCAAGCTCACGTATCTCCGCGAAACTGTTGTCTATCCCTTCGCTGAACCCCAGCATGCCGAGCTCGCGCATGCCCGGCATATCGATCAGCAACGCGCCGTCTTGCAACAGCAGCAGCTGACGACGCGTGGTCGTGTGTCGACCTTCCCCGGTCCCGCTCACTGCACCCGTCTCCAATTCTGTATCGCCCATCAGACGATTGATGAGCGTCGTCTTGCCGACACCGGATGACCCGAGCAGGCAATAGGTCTTGCCGGGAATCATGCTGGCGCGGATCTGTTCGATGCCATCGCCGGTCACATTGCTGAGAGAAATTATTCTGGCATTAATGCCTGCCTGACGAATTCGACCGATCAACTCATCGAGTTCTTCGGCGCTTATCAGATCCGTTTTCGTCAACAGCAAAACAGGCTCTATATGGCCTTCCGTCACCATCACCAGATAGCGCTCCAGCCGTCGAATATTGAAATCGAAATGACAGGACTGAGCAATGAAAGCGACATCGACATTCGCGGCAATCATCTGGAAGTCGACATTCTTGCCGGCAATTTTTCGTTTCAGAAATGACTTTCTCGGCAGAAGGTGATGAATGCTGGCATGAGTTCCTCCGTCGAGATATTGCACGCACACCCAATCGCCGACGCAAGGCAAATCGCTTGAAGAGTCAGCGAGGTGCAGAAATTTTCCTGTCAACTCGGCAGGCAGCTCGCCGTTTTCATTTCTGATGATATAGCGGTCGCGATCAACGGCCGTGACCCTGGCGAGCGGCTCGCCGGGGTACAATTGATCGCGCTGATCTTTGAACCAGTTATCCAATTTTAGTCTCGGCAATCTCGAATGCCATGCTCAACATCAGTGTCGTTTTCATCGTCATCCTCGGCCTGATTTTCTCGCGACAATAAAAATCGACGTCGCTCCCGGTTGCCATTCGTGATCCACACTGAAACCAGCGCGGGTCAACATCGACACCAATTCGTCCTTGTTGAATTTTCCAACATACGGCGCCAGACCAAAGAATTGCGCCAACGGAATCAACATTCGCCAGTACCATGCAACAGCGCCGAGCAGCGCCGTGCTCGACACGAAAACGCCGCCCGGCTTCAGCAACCCATGCACACGGGTGATGGCACCCGGCACATCCTCCAGAAGATGCAGAATGTTGAGCCCCAGCACCGCATCAAAACTCTCTGGCGTCAGTGCCAGACTCTCGCTGACACTTTCGAGTGTCCCTCGCTCGAAGCGGATATTCTCGATGCCCGCCGCGCGTACCTTGGTTTCTGCGATCTCCAGCATCTTGCCGGAGACGTCCGTCGCGAGAATACTTTCCACATGCGGCGCGTGGATCATCGCCGTGCTGCCGGTACCGCAGCCGAACTCTAGCACACGCGAGTCGGGACGGAAGCACTGTTGCGTGATCGCCAATTTCTTCTCATAGCTCGCCTGGTCGCGAATCGTGCTCTTCGCGTAGCGAGCGGCGGTTTTGTCCCAGAACTTCTGCGCAGAAATCATGTCGTCTCTTCCTTTTGCGAGTTAGAATCGCGTGCGTGTACTTCATAGCAAAGCCCCACCATACCGCTCTTGTAGGCCTTGATCTCTTTCAAATGCAAAGCGACGTCTTTGTCGAGTTTTTCAAAGAACTGTACTCCATCACCAATCAGAACCGGCAGGATCGAATAGCGCAGCTCATCGGCCAACCCAAGACGCAGACATTCGCCAGACACCGCACCGCCGCCCACAAACCAGATGCTGCGAAACGCTGGCCGCAGGCGTTCGTTGACAAGTTGAGCAAGGTCTCCTGCGTAGAACTCGACGGTGTCGCGGATGTGTGGCAGATCGCGAGTGGTGAGAACGAAAGTGGGTTTGTCGCCATATGCCCATCCGAAGCCCTGCTGGGAAAAGTTCAACGCGGTCTCGTAAGTTCGCGATCCCATCACATAGCAGTCGATGGTCTTGAGAAACGCCTCGACAAATTCCGGGTCCATCGTCTCGCCGTTGGGAAATTCGTCGGTGGTCTCCATCCAGTCGACGCGGCCGTCCTTGCGGGCGATGAAGCCGTCGAGGCTGGCGGCCATGTGAATGGTGACGCGGGATTCAGGCGTTGACATATTGCTCTCTCATGATCCAGGAATACGAAATTACTCAACAACGCTACAGCACAGGCACGCTCTTGCTGGCGAGCTTCGCGCCATGGGCTTCCCAATTATCACCGTCAAAGCTCACTATCTTCACCTGCTCAGGTTGTGTCGCCAGGCATCGAAGATTGACATCCACACCATCAGGGTTGGAGCGTGGAATGTAGAAGGACTTGATGCCGCAGATTCTACAGAATTTGTGCTCGGCCACTCCTGTATTGAATCTGTAAGTCGTCAGTGTATCCGCGCCGGACAGCAATCGAAAACTCTGCAGCGGCACAATCAGATGCAGAAAGCCTGTCTTTCGACAAATCGAGCAATTGCAGTCTTCCACTTCAACTGACTCTGGCGCCTCAACCTCAAACTGAACGGCACCGCAATGACATCCTCCCCGGTAAATCAAGGCACTACTCCTCTCACTCTCATAGACTTGCGCGGCAATCCGAACGTCGTGATAGCCAGCCCGCACAACACCGCGAGACAACCGCCCCATTGCAGCCAGGAAAGGTGCTCATCAAGCACCACACTGGCAGTAAGCAGTCCCGTCACCGGCACCAGCAGGGATAATGGCGCGACGCTCGCGGTCGGGTATCGGGAAAGCAGACTGCTCCAAGCCCCGAATCCGAACAGGGTTGCGCAGAAAGAGAGGTAACAGAAGACGAGGATGGACGTGCCGTCGATATGACTCACGGCCGACCTCATGGTCTCTACTGAGTCCAGCTGCAACGCCAGCAGGAGCAGCGGGATCGGCGGCACCAGACTCGACCACACGACGAGGCTGAACATGTTCACGCTCTCGCCGCGCTGTGCGGCAGCGGCAGACGCCTTGCGCACGATAATGTTGGAGGCCCCCCAAAAAGCGGCTCCTGCCAGACACAGCAGCAGGGCTCCCAATGGCAACGCGGCGAAACCCGGGCCGCTGCCTCCTTGTGCAATCAGAAACAAACCACAGGCCGCCACCACGACGCCGCTCACTTGCGAAGTCGAGACAGACTCCTTCAGAAATATTGCTGCCAACGCGAGCGTGAAAAACGCCTGCGACTGCAGCACCACCGATGCCAGCCCGGCGGGCATGCCGATATGCATCGCGTAGAAGAGACAGCCAAATTGTCCCACCCCGACCAGCAACCCGTAGCCGATCAAGTAACGCAGTTCAATGGCAGGACGGCGCACAAAGAAGACCGCCGGAACCGCCGCCAACGCAAAGCGCATGGCCGCGAGCAGCATCGGAGGGACGCCATCGAGGCCCAGCCTGATCACGGTGAAGCTGGTACCCCAGATCGTCACGACCAAGAGGGCGAGCGCCATATCGCGGTTCGTCATCGCTGTGCGTCGCCCCTAGCGTGTGCCTGCTTCGAGAAGATCAAGGTAAATGAATTCCGGTGCTTTGACGCCCGCCTTCCTGCGAATCTCCTCCACCTCGGCCGATTGGAAGAAATTCCTGGCGTGCTCGTGTGATGTCCATCTCGAAAAGTGGACGACTTTGTTCGGGTCCAGCGCATATGTGAGAACTTGATACTCGAGTTCGCCCGCGTCTCGCAGAATCCCGGCTGCGCTGTCGAAGGCCTGCTTCCAGACTGCGTAATCTTTTACCTCATGGATAATCAACACGTACTGCATTTGAACTCCGACTTACTTTTATCATGTGGCACGATACAACGCCCTGCCACCCTTGACGAGAATTTCTGCGACCGTAAAACCTGCAGACTCCAGGCATGAACGCTGTTCGTCCAGAGACATGTACAGCTGATCATTCTGCATCGCGCCTTCACCAAAGTAGTGATCAGCGACGAGATACACTCCTCCGACATGCAGCAGTTTTTTAACTTGCGCGTGGAGAGCTTGGGCATACTGCTTATGCCTCAATTCATGGACGGCCTGATTGGTAATCACGGCGTCAAATTGCCCCAACCCAACCTCCCAGCCGGGCTCTTTGAAGCTGCGGTCAACGAACGTCACGCTGTCAAGATTGTCGCTCAAACGACGGCGGGCGAGTTCATGCATGGCGGCGGAATAATCGAGAAGTGTCAGCTCTGCGTCTCGAATTTTTGACAGCAGGTGATGCGCTAGAAATCCAGGCCCTGAACCCAGCTCAAGAATTCTTATGGAAGGATTACCGACGGCAATCAGTTCATTCGCGAATGCTGCGAAGAAGTCCTCTCGATGGGGACGCAGCATTGCCTTGCTCTCCCACTCCTGCGCATCGCGCATGGTGAGAAAGTCGATAGGGGTTGGGACGTCAGGGTGCTGACTAGTGCTCATCATGGCTCCGGATAAACCCCCGCCTTCTCGAACTGCCTGATATTGAACTCAAGACTGAAGGGGATCCGACTTCCAAAGAATGCATCATCGTGTTTCCCACCTGGAACAGAGACAAAGGTATGTTCCAGCCCCAGTTCTTTCAACCGATATTCGAAATGCAACGCCATCTCGAAGAAGGCAAACTCGTCTTCGGTGCCACTGTCAAAGTAGATAGCCAATTCGTCGGGCTGAAGAGACTCCAGCAGTGAGTAAGGATCGTATTGCTTCCAGCCTTCGATATCCAGGCCGAACATGGCCTCCCACTCCTCGAACCCGGGACGATGCTCGATAGTCCTCAGCACCTTTCCGTTGCCGGGCAAATAAAGCATGGACACACCACCAGAGTGCGCAGCCACAGAGGAGAACAGGTCCTTGTGTCTCAGGGCGAGATGCATTGCAGCGAAGCCTCCAGCAGACTCGCCAACGATGCTGCGAGCTTGCCTTCTGGCATTGGTCCGGTAGGCGCCATCGATGTACGGAATTATCTCTTCGACCATGTAACGTTCGTAATTGGGTGTACGAACACAAAATTCCTGCCGAGGTTCTTGCGCATTGCGGACAGGATAGACATCGTTCATGCACTCATCATAATTAACGGGCGTGGCAGAATTAACATACGTCCCTCTGTCGCCATCCGGCATGACAATAATCGCCTGAAGATTCAGATTGTCAGCGACCTTCTTCACATCAAGCCCGGGAGACAACCAGGCATCTTCATCCACGCCCCAACCGTGCACAAGATAGATTACCGGATAGCGCAGATCGCTATCGGCATACCCCTCGGGAAGATAAATATTGAAGCGCTTTGCAACTCCCAGAGCGGAAGACTCGATAACCCCACTCGTCACAGTTCCTTCAGTGGAGGGAATAATACCGGCCGAATCTGGATGATGAGGCAGCCCTCCGGTACAACCAGATAGGACTAGAACAAGCAGTGTCTGAATCAGTCGATAGGCCATATGAGGTCAGTCAATTTCACATCCGTCCGGTTCTTTGAAGTCATTCGATATATGTTCATATGATCATGCGCAAATCCCTGAGGGCCTGTAGTGCCAAGCTAGACGGCGCGTCTCACTTTGGTTCATTGTCAGTTCTAGCGGCTCTGCCAAGATAACCACCATGGTGCCGAAGCCCCCACTGTTCTTTAGTAAACGATCTGCTTTCCATTACTGAAATTGCGATTGCATCACTTATCGCAAGCATCACCGCAATTGAAGAAGTTGGCGTCAGTTCAAGAGGACACGCTTCTTTTGGCATCCCCATATCAAGAATATATTCACAGTGATCCCTTAGTTCAGAGTCAGGATGTGAAGTGATGCCGATAATAGGGGTAACACCCAAATGCCGAGACAATTCCAGAATTTCTATCACCTCTCTCGACTTACCGCTCGTTGAGAAAGCAATTAACACATCGTTTTCACTCACTATCCCTAAATCTCCGTGTGCTGCTTCAGCTGCGTGTAAAAATACTGACGGTGTGCCAGTTGAGCATAGGGTCGCTGTAAACTTGTGAGCAATGTGCCCAGCTTTGCCAATACCTGTAGTAATGACTTTCCCGCTACAAGCGAGAATAGTATTCACTGCTGACTCAAAGGATTCGTCTACATTTACTGATTGAATAGCTTTAGCTTCAGCCTCAAGTACTGCTTTTATTCTTTCGATTACGTTCATCTTCAAACCCTAAAATGGGGAGGGAGGGAGTTCGAGCTCTTTGTATCCTTGCCGACCGCCTACTCGTATTGTCATTTTGCGGAAAAGTCCGCTACAGCCAGTGCCACAAAATAGTCAACAGCCTAGGGGTTCTCGTCCAGGGCATTGCCCTCGGTGCGGGGCAGCCCTTCAAAAGAGTGATCGCCACCTACTACTGAAAGCCGAGTGGGAGCGTCTAGGTCCGCCATCAAACCATAGAGTATCGGCGTAGAACACAAAGGATCTGCATCTCCTTGAGCAAAGACCAGCGGACGCGTTTCCGCAGAAACGTCTGGATAGTAATAATCGTGGATGGGAGCTGCTCCTGCACTTTCGATCTGGCTACAGACAGGCGTAAGAAGCATGCCAAACATTCCAAGCGCTGTCGGAGACACCGTTGCGCCGCAATCTGGACTTCTTCAAGATTATTCCAGGTTTAACCTATCTGGCTGTTGAAAGGCTATCTGCGACATCCATTTTCCTACTCATTACTATGCAGCACCGAATTTATTCCACCCCACCGACTCGAATCCGTTGGCAAGACCTCCACTGCTCCAGCCTGGCTATTCCGCCGAAAAAGCAGGCCAGACTTTCCGGACAGTGCGCGCGCAGAGACCACACTTCCGTCAGGCAGTTTTACTTTGGTACCTGCCGTGACATAGAGCCCGGCCTCGACGATGGAATCATCACCCAATGAGATGCCGATTCCCGCGTTTGCACCAAGCAGACTCCTTTTGCCGATGGCGTTAACCTGTTTCCCTCCGCCGGAGAGCGTGCCCATGATCGAGGAGCCGGCACCAACATCGGATTTTTCGCCGATCACAACGCCAGGCGTCACGCGCCCCTCAATCATGCACTCACCCAGGCTGCCTGCATTGAAGTTTACAAACCCCTCGTGCATAACAGTAGTTCCCGGGGCAAGATGCGCTCCGAGCCTGACGCGATCTGCATCGGCAATTCGAACTCCCACCGGAATCACGTAGTCAACCATGCGCGGGAATTTGTCGATAGCGAACACGGTGAGATGATGATGCTCATTGACGATTCGCCTGCGAAGCTCGTCGACATTGGCAGGAAGGACAGGGCCCGCCGAAGTCCATGCCACATTCACCAGCAGCGAGAAGATCCCTTCAAGGTTGAGTTCGTTTGGCTTTACTGCACACTCCGACAGAAGGTGCAGACGAAGATAGGCCTCCTCAATGCTTTTCGGGGCAGTGGCAAGATCATCGATTTCTATCTCAACAAAATCGCCTCGAACCAGTCCTGCCTTTTTGGCTAAACAGTTTCGTTCGATTTTCTTATTGTCCCGAGGAAACCAGCAATCCAGTGTGATGCCTGACTCCGCGTCGGTGTATCGATGTCCTGTGCGTTTAATTGTCACTCTGCATCCTCAGTGTGGGAATTATTGAATACAAAAAGAAGTCTCTCGGCACTCCCCGAACCATTCTCAGGCTTCGAAGCTTGTCTTCCTGGTTGAATCCGCATTTCTCCAGCACTCGTTTAGAGGCGACGTTCGTATCCAATACACAGGCCTGTATCGTGGAAAAACCACGGGCTGAGTGCCCCCAGCTTACAATCCATTTGCAAGCTTCTGTGGCAATACCGTTTCCCCAGAATGAAGGATGAATATCTCACGCCAGCTCTGCCGATTGATTTTCAGAAGACAGAGAATGAAACCCAACGGTGCCCACCAGCTTGTCGCTGGCCTTGTCGACAATTGCGAAACGGATCGGCGATTCAGGCGCGTTTTCCAGATGACTCATGACCAATTTCTCAAGATCGTTCTCGCAGGAGAGATTCCAGCTTGTGTGCTCAATAACGCTGGGGATTGAGAGGTACGCGTACCACGAGGGGACATCGGCAAGGCGGATAGGTCTTGCATAGACCAGGGCAGTATCGAAGAGTGGCATGCTGATTATCCGTCCTATCACGTTGGTGGGAATCTAACCCGGATTCCACTGTGAAGACAAATGTTTGATTGCCACTCCCTGTAGAAATTTGACCACCTCGGAAATATGTCCTATTACTTGATCAAGGTTATCGAACAGGGAGGTTTTACAGGTTGCATGAGACCTTTTTATAGGGCTATTATCAGGTCTCAAGTTTATTGGCCTCAGGTACTTCCATGACACATCAAATCCTTACCGACGTCGCCGCCAGCATCTCCGAGCTGAAGGCTAACCCTATGAAAGTCGTCGCCAGCGGAGAAGGGTTGCCCATTGCCATTCTAAACAGGAATGAACCAGCCTTTTACTGTGTTCCCGCGAAGGCCTACGAAGCAATGATGGATCTCATCGAAGACAAAGAGCTTTTAGCAATCGCCAAGAGCCGCACGGACGAAGAGAGCATAAAGGTTAACGTGGATGACCTATGAGTTAGCATTCAAGAAAAGCGCATTGAAGGAATGGAAAAAGCTCGGCCCGCATGTACGAGAACTTTTCGCCAAGAAACTCAAAGAGCGACTTTCCAACCCGCATGTTCCTTCAGCGGCAGTCCGTGGCGGGACTAACCTGTACAAAATCAAACTCCGACAACTTGGATACCGATTGGTCTACTCGGTATCAGATTCCACAGTCACTGTAACCGTTATTGCCGTCGGAAAAAGAAATCGAAACGAAGTCTACGACGTTGCACTTTCTCGCGAGAAATTGGACAAGCCATGACGTCACCTTTGTCGCCCCTGCACTGAACAGGACTTGGGGATCCTTGAGATCAGACATAGACTTTGCGTCCATTACGAAGCTCTTCCTCAGTCGGAATCTCAAACCTTGGCTCCATGAAATTGAACATCGCGTCATTAACCTCAAACGCGTAGACGACTGGATCCTTCTCGGAGTTTCTTTTGTCGACGCGTTGCTTGCGGATGTCTCTGGGTGCATCAAGGTAATGCACTTCAGGAGTCAGACTAAGCTTCTCGGCGCGCTTGAAAAAGATGTCTCTCAGCGCCTTGGAAGTGAAGCCAAGATCCAGCACAACGTTGCCATCGATTGCCAGGACTTGCTCGCTCACTTCCCAGATTTGCTCATAGCATCGGTTGACCCTTTCCATCATCCAGGAGTAATCCAGCGCAGTCATATCTTTGGCAAACAGCGTCTGCATCCAGGGGTCTATTGAGAATCGAATGGCCTCAATTTCCCTGGCGAGCGATATCGAGTAAGTCGTCTTGCCAACCCCTACGGGGCCACACACCAAAATCAGCCTTGCCATATATTCAATTCTCCTTTTTTGCAGGCTTGGCAGCCCATTGATCCTTCTTGCCCTTCATGCCCACTGGCAGCGCTATACCGATCCGGTGCTTCGATGTCGAGTCTCTGGGTTGCAAGTTGGCCAGGATGACGGACGCCGCGTCTGCATAGGGAATGATCATCTCCGGAATCTTCATGGCAAACAGAGGAAGCACGAGAGGGGCCGGCAATGATCGCACGAGCGCAGGCATTGGAGCAGGAAGGGTGTCTATAGAGACGCGGAGCCGCTGCAACCCAAGCGCCGGTTGGTCGACCATCGGGCCCGGGCACAGCAGACGCCAGTCGAGGTCGGAGCGTTGCAGGCGTTCGAAGTTATTGCGGTGCGGCCAGTAGGTATCCCGGACCTTGGGAAGATCAACACCGCGCCTGCCGGAGGAATCCAGCGACAAGAGCGCCGCTCCGGCCAGAAACCAGCAGACTGGGCGTTGGTCCTGCGGGAGGCTCTCCAGGGCAGAAACGGTCTTGTCGAGCAAGCGGACAAACGTTTCCCCCTCCGTCACTATGCCAGCGCAGAAGACCAA
>JBBTKA010000133.1:0-5073 GCA_038059145.1 Pseudomonadota bacterium
ACGAATTTATCGACCAGCAGTTCGGTCACGGCAAACGTCAGCAGCACCAGCACGACCAACAACAATAGTCGTGGCCTCGGCTCCGGCGCGCAGATACTGATCGATGGCAAGCGCCTCGCGGGCAAGGACAACGAGGCGCGCACCCAGCTCAGCCGCATCGCCGCCAGTCAGGTGCTGCACATCGAAATCATCCGGGGCACTTCCGGTGATCTGGACGTCAGAAGTGCGGGGCAGATTATCAATGTCGTCCTGCGCGAGGCGCTTTCGGAGACAACCGTGTCCGTCGAGGCTGGCGCAGTCGCCTATCATGATGGCGAGGTGATCCCACAGGGGTCGATTGTCTACAGCGGTAACCGCAGTGGTCTGAACTATCTGGTCAGTGCGGAGCGCCGTTCCGCCTACGAGGCCCTGGAGAGTTGGGAGGATAGCCTCAACGCCAACTTCTCCCCCAATGACAGAATTCTCGTGGACCAGGTGCGTGATCAGGCCAATGTGGCTTTGAATGGCAACCTGACCTATGACTTGTCGCTCAATGATCGCATCGCACTCAACATGCTTTACAGCGAGACCGATCCGCCCACGACACTGGATCGCGCCATCACCAATCTCAACCGCCGACCGCCTGTCACCACCTGGGAGCGCGAAGCAATTCCCTCCAAGCGGGATGGCTGGGAGCTGGGTGGCGATTACGAGCATCAGTTCGCCAATGGCAGCCGGTACCGGTTTCTGTTCATCGCCAACGACGAGTCACATGACACGGTGCGTGAACGCTTCACGGGAGCGAGCCGTGACTCCACCACCCGAAAGAATCTGTATCTCGCGACCGATACCCGCACGGTCGAACGCATCGCCCGCACCTCCTACAATTTTCAGATGTCATCATCGCAAGGGGTGGAGTTGGGTGTGGAGCGTGCGCTGACGCGACTGGAGTCGGCATTGCGCATGGGGATGCCGCTCAATGGCACGCCCTCTGCCGCGCATGGTGGACTGGTGCCAGTGGCTGTCCCGCTCGCCAATTCCACTGTGCAGGAGACGCGCTATGAGACCTTTGCCGTACACAATTGGCAGATCAATCCGCGCATGGCGCTGGAGAGTACCCTGCTGGTGGAGTTCTCGGAGATCAAGCAGTGGGGCGATGTCCGCAACGAACGTGATTTCCGCTTCCCACGGCCCAAGTTCGATTATCGATTCGATGTGAACAGTGCCACGCAGCTGCGACTGTCGGTGGAGCGTTACATCGCCCAGTTGTCATTCGCGGATTTCACTGCGTCGTCCGCCAATGCGCGTGACGAACAACAGGCCATCGTGGCGGGCAACTCCGAGCTGGAGCAGGAAAAGGCGTGGCGTTACACCGTCAACATGGAGTATCGCCTGCCGCAGGACAAGGGCGTGTTGAACGCTAATCTGTTCTTCTACGATGTGGAAGATGCGATCGGCAAGATCGATATTTCGCCGAGCCCCACCAGTCTGCTTTCCGCCAACGGCAACACCGGGGATGGCGAGATCTACGGTATCAATCTGGATGCCTCGGTGCGCTACAGTTTCTTCGGGCTGCCGCCCGCGCTGCTGACCGCAGGATTGCTGGTACAGGAGTCCACCACTATTGATCCGATCGGGGGCTTCGAGCGTCGCGTCGTGCCTTATGACCGAGGCAATTATCGCCTCGGCGTGCGGCAGGATCTGCCAGCCCTCGGGCTCAGCGTGGGGGTGAATTTTCGCGCGGGGATCGAGGGCAATCGCAGGATAGTGGATATCGACAAGATCGATGTGGTCGGCGTTCCCCAAACCTTGAATCTGTTTGTCGAGAAGCGTGGCTATGCCGGTTTTGTCTATCGTCTGGATGCCAACAATGTCAACGACGGTGAGCGTTGCCGGACGCGCGATCGTTACGCTGGTTCTCTGGTCAAGGGCATCGTCAGCGAGTACGAGGACAACTGCAACATCACGGGGCCGCAATTGGTCTTCAATGTCCGCAAGACATTCTAGGGGAACTGGTCAAGGCGTGAGCAATGCGGCGGCGCGGCGGCCGACAATCCTTTGTGAGCGCTTCTTGCAAAGGGTGGGCCGCTGAACTATCGTTCGGCACTACTGCGCGGGTCGGCTTTCCCCGCAGTTTTTTTCACGTTTTTTCCAGACTTGGCAATCCACAATAAACGACATCGACATGCAGATTTTCCAGTACGCAACGAGTTTCCTGGCTATCTCTCAGTTGCTATTCATGGCCCTGTTCTACCTTGCGTACTACAAGCGCCAGACTCTCGGACGGCTCATGGCGTTCTACGGTCTGTGCCTGATCGCCTACATCCTGGCAACGCTGCCGGAGTTGGACAGGGGGCCACTTGTCATCGATTTCATCCTGACAACGCTGGCGATTACCGCGCCGTCGCTGCTGTGGGTCATCACGCGTTATCTCTTCGATGACAGTCCCTCCATATCCATGCCGATATGGGTGGTGATCGGCGTTTATATCGTGCTGCGCGCTGTGGGGATGTTGCTGTCGAATTTGAGCGGGCCGCCGACAGGACTATCCTTTCTGGTGTTCCTGTTTATCCCGCAGGTCATCATGCTGGCCTTCGCTTGCCACGTCATCTATACGGCAGTGACCGGCCTGGGTGGCGATCTGGTGGAGTCGCGTCGGCAGCTGCGGGTTCCGTTTGCAATCACCATGGGGTCGATTGTCGCCATCATCGTCGGATCGGGGTTTTTCGCGCTGGGCGAGAGCTGGTTCTACAACGCCTGCATCGGCGCCATCTTCCTGTTCATGTTGTTCTTCAATCTGTCGACCTTTCCCCTGCACCGGGATTCTCCGCAAGTGATCGATCAGGTGGAAATGCCGGTGGCGACACCGACCCATATTCCGAGAGTCAGCGACAACGACAAGGACAAGCCGCTGGTCGACAAGGTGCATAACGTCATGGAGAGTAAGCGCCTGTATGCACAGCCCGGACTGACCATCGGAATGCTGGCTGCGAGTGTGTCGATGCAGGAGTATCGGCTGCGGCGCCTGATCAACCAGAAGCTGCACTATCGCAATTTCAATCAGTATCTGAATCAGTACCGGATCGCGGAGGCGGCGCGGCGCCTGCAGGACCCGGCGGAAATCAATCTGCCGATTTCCACCATTGCGCTGGACGTCGGTTATGCCTCGCTGTCGTCATTCAACAAGGCCTTCAAGGAGGCACACGGCGTCACCCCCTCGATCTATCGCAGCCGCGCGCCACAGTAGAGTGATCGCGACAGTCAGACCTCTTTGCGGACCTCAAGAATCACCTTGCCCATCGCGCGTCGCTCAGTGAAGACGCTGAAGGCTGAGACGTAGTCTTCCATTGCAAAGGTCTGGGTGATGATCGGCTTCAATTTGCCGGCACTGAACATCTCAAGCAATTCGGCAAAATTTTCCTCGTAAGCCTGTGGCTCCTCCTTGCGGAAACGACCCAGGAACACGCCCACCATTGATGCCCCCTTGAGCAGCGCCAGATTCGCCTTGTACTCGGGAATCCGGCCGCTCGCAAAGCCCACCACGAGAATGCGTCCGTTCCAGTTGATGCAGCGTGTGGCCTGATCGAAGAGGTTGCCGCCGACAGGATCGAAGATGACGTCAGCGCCCCTGTCGTCGGTCAGGGCTTTGACTTTCTCCTTGAGGTCCCCGTCGCCGTAATTCAGCAGCTCATCCGGGGCTGCCTGCTCTACGAATTCCAGCTTTTCTTCGCTGCTGGCCGCGGCGATTACTCGCGCGCCCATCAGCTTGCCCAGCTCCACTGCGGCCATGCCGACTCCGCCGCTGGCCCCGAGCACCAGCAGGGTCTCGCCCGGCTTGAGCTGGGCGCGCTGTTTGAGAGCATGGTAGGAGGTGGTGTAGACCATCGCGAAACCTGCGGCGGTCTTGAAGTCCATGTCGACGGGGATCTTGCGCAACCCGGCGGTCGTGACCACCACCTGTTCTGCCATGCCACCGATGGCGGGCGTCGCCATGACGCGGTCACCCACCTTGAAGCCGTTGACGGCGCTGCCGACAGCGCGCACGACGCCGCCGACTTCTGACCCCGGGGTGAATGGCATCGGCGGCTGGAACTGGTATTTGCCCTGGATCTGCAGCGTATCCGGGAAGTTCAAAGAGGCGGCGTAGACGTCGACGACAATCTGTCCGCTTTCGGGAACGAGATCCGGGACTTCTTCCAGGACGAGATTTTCCGGTGGACCATAGGCATGGCAGACGAGCGCTTTCATGAGTTCCCCTTTTTCTGTTTTCCGTGAACTGATTCAAGCACTTTTGTCCCTGTGCCTGCAATCGCGTGGGCGTCGAAAGGGTCTTTTGGCATATAATCGCGGCCAGTCAGTCCGTCCGGACACAGGCCACAGAGCAGCACCATGGCAATGAACGAGTTACAGCGTCAGGCATATCTGCGGGAATTGGGTATTCAAACCTACTTCCCGCGTCGTGCGCTGCCCGGTGCCAAGCCGTCGCGGCTGTTTGGTGCGTCTGTCCTCGGTGCCGGCATGACGGAGGCTGACCCGTCACCGCAATACGGGAGGGATCAGGGGGCTCGTCTGCTGGCTGATATCGGCGTGCCGAACGTGCCCGGGATGAGCACGATTGCCCCTGCTACGAATGCACCCGCAACGAATACATCGAAGGTTATCTCGGACGTAGACCCTGTGGCCGCTGTGCAGACCGCCCCCGCAATGCCGGAGGATCGAGCTCGCAAAGTGGCCACGGCGCCAGCACCTGTCCCCACTCCCGCTGCTCCGGTCACCGTTTCGGTCAGTGCCGCGCCGCCGCGTTTCGCGTTCGCCTACTTCCCGGTCAGTGAGGAGCTTGCCGTCATCAGCGAGCTGCCCTGGGCCAAATCCGCCGCCGTGTCACCGGCCTGTCGACAATTGCTCGCAGGGATGTTGCGGGCCCTGGGGATGCTAGCCGATGAGAGGGCGTTGACTTCGATGGTATTCACGTGGCCGCTGATGGAAGGACCGGACATCGAGCAGGGCGCAGAGAGCGCTCGTCAGACGCTGGCAGGATTTCTGGCCCGGCGTCTCAAGCTGAATGCCCAGCGGATACGCAATGAGCTGTCGGCT
>JBBTKA010000133.1:5083-14078 GCA_038059145.1 Pseudomonadota bacterium
GTCCCGTACGCTATTTGCTGGTGCTGGCCGAGCAGTCGACCGGTTACCTTTTTCCAGCGGATTTCGATTGGCAGCAGGAGCGCGGCGGGCTGCTACAGCATCCGCACTTCGACATGAAGGTCGTGGTGACCCGCAGCCTCAACGCCATGGACGCTGTTCCCGATCTCAAGCGTGAAGTCTGGCAGGCCATGCAGCCGTTGCGACAGGCGCTCGCCAGCCAATCAGTCGGCCCATCAGCCCATCAGTCAGCCAACCAGTCAGGTAGTCATTAGGTATCAAGTAGCCCCGTCATGCAGCAGTTTCCAATACCGCCGTATTCTCGTTCCGAGACCCCCAATGTAGTCCTGCGTGCTATGCGCCCGAGCGATCTGGACATGGTGGTGCAGAACGAAAATCTGTCCTATCAGCAGCCCTGGTCCAAGCGTGTCTTCCTGGATTGTCTGCGTTCCGGCTACGAATGCTGGGTGCTGGCGACGCGTGATCGCATCGTGGCGCATGGAGTTCTGTCTGCGGCGGTGGGCGAGGCGCACGTGTTGACGCTGTGCGTGCATCCCGATTTTCGGCGTGCCGGTTATGGCAGGCGCATGCTGCGTCATCTGCTGGACAAAGCGGCGAAGAACGATGCCCGGGAATGTTTTCTGGAGGTGCGGCCATCCAATGCTGAAGCGCGCCAGCTCTACATGTCGATGGGATTCACGCAGGTGGGAGAGCGTCGCGGTTATTACCCGGCCGATCCCGGCAAGACCCAGCGCGAAGATGCGCTCATTCTGGCCCTACCCCTGCCGCTCTAGCCATGTGGGAGCGTACCCGGAGGGCATAAAAGCCCGCTCGCGATTGCCTTTCAGCTCGACTCTTCGTCCTCAGACTTCCCCATCAGCAGACCGAACACCTTCCGCACCCCCACCCATACCGCCACCACACACGCCGCCATCAAGGCGACACCGCCCAGCAGCAGCACACAGGCGATGAAGAAGTTAAGCATATTGGCGCGCGCTTCTTCGTAACCCACCGCCAGCGCAATGAGCGACGTCACGGCGATCAGCAGCCCGGTGAGGATGGAGCGGGTTTTCTTGCGCATGTTGAACTTGGGAATTATCACGTTGACCTGTCAGCTTTTTGATTTTGCATTGAAATCGGGTTCGCCATTCTTGTCCGGCCAGGTGTGGCGACACTCGGGGAACTGGCTGCAGCCCCAGAAGCTGCCGGTCTTGCCGGTACGCTTCTTGAGCAGCTGACCGCAGTGGGTGCAGCGGAAGGATCTGGCGGGCACGCCATTATCGTCGGCAAGCCGCGTCTTGCAACCCTTGTCATAGCCCGTGCAGTACCAGTAGAAGCCCTTGCTGTTCTCGGCTCGGATCAGCGCGCGGGTACACACGGGGCATCTATAGCGTTCATCGGCTTCTCTGGACGGTTTGCCATCCTTGTCGAAGAGGCTGGTCTTGCAATCGGGGAAGCCTGTGCAGCCCCAGAAGGGTCCCTTCTTGCCGACAATCCGGCGCATGGGTTTGTGGCAGTCCGGACAGTAATGCTGGCGCACTGCTGCACCGCCCGGTTCGGGTGCTGGTGGCAGGGGGATGTCGCCTAACAGATCCTTGGGCATGCAGCGGCCCCGTCAGCGTTTGCTCAGGTAACTTGCCAGAAAGTGCAGCAGCTTCTGGTTCTCTTCATACGTCCCGATGGTGATGCGCAGTTTGTCGCGCAGGCGCGGCTGGTCGAAATACCGGATCAGAATGCCATCATCTTTCAGCCGCTGGTAGAACTCGCGCGCCATCAATTCACTGTTCTCGTAACGCGGATCACCCTGCGGCACCGTCGCCAGCAGGAAATTGCTCTGGCTTGGCGCACACTGAAAGCCCAGTCCAGCCAGCGCTGTGGCGACACGGGTACGCTCCGCTCTCACCTTGGCCCAGCTCAGCGCGGCCGTCGCGCGATCCCGCACTGCAGCCGCTGCCAGCAGCTGAGAGATTACATCGGTGTTGTAGCTGTCGCGAGTCTTGTGCAGCATCGGCGAGGTCAATGAAGTCGCACCGATCCCGTAGGCGAAACGCAGTCCGGCGAGCGAATAGCCTTTGCTCATGGTGCGCAGAATCAACACGTTGTCGTGCCGCTTCAGCAGCGGGACAGCATCGTAGTGCTGCTCTGGATCGATGAAGTCCACATAGGCCTCGTCGATAACCAGCACACCATTGAAGTGTGCGGCGATCTCTTCCAGTTGGGCGACTGGCGTCAACAGGCCCGACGGTGCGTGTGGATTCACGATGAAGGCCAGTTTGGCTCCGCAGGCGTTGAGCTGCGCGGCAAAATCGGCGGGCATGTTCCAGTCGTCCTGCAAGGCGATGCGGGCCACTTCACAGTCCTGTATCTGCGCCAGCACGGGATAGAGCGAGTAGCTCGGTTCGGCGATGGCGATGGTGTCTCCCGCGTTGACGAACGTCGTGATGATCAACCGCAGCAACTCGTCGCCACCGTTGGTGGGGATGATATTGTCGAGCATCACCTGGTGATACTCGGCAGCAACCTGCCGGAATTCATTGGCCAGCGGTTGGGGGTAGCGCCGCAGATCCTCCACGCGCACCGCAGCGAGTGCAGCGGCAACCGCCGGGGTGGCCGGATAGGGGTTCTCGTTGGTGTTGAGCTTGATGATGCCAGCCTGATTGGGCTGTTCACCCGAGCTGTATCCGGTCATGCGCTGGATATTGGGTCTTTCGTAGTTCTTGGAAATTGACATAGACGTTGGCGATGCTCAATTGCACTCAGATAGGGGGTCTGGTAAGAGCGGCCAAGGTTACTGGTTAATCCCCCTTGGTTCAATTGTTACGCAGGTTGACGACGTAGTTTTCCCGCGCTTCGCTGAGCTCTGCCGTTTCCACCAGATCCTGCTTGTAGTCCTCCCACCACCCGCGTGAGTGCGGCACCATCATGTGGAAATTGTAGAGTCCGTTTTCCAGTGTGGTCAGGAAGTTGCGATAGTCCTGCTCCTGGCGAATCAGAATGCGCTGGACGCGAATGATGACGTTGCGCTGGTCATTCACGTCGATGGTGGCGACCTGCTCGGAAAGATCGGTGAGTTCGGTACCCAGCTCCTCGGAGCGAGCCAGCAGTGCCTCGACCTGAGAGTTGAAAAACGCCATCTGTTCATTGAGTTGTTGTTGCTGTTCCAGCTCGGCCTGGGCGACAGCCGCCAGCTCTTTGTTGTCGGACATCAACATGCCCAGCGTGCTGCCGGCAACGCCCAGTGCGATCACGCAGAGCACCGCCAGCGCCAGCAGAAGCCATTGCAGGCGCTGCAATCTGGTTTTCAGGGACTCAAGAGGATCTGCCGGCAGCGCCAGGTCGGTACTGCGTTCGGTGTCTTTGCTCATGTCAGCCTCCAATGCCCCGCCGGGGCGTTGTGCAGAGATCATTGGGCGCAGGAGCAATCCTGCTGATGTTGCAGCATTGCCGCGAAAAAGGTCTCTGAAGGGAATATCGGCTGGTAATGAGTGAAGCTTAATCAGAACTGCAGAGGGCAGGTGGTTGCCGTTTGTTCAGGGGCGAGCCGAGTAAGTGGCGACTCTGTTGTTCCAACCCGCAAGCCAGCGCTGTTCGCCACGCTCGGGCGGTGAGTTTTCGACACGGCGTGTCAGGATATGGCTGGCGGCCCTGCTGAATTGTGGCATCAGCGGGCCGGGCTCGCGGGTGTCGAGAATATGTTCCAGCACTTGCAGTAGTCCCCAGCCCTGGCCCAGATAACGTTCTGCCGTTGAGGTTCCTTCTCCTTTGAAGTTGATGTAGTCGATGAGCGCATACATCCCAAGCGGACTGTCGCTGCGGCTGATTTCCAGGAACAACTGCTGCACTTCTTGTGGTCGTGCCGATGCCGCAGTCAGCGTGGGAAGGCTGGCGTGCATGCGTCGGATGATGAAGTCCACCTGCACATGGCGAGTCGAGTCCAGGAAGTTGCGCAGCTCCTGCATGCGGGGGCTTTCGAAATCGGCTTGAAATTCCTCCCGGGTTTGCCACGGGGAATTGCGCATCTCCAGTTCAGCAATCCAGTCGGGTAAGGCAACGCCTTGCGCCTCATAGAACGCAAGCAGTGGCGGGAAGCTCTCCACAAAAACTTCACGCTGGTTTTCCCGATACCATATGAAATGGCCAATGCCCAGCGAGGGGAAATCTTCCCCTGTGTTCCAACTGGTTAAGCATGCTGTTTTCAGGTTACACTCGTTGGCAAATATGCGTTCCCCAATCCATGAAGATTCCTCCCTGGACAGCGCAGGCAGAGTGGTCATCGGCGCTTGCACACACGCTTGCAGAAGTGCAAGGAGCAAGGCCAGTCCGGCGCCGAAAAGCAGGTGCTGGATCGTGTTGCGGGAGCGCGGGGGGCGTTTGAGAATGTGCTCTGAAGCGAGCATTGAAATGCACCTTGCAATGAGTTTTACGTTGGGCTTCAAGTTGAACCTCAACAATACACTTCACAGCGAGAGTTTCGATACTCAACCGTGAGCGATGATAAGCAGTCCGGCGATGTTACCACAGTGTGGTCGCGGACTGACCCCAGGAAATCAGACACTCCAGCGCGGATTACTTGAGAGTTGAACCAGATAGCAGAAGAGCCAGTGGTCAAAGAAACGGAACCTCAGGATGAATTTGTCCAGGGGCTTTCGCTTGTCTATCAACGCTTGAAACAAAGCAAACAACTCAAGAAAGCGATGAAGGAGGCGGAGCGTTCGCTGCTGGATCTGCTGGGTGTTCGGCTTTTCACGATTTATCAGTGCGTGCAGAACGGCAAGGAAATTCTGGCCAGCTTCAAGGGCGGCGATTCGAACGACACGGGATCACCCGAGATTCGTGTTCCCTTCAGTCCTACCTCGCTGGCGGGCTATGTGGCCCTGAGTCAGCGGGCGCTCGTGGTCAAGAATGTACTCGATCAACAGGAGTTGCTCGACATTCATCCCCGTTTGAAATTCGACAGGCGCTTCTCCGATGCCAAGGGGTGGGCCGTCAAATCCATGATCGTCGTGCCTATCAAGGATGGCATTCTGCTGGGCGTTTTGCAGCTGATCAACTTCGAGGGTGATCGCGAATTCAGCAAGACCGATCTCAAGCACGCCATGATGGTCTCGCAGATGCTGGCCAAGCAGTTTCGCGCGGAGCTGCAGAGCACGCAGGGGCCTTACGACTATCTGGTACAGAAAAACAAGCTTTCCAGCAAGGACCTTGACGAGGTGCAGCGTAAGGTCGCCCTTTACGGTGGGAGTGTCTCCAAATTTCTGATCGAGGACTATGGCATTGACGCCGACTCCATCGGACAGTCGCTCGAATACTATTACCGCGTCCCTTACATGAAGTTCGAGCCGGGGCACACGCTGCCCAGTGAACTGTTCGAGAATATCGGTGTCAGCTATTTGCGCAAGAATCTCTGGTTGCCGATATCCGGCAACAAGGAAGAGGCGGTCATTCTGATCGACGACCCCAGCGACTATCAGCGCATCATGGAGATACAGGGCGTCCTGAACGCCCGCAACTATGCGTTTCGGGTTGGTCTCCCCGAGCACATTCTGCAATATCTGCGCGACGACGATGGCGCGGATATCGAGGCTGGCTTCGATGATGTGTTCTCTCGTCTCGAAGAGCAGGGCAATATCGAACTTGATTCCGAGGAAGAGTCAGAGGATGAAAACCTTGCCTCGACGTCGGCCATCATTCAGCTGGTCAACCGGGTAATCACCGAGGCCGACCGCCTGGGCGCCTCGGATATCCATGTCGAGCCCGGCAAGGACAACTCCCCTGGAGTTGTGCGCATTCGGGTGGACGGTGTGTGTCGCGAGCTGTTGAAGGTTCCCAAAGAGCATACCTCAGCCTTGATCGCCCGCATCAAGGTCATATCGCGTCTGAACATCGCCGAACGGCGCATGCCTCAGGACGGCAAATGCAAACTGAAGGTGCGTGGCAAGAAACTGGAATTGCGGGTTGCCACGATTCCCACGGTGAATGGCGAGAGTGCCGTCCTGCGTCTGCTGGCGGCCGGCAGTGCCATGCCACTGGCCAAGCTCAATCTCTCGCAGCCCAACTACGACAAGATTGTCGAGTTATCCGGCCATCCGCATGGGCTGCTGCTGGTGGTGGGGCCAACCGGTTCCGGCAAGACGACTACCTTGCACGGGGTGCTGGGCTTCATCAACACACCCGACCGCAAGATCTGGACCGCCGAAGATCCCGTTGAGATCACCCAGCCTGGCCTCCAGCAGGTTCAGGTATTGCCGAAAATCAATTTTACGTTCGCTACCGCGATGCGCGCCTTCCTGCGGGTAGACCCCGATGTCATCCTGATCGGGGAGATGCGCGACCATGAGACCGCCAGTATCGGTATCGAAGCATCGCTCACCGGCCACTTGGTGCTGTCCACGCTGCATACCAATTCTGCACCTGAAACGATTACGCGACTGCTTGATCTCGGGCTCGATCCCGTCAACTTTTCTGACGCATTGCTGGGTGTGCTGGCGCAGCGTCTGATGAGGACTCTGTGCAAGAAGTGCAAGGAATCCTACAAGCCGACACAACAGGAACTTGATCATTTGATCGACAACTACGGGCGTGAGCAGTTTCCCGAGCTGGGTGTTGATCTGGCGACTGTGCAGCTGAATCGTCCCGTTGGCTGTGAAGAGTGTGGCGGCACCGGCTATAAGGGGCGGACTGGCATTCACGAACTGCTGGTGGGCACCCATGAGCTGCGCAAGATGATCTACAACAAAGCCGATCTCGATTCCATGCGCCTGCAGGCGTTGAAGGATGGCATGCGCACGTTGAAGCAGGACGGTATCAACAAGATCTTCATGGGGCTGAGCGACTACAAGCAGTTGTTGGGAGTCGTGGCTGAGTAGTGGGCAGGACACAGCATCCATTTCTTGACCTGGTTCAAAATTCGCAGCATTCCCTGATTCAAATTTGTCCGGTTGCCGTATAGTCGGTGTGCAACCCTGGCAAATTTCCGCATGTGAGTGACATTGAGCTATGAAATTCGCGCTGTACGGTCTGATTCTGTTTCTCGGCATCGGCATGACGCTGGCCAAGGAAACCGTTGCTCGTCTCGGTCTCGAGACCAATTATCTGCTGATTGCGCTGGTCGCTCTGCTTTTTACGGCATTGCTGGCTCACCGCAGTCTCATGCTGGTGTTGTTGGTCATTGGCCTGTGCGTTGTCATCAATCTTCCCCCGGAAATGCTCGGCGGGATCGTGATCGATCAGGACCTCATGATTGCGGCGCTGATTGCCGTCATCATCCTGCCTGCTGTGCACCGAGTGGTGGCCCGCTAAAAAACGGCTTATTCGGCAAACTCGCCGGGAATCAGAGCGAAGTGTGTGAAAAGCCACAGGCCGTCGCGGTAGGTCAGCAGCGCCTCCACGCTGACTTTCCCCAGGCTGTAATGGGCCGTGGTCGAGAACTGCGCGACTGGTACGCTGGCGCTCAGTGTACCGGGAACCTGAGCTCCCCCCGCTGGCGGGTCCAGTGCCACCAGCCGACCATAGCGTACCAGCGTCGACAGATCTGGAGAGTCGACCGGGGCCAATGGATCTGCGTGTGCAAACAGCAGCGTGGTATCTCCGGAGCTCAAAATCTGCGTGGCCGTCTCAGTCATCAGCGTACTGGCCTGCTCCTCCAGGCTGTAGCGGCGTACCAGCTCCCAGATGAAGAACGCAGCCAGAAGTGACAACCCTGTGGCGGCGCTGGCGAACATTAATTTACGGGAGCGTTTCATTGCGGCACAACCTCATTGCATCACAGCAATTATCAGCCTGGAATGGCTCGATTATAGAGTAAAAAAACCTAATAAAAACAGCGCTCAAACGGATTCGTTTTAACAAGAAAATGAATTGTGCGCTCTTTTTATGCACACAGATGGCAGTTTTGACACAAATCCCCTGTAAAAACAGTGTTATTCGCTGCAGGAACGGTCGATAATTAACTATCTAATTGATTTTGTTTGATATTTCTATTTGGTTAAAAAATGATCAAGTTGTGTCGAGCGAAGTGTTTTTCAGTGTTTCAGAGCGTTATTTTCAACTTATCAACTGAGTTATCCACAGAATCTGTGGAAAACATTTATTAGTTTTCTCATCACAATTAATACCGGTCGTCAATCAAAAGTGGGAGTTGTTTTTCGGGCCTGAGACTGGCTGCAAAATTGTGCGTTGAACGGTCTTGCCGATGCGAAAAGTCAACTGGTTTTTACTGAGCTCGAAGGGGCGATGAGAAGGGCGGCGAGAAAGGCGAAAAAGATAATGGCTTTATCTTGATTCGCCTTTGATGCTATTGTTAGGCCGTGTTCACAGCGTATCAGTATCATGCAATGGTCGAGTTGACAGGCAATATTCCGTTTTTGTGGAAGCTCAGTCCCGAGTCAAGTGAAGGGCTCTGCGCCGTCTCCATGGTTGTCCCATACGAGTCTGAAGAAGATGATCGACGAGATCTGACCATCGAAACCAGTGTCGTCAGTTTCGCGTCAGACAGTTCGCGCGCCGAGACCGAAGAGATGCTGGAGTGGAATCAGGATGACATCAATCTCTTCCTCAAATTGGTGACTCACGAGCAGGCAGAAAACCGCCTCCCGGTGACTGACACCGTTCGTATCGACCTCACGGACCCCGCCATCATCGATATCATTCACGTCGTTGCGGCTGCCGGGTTTGGCATGGCCTTCAGCTCCAACGGTATATTGCATTCCTCGGTTGGTTTATACCCCGCGCATAGTTGCGACATCGGCAGCTTCGCTTCCCTCAATACGCTCGCAGGCTTCAAGCGCTGCGTGGTCGTCGACGTTGACGGTGAGGATGTCGTGGTGGTGCTGCTGGAAGATGTGGACGTCGAATCCATCGGCGAATATGACAGACTGGACCGTCACGATCTGCTGCTGGTGAAGCGCTCCGATCTTCTGCATCCCGATTTTGCCGTCACCACCGACCGCCCCGTCTCCGCGACCGTCCACTGACACGATTCCCCCTGTGGGAGCGTGCC
>JBBTKA010000134.1:0-6071 GCA_038059145.1 Pseudomonadota bacterium
TTGGCAGTGCAGCCGGCTATGATCTGAGCGACTGCGTGCGGCGTCTCGAAGCGGCGGATGCGGCGCCAACGGCGGCAGCTTCCTCCTCTTCAGCGCGCCACTTCAGTGTCGTGATTATCGGTGCCGGGGCAGGTGGCATCAGCACCGCCTCCAGTCTGCTCAAGCGCAAGCCGGATCTGCAGATCGCGATCATCGACAAGGCGCAAAAGCATTACTACCAACCGGGCTGGACCATGGTCGGCGCGGGTGTCTTCCAGAATACCGATACCGAACGTGACATGGCCCCCTTGATTCCCCGCGGAGTGACCTGGATTCAGGCGGCCGCGCAGGAGTTCTCTCCGGAACAGAATCGTGTGACGCTGGAAGATGGTTCTGTGGTCAGTTATGACCGCCTGGTCGTCGCCTGCGGCATCAAGCTGAACTGGGCTGGCGTGGACGGACTTGCTGAATCGCTCGGGCGCAATGGCGTCACCTCCAACTATCGCTATGATCTCGCGCCCTACACCTGGAAACTGGTGCAGGGGTTGAAGTCCGGGCGAGCGGTATTTACTCAGCCTCCCATGCCTATCAAGTGTGCAGGCGCACCGCAAAAGGCGCTGTATCTCTCTTCCGATCATTGGCTGCGACAAGGCGTGCTGAGCAATATAGACATTCAATTCTATAATGCAGGCGCCGTGCTCTTTGGCGTGAAGGATTATGTGCCGGCGTTGATGAAGTATATCGAGCGCTATCACGCCAAACTCAACTTCAATCACCGTCTGACCAAAGTAGATGGTGATGCAAAGACTGCCTGGTTTGAACGTACTGATGCGGATGGCCAGAAGAGCGTCGTCGAGACTCAGTTCGACATGATTCACGTGTGCCCTCCTCAGCAGGCGCCCGATGTCATTCGCAGCAGCACATTGGTGGACGCGGCTGGATGGGTTGACGTCGATCAGGAAACGCTGCGCCACAAGAAATACTGCAATATCTGGTCACTGGGCGACGTGATGAATGCGCCCAATGCCAAGACCATGGCTGCCGCGCGCAAGCAGGCACCGGTGGTTGCACACAATCTGCTGGCCGATATGGGTGTGACACACGGCACGGCGCGCTACGATGGTTATGGGTCCTGCCCGCTGACGGTAGAGAACGGCAAGATCGTGCTCGCCGAATTCGGGTTCGGCGGCAAGCTCCTTCCCAGTTTCCCTGAGTGGGTGATCAAAGGCACCGAGCCGACTCGTCTTGCGTGGATTTTGAAGAAAGACATGTTGCCGCCGATTTATTGGCACGCCATGCTCAAGGGCCATGAGTGGATGGCATCTCCCAAGCTGGACAGCAAGTAGTGATGAAGAAGCGGATGGTAATGACTGTGCTCGCTTGAGCATTCATGAATGAGAAATCACGAATGAGTAGTCACTCCCGATTCCGAAAACTATGGAGACTGAACGAAGCGGCTGGCGCCGAGGCGTTCAGTCTTCCCGAGAGCCAGTTTGCCGAGCTCGTTGAACAAAGCGATTGTGTATTGGAGCGCTGGCAGGACAAACCGGGCGGAAAGTTGTCTGGATTCCTGTTGGGCGTCAGCGCGGGCAGGGCTGTCGAGAACGTCGGCCATATGTGGTTTCAGACACGGTTTGACAACTTCCTGTATGTCGACCGCGTGGTGACGACCGCTGATGATCGGCGCCGAGGTGTGGGGAAGGCGATACTGCTGGAGGCACTGCAGTGGTGTCGCGAGCGTGGTATTGGCAACCTCGTCTGTCAAGTGCACGACAGGCCGCCCAATCCCGCCGGGCACGCACTCTGTAGAGCACTGGGCTTCCTGCCTCTTGAGAGCGTGATGCTGCCTTCCCGCGATATTGTCACGATGTATCAGCGCTCCACCGCGATTGCGACGCCCTGACCACCACCGATGCACAGGGTCGCCAGACCCTTTCGCACATCACGTCTCACCATTTCATGCAGCAGTGTCACGAGTACCCGGCAACCAGAGGCGCCGATGGGGTGACCAAGCGCTATCGCACCGCCGTTGACGTTCACGCGGCTGGTATCCCACTGCAACTCCTGCGCTACCGCGAGTGCCTGTACCGCGAAGGCTTCGTTCGCCTCGATCAGATCCAGATCGCTGACCTGCCAACCTGCCTTGTCGAGACAGCGACGTGTCGCCGAGACCGGGCCAATCCCCATGATGGATGGCTCGACGCCAGCACTCGCGCAGGCGCGGATGCTGGCCAGTGGCGTCAGTGCGAGCCTCTTCAGCATCTCAGCATTGCACAGCACGACAGTTGCCGCACCATCGTTAAGGCCGGAAGCATTGCCTGCAGTCACTGTGCCGTCTGCTTTGAATGCAGGCTTCAGGCGTGCCAGCAATTCCGAACTGCTTTCGGGGCGCAGCCCCTGATCCTGATCAACGATTAATGCATCGCCTCGGCGCTGGGAAATGTGCAGAGGAATTATTTCTTCGTAGAAACGCCCGCCATTCATGGCGGAGGTGGCCTTGCGTTGTGAGGCGAGCGCGAATTCATCTTGCTGCTGACGAGATATGCCATACTTTTGGGCAAGATTTTCAGCGGTAATGCCCATGTGATAACCGTTAAAGGCATCGATGAGACCGTCGTGCAGCATGGTGTCTATCAACTGCCAGTGCCCCATCTTCTGTCCCTGTCGCGAGTGCGGCAACACATGCGCCGATTGGCTCATGCTCTCCATGCCGCCTGCCACCACGAGCTGTGCATCACCCAGCGCAATCGCCTGCGCTCCGAGATGCACAGCCTTGAGTCCCGAGCCACACACTTTGTTGATGGTCATCGCAGGCGTGGTGATGCCGATACCAGCCCCGAGACTCGCCTGCCGCGCCGTATTCTGCCCGCAACCCGCCGACAGGACATGCCCAAGGATGACCTCATCAACGAGTGCCGGATCAATGGCGTGCCTTTGCAGCAGCTGCCGAATAACCTGACTCGCCATCTCCACGGCAGACAAATCTGCCAGCGCTCCATTGAAACTGCCAATCGCGCTGCGCCCGGCTGCTGCTATGTATACGTCATGCATGCTCTGGCATCCTCAGGAATACTTTGTTCAGTGGATAGAGCGGTACTCGGTCTCCCCTGAGGTGACACGCCGTAAACCCATCCATGGGGGCTCGCTTTCGCCATCCATGGCTCAAGACGGTCACCTCAGGGGAGACCGAGCACCGCTCATTAAATTCAGTGCCAGCGTGGCGGTAACAGACACTAACGATTCAGGCGGTTTTGAATCAATTGGTCTACCACGGCCGGGTCGGCCAGCGTGCTGGTGTCACCCATGTTTTCGAGTTCGTTCGCGGCAATCTTGCGCAGTATGCGGCGCATGATCTTTCCGGAGCGGGTCTTGGGAAGGCCCGGAGCGAACTGCAGAATTTCGGGTCTTGCAAATGCGCCTATCTCCTCGGCCACGAAAGCGATCAGCTCTTTGCGCAGCTCTGTCGAGTCCGGTACTCCGTGCATCAATGTCACGTAGGCATAGATGCCCTGTCCCTTGATGTCATGCGGATAACCTACCACCGCAGCTTCCGCCACTTTTGGATGCAGCACCAGCGCGCTCTCGATTTCGGCGGTGCCGAGCCGATGGCCGGAGACGTTGATCACGTCATCCACGCGGCCAGTCACCCAGTAGTAGCCATCCTCGTCGCGGCGCGCGCTGTCGCCGGTGAAGTAGTAACCGGGATAGGCTTTGAAGTAGGTATCGATGCAGCGCTGATGATCTCCGAACACCGTGCGTAACTGGCTCGGCCAGCTGCCTGCAAGCACCAGATTGCCCGTACCCGGCCCCTTCAGCTCGTTGCCGTCTGCATCCAGCAGCGCCGGTCTGACTCCAAAGAATGGCAGTGTGGCGGAACCCGGTTTCAGATCAGTCACCCCGGGCAATGGAGTGATCATGATGGCGCCGGTCTCCGTCTGCCACCAGGTATCGACGATGGGGCAGCGTGTCTCGCCAACGATGTCGTAATACCACTGCCAGGCCTCGGGGTTGATCGGTTCCCCGACCGAGCCGAGCAGGCGCAGTGACTGTCGTAACGTGCTGGTGACGGGGCCATTACCGGCTGACATCAGCGCACGAATTGCGGTGGGCGCCGTGTAGAAGATGTTGACCTTGTGCTTGTCGATAACCTGCCAGAATCGCGAGGCATCCGGATAGGTGGGGACACCTTCGAAAATCAGCGACGTGGCGCCATTGGCCAGTGGTCCATAGACGATATAGCTGTGCCCGGTGACCCAGCCTACATCTGCGGTACACCAGAAAATCTCTCCGTCGCGGTAATCGAAGACATAGCGATGCGTCATGGCAGCGCCGAGCAGATAGCCCGCGCTGGTGTGCAGCACGCCTTTGGGTTTGCCAGTGGAGCCTGAGGTGTAGAGGATGAACAACGGGTCTTCCGCGTCCATGACCTCCGGTTCACAGTGACCACTGGTGGTGGCGATCGCCTCGTGGTACCAGAGGTCGCGCCCGGCTGTCCATCCCGTTTGAGTCCCCGTGTGTTTCACCACCAGTACGGTGTGCACATCCGGGCAGTGCTCCAGCGCCTTGTCGACATTGTGCTTGAGGGGAATGCCTTTGCCACCGCGCAAGCCCTGGTCGGCGGTAATGACGACGCGACAATCCGAGTCGAGAATGCGGTCCTTGATCGACTCTGGCGAGAAGCCGCCGAAGACCACTGAGTGGATGGCACCGATGCGTGCGCAGGCCAGCATTGCATAGGCTGCCTCGGGGATCATCGGCATGTAGATGCTGACTCGATCTCCCTTGCGTACGCCCCGTGCCCGTAATGCGTTGGCCAGACGGCACACCTGTTCGTACAGCTCGTTGTAAGTAATATGGCGGCTGTTGGCTGGGTCGTCGCCCTCCCACAGTAACGCGGTCTGCGTGCCACGGGTCGCCAGATGGCGGTCGATGCAGTTGACGCTGACGTTGAGCTTGCCACCTTCGAACCAGCGTGCCTCGCCCTTGCTGAAATCGCTGTGGTGCAGTCGGGTCCACGGCTGCATCCAGTCGATGAAATCGTGAGCCTGCTGTGCCCAGAAGGCATCCGGGTTGTGGATAGACTCCTGATACATGCTCTGGTAACGCTCTTTGTTGAGCAGACTGCGAGCGGCGAGTTCGCCAGAGACTGGGTAGACGCGACTATCGGACATCGAATAATTCCTTGCTGATCCTTATGAAGTGCAAGGAGTTTTAGCAGGTTTTCCAGAGCGAGTAAATTGCGCTGGTTCGATCTCTGAGGGCCATGTGATGGGCATCAGATCAATGTGAGGAAAGTGCCACTCGCAAGTTGTCGATAAGACGGGTCTTGCCCATCCATGCCGCGGCCAGAATGACGAGATCCTGGTCGTGCGCTTGTGCGGGTTCGAGCGTGCTGGCATCGCAGACGCTGAAGTAGTCGGGTCGAAAGCCAGCCTGCTCGAGTTGCGCACGCGCCATTGCCTCCACACTGTCTATCGAAGCTCCAGACTGCAGCCGATGACTGCTTTCCTGAAGTGTCAGGTAAAGCGCCGCCGCACGTTGTTTCTCATCGGCGGTGAGATAACCATTGCGGGAGCTGAGCGCCAGACCACTGCTTTCGCGTTGTGTCTCGATGCCCACGAGCTGGACCGGAAAGCACAGGTCAGACACCATTTGGGTAATCACCCTGAATTGCTGGTAGTCCTTGAGCCCGAACAGTGCGGTGTCCGGCTGCACGAGGTTGAAGAGCTTGCTCACTACCGTGGCTACGCCGTCGAAGTGTCCAGGGCGGCTGGCACCGCAGTAGCGCTCGGATACCTTCGGAACGGAGACGACGGTTTGCTGCGCCAGTCCAAGCGGATAAATCTCGGCTACAGGGGGGGCGAACAGGATCGTGCATTGGGCTGCGGCCAGCTTTTGCTGATCCTGCTCCAGTGTGCGCGGATAGGCGTCCAGGTCTTCGTTTTTGCCAAACTGCATTGGATTGACAAAGATGGAGCACACCACCACGTCGCCGTGACGGTGTGCCTCGTTGATCAGGTGAATGTGGCCGCTATGCAGATTGCCCATCGTGGGCACCAGTGCGACACGGTGGCCTGCCCGACGGTGGCTGA
>JBBTKA010000135.1:0-4349 GCA_038059145.1 Pseudomonadota bacterium
GCGCAGGCCGCTGTCAATGCTGGCCTGCAACAGCAGTTCCTGCCGTGCGCCCTGACTGTCGATGTTGTGCAGGCGCACCAGATCGCCTTCCCGAATGCCCTTGCTCATGGCATCGCGCGGGTTCATGGCCACGAACGGCGCGCCGGTGTGGGCGAGCAGGCGTGGTGCTCGGCCGGTGCGGGTCATGGTGTGCCACTGGTCGCGCAGGCGGCCGGTGTTGAGCAGGAAGGGAGTCTGCATAGTCGAGTCAGGCTGCGGCAACGCGGGCGTCAGCGTGACAAAGCGGGCGCGTCCCGAGGGCGTGAAGAACTTGCCGTCGCCAAACAGTCTTGCGGTGCCAGCGGGATTGGCGCTGGTCATCGATGACGGCATCGGCCACTGCACCGGCGTCATGGCGTCATAGGCAGCTTTGTCGAGAGCGGCGAGCGCGCCGATGTCGAAGGCACGGGTGCCGTCATTCTCGAAAGCGGACAGCGCCGCGTGTTCCTGAAAGATGGCGGCGGCAGAGTCATAGCGAAACGCCTCGGCAAAGCCCAGACGCTTCGCGACTTCACTGATGATCCACCAATCGTGCCGTGCTTCGCCAGCGGGTGCCAGCAGCGCGCGTTGCCGGGAGATGCGGCGTTCGGAATTGGTGACGGTGCCATCCTTCTCGCCCCAGCCTGTGGCAGGCAGCAGGACGTCGGCGCAGGCGGTCGTGTCGGTGTTTTCGATGCAGTCGGAGACGATCACCAGCTCGCATTGCAGCAGCGCGGCGCGCACGCGTTCGGACTCCGGCAGGCTCACGACGGGGTTGGTCGCCATGATCCACACCGCTTTGACCTTGCCGCTCTCGATCGCATCAAACAGGTCGACTGCTTTGAGCCCGGGTTGCGTCGCCATCTTCTCGGCGTTCCAGAAACGGCCCACGCGCTCCACATTTGTCGGCGTGAAATCCATGTGCGCGGCGAGTTGATTGGCAAGGCCGCCGACCTCGCGCCCGCCCATGGCATTGGGCTGGCCGGTGATGGAGAACGGGCCCATACCCGGCTTGCCGAGGCGCCCCGTGGCCAGATGACAATTGATGATGGCGTTGCACTTGTCGGTGCCGGTGGCGGATTGGTTGATGCCCTGGGAGTAGAAGGTCACTGTCTTCTCGGTGCGGGCGAACCAGAGATAGAACTGTTCGAGCGCGCCGCTGTCGAGGCCGCTGCGTTCGGCGGTGGTGTCGATGTCGAAGTCTGCACAGGCCGCGAGCGCCGCATCAAAGCCTTCGGTGCTTGTGTCGATGTAGTCGCGGTCCAGCGCGCGGCGTTGTGCCAGATACTGCAACAGGCCTGCGAACACGAAGGCGTCGGCGCCGGGGCGCAGCGCCAGATGCAGATCGGCGATGTCGCAGGTGGCCGTGCGGCGCGGATCGATGACGACCACACGCATGCCGGGGCGTGCAGCCTTCGCGGCGACGATGCGTTGATAGAGCACGGGATGGGTCCACGCGGCATTGGAGCCGACCATCACCAGCAGGTCGCAGCACTCCAGGTCTTCGTAATTGCAGGGCACCGCGTCAGCACCGAAGGCGCGCTTGTAACCGGCCACGGCAGAAGCCATGCACAGGCGCGAGTTGGTGTCGACATTGGCGCTGCCGATGAAGCCCTTCATGAGTTTGTTGGCGACGTAATAGTCTTCTGTCAGGAGCTGGCCGGAGAGGTAGAACGCCACGGCATCGGGGCCATGTTTGCGAATGATTTTTTTGAGACTGGCGGCGACATGATCGAGTGCGCTGTTCCAGTCGGTGCGCACGCCCGCGATGCGCGGGTGCAACAGGCGCCCCTGCTCCCCCATTGTTTCATGCAGCGCGGAACCCTTGACGCAGAGCCTGCCGAAGTTGGCCGGATGCGTGGTCATGCCCTGCACCGATTCGATCACCCCGAACGCAGTCCGGGCCTGCACGCCGCACCCCACGCCACAATAGGGGCAGGTGGTGTGTGTGCTGTCGGAGTCTTCTGCAATCATGCCTTGTCCTGAACAATTTTCTGCAGCATCACGATCACGGCATCGCCTTCGAGGCGTGCCTGATAAACCGACACCTGCACGTTGTCATCTTCGAGGCAGCGGCCGCTTTGCAGGCTGAAGTGCTGTTTGTAGAGAGGAGACGCCACCACAAGCTCGCCATTGATGTCGCCGACTATACCACGGGAGAGGACGTTCGCTCCGCCGATGGGGTCGTAGTTGTCGATGGCATAGAGCGGCGGCGTCTCCGTCGGCAGATAGAATACCGCGACCTGTACGCCGTTGATCAGCGCGCAGACTCCGGAGTTTTCCAGCAGATTGGCCTTGCTGAAAACGGCGATTGGTTCGTGATTGAATTGCTTGTGCATGGCGGTGCCCATTCTTCCTATCTCCAGTTCATGATTTTGTGGGAGCGGACCTGTCCGCGATTCTTCCCTGCAAAGTGCTCGAAGTCTGTCGCGGACAGGTCCGCTCCCACAGGCAGATTTCTCGCGGACAGGTCCGCTCCCACGGGGTCAGTGTGAGGACGCCAGCGCCGCGCGCTCGTTGTCCTTTGCCGGGCGTGGCTGACCACGCTCCTGTACAAACACCACATGGGCATCTTCTTCGTTGCTGTTGACGAACTGGCGGAAGCGCTTGAGCTTCTCCGGATCTTCGATGGTGGTCTTCCACTCGCACTGATAGGTGTCGAGCAGCAGGGCCATCTGAGCCTCCAGTTCGGCAGCAATGCCGAGTTTGTCGTCGATGATCACTTCGCGCAGATAATCCAGTCCGCCTTCGAGATTGTTCAGCCAGACGGAGGTGCGCTGGAGCCTGTCGGCCGTGCGGATGTAGAACATCAGGAAGCGGTCGATGTACTGAATCAGCGTCGCGTCGTCGAGGTCGGTGGCAAAGAGGTCGGCGTGGCGCGGTTTCATGCCGCCGTTGCCGCACACGTACAGATTCCAACCGTTCTCCGTCGCGATGACACCGAAGTCTTTCGACTGCGCTTCTGCACACTCGCGGGTGCAGCCAGACACGGCGGACTTCAGCTTGTGCGGCGAGCGCACGCCCTTGTAGCGGTTCTCGATCAGGATCGCCATGCTCACGCTGTCCTGCACGCCGTAGCGGCACCAGGTGCTGCCGACACAGGATTTCACGGTGCGCAAGGCCTTGCCGTAGGCGTGGCCTGTCTCGAATCCGGCCGCCACCAGCTCGCTCCAGATCTCCGGCAACTGATTGATGCGGGCCCCGAACAGGTCGATGCGCTGGCCGCCGGTGATCTTGGTGTAAAGCTTGTACTTCTTCGCGACTTCGCCGATGACAATCAGCTTCTCGGCAGTAATCTCGCCGCCTGCGATGCGCGGCACGATGGAGTAGGTGCCATCCTTCTGCATGTTGGCGAGGAAGGTGTCATTGGTGTCCTGCAGACTCGCGTGTTCTTTCTTCAACACGTAGTCGTTGAAGAGCGACGCGAGGATCGACGCGACTGCGGGCTTGCAGACATCGCAGCCGCGCCCCTTGCCGTGTTTGTGCAGCACGTCGTCGAAGGTCTTGAGCGAGCCGACCTTGATGAGGTGAAACATTTCCTGACGCGAATACGCGAAGTGTTCGCAGACGTGGTTGTTGATCTCGGCACCACGCGCCGCGAGCTCCTCGTTGACGGTCGATTTCAGCAGCGCCGCGCAGCCGCCGCAACCGGTGCTGGCCTTGGTGGCAGCCTTCACATCGGCCACGGAACAGCAGCCGCCGTCGATGGCCGCGACGATGGCGCCCTTGGTCACATTCAAGCAGGAACAGATGGTCGCAGTCATCGGCAGTGACATGCCCGCCAGCAATGGCGATGCGCCGCTGTCCGCCGGCAGGATGATGGCCTCGGGGTTCGCTGGCAGCTCCATGTCATTGAGGAAGAACTGCAGCAGGGTGTCATAGTCACTGCAATCGCCGACCAGCACGGCGCCGAGCAGCTTCTTGCCATCGGCACTGACCACGATCTTCTTGTAGACGCGCTCCCGATCATTCGAGTAGAGGAAGCTGGCCGGAGGCTGCCCGTTATGCAGCGCCTTGCCGTGGGAGTCGCCTATGGAGCCGACGTCGATGCCCAGCAGTTTCAATTTTGTGCTCATGTCCGCGCCCTGGAAGGGCACCGGGGTATCAGTGAGCTGGCTCAGTGCGGCGTCGGCCATACGATAGCCGGGGGCGACGAGGCCGTAAATGCGGCCGCCAAACAAGGCGCATTCGCCGATGGCGAAGATGTCCGAGTCGCTGGTGCGGCAGTGATAGTCGATGACGATGCCGCCGCGCTCTCCCACCGTGATGTCGGCGGCCTTTGCGAGTTGATCATAGGGGCGAATGCCGGCAGAGAACACGATCATGTCGGT
>JBBTKA010000135.1:4359-10533 GCA_038059145.1 Pseudomonadota bacterium
CGCAAACTCCATGCGCAGGCGACGCTCATTGCCGGGGACGATCTTCTGGGTGGACTTGCTGGTGTGCACCTGCACGTCGAGCTCTTCGATCATCTGTCGCAACATCACGCTGCCGCCGTTGTCGAGTTGCACCCCCATCAGGCCGGGCGCGAACTCCACCACATGGGTTTCCAGGCCTAGATTCTTCAGTGCGTTCGCACATTCCAGGCCGAGCAGCCCCCCACCCACGACGACGCCGACCTTGCCATCTCTGGCGTGTGCGCGAATGGCACCGAGATCATCGATGGTGCGGTAGGTCAGGCAGCCGGTCTGGTCGGAGCCGGGTACCGGTGGCACAAAGGGGTACGAGCCAGTGGCGAGCACAAGTTTGTCGTAGGCAAAGCGTCGCCCGAGATCGGTGATCACTTCCTTGGCCTTGCGGTCGATACGGGCCACGGCGTCACCGAAGTGCGCGTGCACCCCGATGTCCTTGTAGTGTTCGCGGGTGGTCAGTGCCAGGTCTTCCGGATTCTTGCCGCTGAAGACCTCGGACAGGTGCACTCGGTCGTAAGCCGGACGCGGTTCGGCGCCGATGACGGTGATGTCGTGCCCGGCATTCAGTTTGGCCAGTTGTTCCACATAGTAGTGACCGACCATGCCGTTGCCGACGACTACAATTTTCTTGGCTTTCATGCTGCTTTCGCTCCGGGAAATTTGTGTTTGTCGTAAAGGAATTTGAGCACCTGCTGGCGCGCGTGAACGAAGTCCGGATCGTCCGCGAGAGCGAGGCGATTACGCGGGCGCGGCAGCGTGATGGGCAATATCTCGCCAATCGTCGCCGCCGGACCATTACTCATCATCACGATGCGATCCGACAGCAGCACGGCCTCGTCGACGTCGTGCGTAATCATCACCACGGTAGTCCCCAGTTCGGCGTGTATCTCCATTAGGGAGTCCTGCAGATGTGCGCGCGTCAGAGCATCCAGCGCACCGAACGGCTCGTCCATCAGCAAGACCTTGGGTTGCATGGACAGGCCGCGGGCGATGCCGACGCGCTGCTTCATGCCGCCGGATATCTCGTGCGGGCGTTTGTGTCTGGCGTGCGTGATATGCACCAGTTCGAGATTGTGATCGATCCACTCCACCATCTCGGCCTTGGATTTCTTGCCTTTGAATACCTGCTTCACGCCCAGTTCGACGTTTTCGTACACCGTCAGCCAGGGCAGCAACGCATGGTTCTGAAACACCACGGCACGGTCGGGGCTCGGGGAGTTGACTTCCTTGCCCTCGAGAATCACGCCGCCTTCGGTGGCCTGATAGAGTCCGGCCAGGATATTGAGCACGGTGGATTTGCCACAGCCGGAGTGGCCGATCAGGGAGATGAACTCGCCTTTGTCCACTTTCAGGTTGACGTTCTGGAGCGCGCGGAAGTTACCGCTCTCGGTGTTGAATTCGATGCCGACCTTGCTGATTTCCAGATAACTTTGCATTTGTGACTCTCCTGACGTTTGACGACTACCACTGCCTGTGTTCTTGTGTTCTTGTGTTCTTGTGGGAGCGGGCCTTGCCCGCGATTGCTTATGCGAAAATTTCATCGCGGGCGAGGCCCGCTCCCACAGCGCAAGGCTCTAGCGCAGCACGCTGTTCTTGTCCCAGCTCACGCGCCTCTGCAGCGCCAGCATCAGCCGGTCGAGCGCGAAGCCGATCAGGCCGATCACGATCACCGCCACCATGATGCGGCCCAGCGAATCGGAACTGCCATTCTGGAATTCATCCCAGATGAATTTGCCAAGCCCGGGGTTCTGCGCCAGCATCTCGGCAGCGATCAACACCATCCAACCGGTCGCCAGCGACAGACGCATGCCGGTAAAAATCAGCGGAATCGCCGAGGGCAGCACAATCTTGCGAATGTGCATGTGAGTCGGCAGGCAGATCACGCGGCTGACGTTGATGAGGTCCTTGTCCACACTCGCCACGCCGACGGTGGTGTTGATCACCGTGGGCCACAGGCAGCACAACGCAACGGTGATCGCGGAAGTGATGAAGGACTTCTCGAACATCGGATTCTCGGAGACATACAGCGCGCTCACCACCATCGTCACCAGCGGCAGCCACGCCAGTGGCGACACCGGCTTGAACAGCTGGATGATGGGGTTCACGGCGCTGTAGATCAGTTCGCTCAGCCCGCAGACGATGCCGAGCGGAATCGCGATGAGCATGGCGATGACGAATCCGAACGCCACCGTCATCAGGCTGGTCTGTATCTGATCGATGAACGTGGGGCGTCCGGTGTAGGGGCGCACCCGTATCTCCGCATTGGGATCTTCGGCCAGGAGCTCGGCATTGCGGGTCTCCTGGCGCGTGTAGAACTCGACACGACGCTCCTGCTCGCGCTGATATTCATCCACGAGGTTCTGCATCTGCGCCCACACCTGCACCGGGCCGGGGAACTGCCCGAGTGACGTGTTGATGTTGCTGGCAGTGCCCTGCCACAGCAGCAGGAACAGGGCGATGCCGACGGAGGAGATGGTCAGGGAGCGCATCAGTCGGGTCAGGGCTTGCGCCGTGGGGAGCAGGCTGATAGCGAAGTGCCAGGAAAGGGCGCTCAGGGGCGCCTTTGAGCTGGGGGCTAATGTGGTCATGGGGTCTTTCTCGGGGGTCAATTTTGGTGCCTCGTTTCATCGCGGGCAGGCCCGCTCCCACAGGTGAGACGGTTTAGTCCTTCAGGCCGATGGTCAGGGATTGCAGGTAGGCGTTGGGCTGCGTACCGTCGTAAGAGACGCCGTCGATGAAGTCTGAGGTCGCAGGGCGGAAACCGGTCTCGGTCGCGAAGTCGGGGAAGTCGGCGGCCGTCATGATGCCCTCGGCAATCAGCTCCTTGGCGGCAGTCTGATAAATGTCGGGACGGTAGACTTTCTTCGCCTGTTCCAGGTACCAGTCGTCGGACTTCGGTTCGGCAATCTGGCCCCAGCGACGCATCTGCGTCAGGTACCACACCGCATCCGAGTAGTAGGGATACGTGGCGTTGTAGCGGAAGAACACGTTGAAGTCCGGCACGTCGCGAATGTCGCCTTTTTCGTATTCGAAGGTGCCTGTCATGGAGTTGGCAATCACGTTCGCATCGGCGCCGACGTAATCAGGACGCGACAGAATCTGCGTGGCTTCCATACGGTTGGCGTTGTTGTTCTCATCCAGCCACTTGCCTGCGCGCAGCATGGCTTTGACGATGCGCACAGAGGTGTTCGGATACTGCTCGGTAAAGGCCTGGGTCATGCCGAACACTTTCTCCGGGTTGTTCTTCCAGATTTCGTAGTCGGTAATCACCGGCACGCCGATGCCCTTGACGATGGCCTGCTGGTTCCAGGGCTCACCCACGCTGTAGCCGAGAATCGTGCCCGCTTCCAGAGTCGCTGGCATCTGCGGTGGTGGAGTGACGGAGAGGGAGACTTCTGCCTCCACCGTTCCAGAACTGTCGCCTGCAGCCGGGTCGTAGAAACCGGGGTGGATGCCGCCGGCGGCGAGCCAGTAGCGCAGCTCGTAGTTGTGCGTGGAGACAGGGAACACCATGCCCATGTTGAAGGGCACGCCACGGGATAGATAATCATCGACGACTGGCTTCAGGGAATCGGCCTTGATCGGATGCACGGGCTTGCCGTTCTCCATCGGCACGTGTGGCAGCATCGCTTCCCACACCGCGTTGGAAACCGTGATGCCATTGCCGTTCAGGTCCATGCTCAGCGGCGTGACGATGTGTGCCTCGGTGCCGTAGCCGATGGTGGCGGCGATGGGCTGTCCGGCCAGCATGTGGGCGCCGTCGAGTTGCCCGGCAATCACGCCGTCCAGCAGCACTTTCCAGTTGGCCTGGGCCTGCAGGGTGACGTAGAGACCTTCGTCCTCGAAGTAGCCCTGCTCATAGGCAATCGCCAGAGGGGCCATGTCTGTCAGTTTGATGAATCCGAAATTCAGCTCATCTTTCTCGGCAGGACCGACCTGGGCGCTGACGCCCGCAGCGAAGAACAACGTGGAGCAAACCACACTCATGCCCAACGCGCGCAGTGCGCCGCGCTGGCTGGCAGTGAAACCGTGACGGGAGGCGCGTGCAGAGACGGACGAACAAGGTGAAGAGACTGCGCTGATGATTGGCTTGACTGACATGGTGTGCTCCTTTTTTACATCCATTGGTGACAATTGATTCCGCAAAAAAAAAGCCCACGAGTTGCGTCGCAACATCGTGGGCTACATTACCCTGCGGATCTTGATCGGGGGGAGGTCCGGATCCGCTTGTTCGCCCGAGGGGAGATGGTCTCAGGTTCACGATCAGACTCTTGCACGGGCTGTGCCAGTTTTCGTCAGAGCGGTTAAAGTCGCCGATTGCGAGGATCTTTCCTTGTCTGGAGCGCTCCTGGTGATGTTTGTGTGGTGAGGACCGTATTTGCTTGCACCAAAAAGGAGCCTTTCTTCGCTCAGTTGCCCGGATTCGTTGCAGCGAGCTTCTCGACGTCCGTCTCGGCGCGTCCGGAGTATTGGGGGTTGCCGATCATGATGTCCGGCCCCAGCGTGATGCCGGGTTCGAATTCCCAGGGGCTGCCGTGCCGGTTCTCTTCCTTGTAGTCCTGGCTGGGGGAGGGCTCACCCAGGTGGCGCGCGGCATCCCGATAGAGATTGGGGCGATAGGATTGCTGCACCAGCGCGCGCGAGTCACTGAGGCTGATGGGTTTGCCGAGCAGCGCGCTGCTCTGCTGCACGATCCAGTCAGCATGAGAGCGCCAGGGAAAGCCCGCCTGATAGCGCCAGAACAGATGAAATTCGGGGATTTGCACTGTGCGGTCGTTCTTGGCGAAGCGGTAATTCCCCGTCAGGGATGGCAGCAGGAGTTTCACCGGCAGATTCAGGTACTGCTTCTGGCTCATCAGCTCCGCGACGCGCACGCGCTGCTCGGGCTGGGTCAGCAGGCGACAGGCTTCCATGATAGCCAGGCGCAGACGCAGGTGCGTGGTGGGATAGTTCTCATGCCAGTGTTCGGTGACGCCCAGCACTTTCTCCGGGGCGTTGTTCCAGATCTGGTAGCCGCTGGCGGCCACGGTGCCGATACCCTGCTCGACGGCGACGGTGCTCCACGGTTCGCCGACACAGAAGCCGTCGATGATGCCGCGCGCCAGGCTGTCGCACATCTGCTCGGGGGGCAGCACCAGCAGGCGGATGTCGCTGTCCGGATTGATGTGCCCGGCCAGGAACCACTGCCGCAGCAGGAACGTGTGCATGGAGAAGGCGTGCACCGTGGCGAAGGTCAGACGACCGCGCGTGCGCACCTGCTGCTGCAGACGCTGGACCACTTCCAGCGCGTCCGGCACGAGTCCGGGGTAGTGCAGGCCGAGACTCTCCCACAGACTGTTCGAAAGGGTAATGGCGTTGCCGTTCAGCCCCAGCGACAGCCCGGTCAGCAGATTGCCCCGGATGCCGCCGGCGCCGAAGGTCGTCGTCATCGGCAGGGGCGCCAGCAGCTGCGCCGCGTCCAGCTCGCCAACCACCAGTTTGTCCCGCAGATTGGCCCAGGACACTTCTCTGTGCAGCGTGACGTCCAGCCCGTACTGCTCATAGAGCCCCGCCTCCTTGGCCAGAATCAACGGCGCCGCGTCGCTCAGCCGCATGTAACCGAGAGTCAGGTGGGTGATTTCAGCCGGGGGTAGGCGCGCAGGTACAGACATGAGCTATTTCCTGATTTCGAGGGTGGAAAGGGTGGCGACAACGGTCTGCGCGATGTCACGCAGCCGCTGATTGTTGTCCATCGCAAGACGGGTGAGCAGTTGATGAGCTTCGTTCTCGCTGATGCGCTTCTGCAGCATCAGCAGCCCCTTGGCCTTCTCGATGAGGGTGCGGTCTTCCAGCTGCGTGCGAGCATTGTTGAGCTCATCGCGCAGGCCCTGGAATGAGCGGAACTGGGCCATCGCCACGTCGATCACGGGCTTGACCTTGGCCGGGTTGATGCCTTCCATCAGGTAGGTGCTGATGCCCGCCGCCACCGCCTGGCGAATGTAATCCGGGTCCTCCTGCTGGCCGAACATCACCATCGCGGTAGGGCTGTGGCGATTGACGATGGCGAGGCTCTCCAGCACGTCCCGATCCGGGGACTGCAGGTCAATCAATACCACGTCGGGGCGATGCTGCTCGATCTGATAGAGCAGGCCCGTGGCCGAG
>JBBTKA010000136.1:0-2854 GCA_038059145.1 Pseudomonadota bacterium
ATCACCAAGCTCAACTTACGGCTCTTGGTCCTTGCAAAATACACAGGAAGTCGTGGACTACTTCATCAGTCGTTTCATGGTAGTGCCACCGAGCGAGGCTGCAGTTGCCGATATGGTCGCCTTCCTCGACGGCGAGCTGGGCACCAGCCGCATCGCCGAGGCGCACACGTACATGGAAGACGGGCTACGCATGTTGCTGCACGTCATGATGAGCCAACCCGAGTATCAACTGAGCTGACCCGCGAGAGCACGCTGATGACCAAGCCGACTACCACACCGCCTACCCCACATCACTTGTTGCAACATTCACTCAGCCGTCGCAGGCTTCTGCAGGCCGGCCTCACCGGAATGGGCATGGCTGGCCTCGGCCTCCTGCCCTCCGGTTTCGCTCAGGCGGCGCAGGCAGTTGCGGATCAGGCTCGTGCCGATGGCAAGATACTCGTCATTCTGGAACTCTCCGGAGGGAATGATGGGCTCAATACGGTGGTGCCTTATGCAGATGACGCCTATTACCGGCACCGTCCGAACATCGGCATTCCGCAGAATCGCCTGCGGATTCTCGACGAGCATTTCGGCCTGAATCCCGGCATGACTGGATTCGAGCGCCTGTTCAAGGATGGCAAGCTGGCGATTGTGCATGGCTGCGGCTATGCCAACCCGTCGTACTCTCATTTCACTTCGATGGCCTACTGGCATACTGCCGCGCCAAACAGTGGCGAGGAATACGGCTGGGTCGGCAAGCTGGCCGATGCGATGGCGCCCGATGCGCCGCCCAATTTTCTGGTCAACATCGCCAGCCGACAATCGCTGGCGGTGCGCGCCAAGGCGCACGTGCCTGTGGTCTTCGACGCACCGGAGCGCTTCATGCGTGAGGCGTTCTTCGAAGAGAAGGCCGTGCTCGCGCATGCGGCCGAGACTGGCCAGGTCAACAATGCCTCGCGCCAGTTCCTGCTGGACATCGCGCGCAGTGCCAACGACGCCTCCATTCTGGTGCGCGAAGCCTGGGACAAGTATGAGTCGCCAATCGACTACGGTATCGCGGGACTGGACCTGCCCAAGGTTGCCGCGCTGATCGATGCCGGGTTGCCGACCAGTCTCTATTACGTGGCGTATCGCAACAATGCGTTCGACACGCATGTTTTCCAGAACGACCTGCACCAGCGCCTGCTCACCTACACCTCCGATGCCGTGTCCGGTTTCATGCAGGATCTGGAACGAATCGGCCGTGCGGACGATGTGGTGGTGATGATCTTTTCGGAGTTTGGTCGCCGAGTGCCGGAAAATGTGAGCCTGGGCACCGACCATGGCGCTGCGAACGTAATGTTCGTCGTCGGCAACAAGGTCAAGGGCGGGCATTACGGGGAAATTCCCAGCCTGACCGCGCTCACCGAGGGCGACAATCTGGCCTACACGACAGACTTCCGCCGCGTCTATCAGACGATGATGCAGGGCTGGCTGGGACAACGGGATACCGCGGGCATCCTCAACGGCGATTTCGGCAGTTTTGATATGTTTGTCTGAGCGGCGGCTTGACAATGACTGGCACCAGGAGAAGTATGCTCGGGCACTTTCCCAGAACTTCTCCAGAACTTCCCAAGTGCACATCAGTGATCCAAATCCATGTAATACCCAGTAGAGGTAGTCCCCATGAAACGTGTCCTGTTAGCGGCCATCGTGCTAGGCCTCAGCTCCACCTCCCTGCAAGCTCAGACAGTCCCCGAAATGCCCTTCGAATCAGTACCAAACCCCTTGAAAATCCCGGCAGACATGCACTTTGGTGAACTCGCAGGCGTGGCGGTGAACTCACATGGTCATGTCTTCGTGTTCTCGCGGGGCAATTCCATTGGCCCGGCCTACATGGCCTCAGCCGCGCAACTGCTGGAGTTCGATGCCGAGGGCAATTACGTGCGTGAGATCGGCAAGAACCTGCATGCGTGGTCCTATGCCCACGCGGTACGGATTGATCCGCAGGACAACATCTGGGTTGTGGACAAAGGCTCCAACATGATTCTGCGTTTCAACCCCGAGGGTCACGTAGACTGGGTGTTTGGCAGAAAGGCGGAAGCGTCCCATCTGCAGGTACCGCCGGACTACGAAAGTGTGATGGCCAGAATGATGGAGCGCATGGGCGTGCACATGGAGGTTCCGGAGGGAATCAACCCGCGCAATCCGCTCCCTGTGCATCGGGACAACGAGTTCAACCAGCCCACGGATGTCGCGTGGGATTCCCAGGGCAACTCTTATTTCAGCGATGGTTATATCAATTCTCGTGTGGCGAAGGTCAATGCCAAAGGGGAGTGGGTGGCCAGCTGGGGATCGTTGGGCAGCGGCCCCGGGCAGTTTGATACGCCGCACGGACTCGCGGTGTCGCCGGATGATGAAATCTATGTCGCGGATCGCGGCAATCGCCGCATCCAGGTGCTGGACACCGAGGGCAATTACATACGCGAATTCACCATTGATGTGCCCGTGGATACCAGCCGTGGCAAAGTCACGTACGGCAATGAGAACCCCACTGGCACGCGCGGCTCACTTGCACCCGGCGCACCCGATGCGCTGTGCATGACGCCCGGGCCGAACCCTGTGCTGTTTGTGGGCGACCTGTACCCCAGCCGCATCTACAAGGTGTCGTTGCAGGGAGAAATCCTGGGTGTCTATGGCCAGCCTGGTCGTGGCCGTGGGGAGTTCGGGTGGATTCACGCGATCGCGTGTCCATCAGAAGACGAGATCTGGGTGGGCGAGCTGGTGAACTGGCGCTTGCAGAAACTGGTCACCAAGGGGACCGGTGACCTGTAGGGCTCACCCTCACCCTGTGGGAGCGTGCCAGCACGCGATAAGTTTCGCGGAAGATTAA
>JBBTKA010000136.1:2864-8595 GCA_038059145.1 Pseudomonadota bacterium
CCCACGGCGTACCCGCTGGACTGCACGTACTTGTCTGCACACCCAAAACCCCGCCGCACCTGGCGGGGTTTTTCTTCCTTACGGCAACGCAAACACCATCAGCTCCGGCACCGGGTTCACCAGCACAGTCAGCGCAATGTACTGTTTGCCATTGACCGAGTAAGTCATCGGCGCGCCGATGCCGTTGGCGGGCAGCGGAATGGTTTTCAACTCCTCACCCGTCATCTTGTCGCGAGCCACCAGCACCGCCCCATCAAGCCTGGATTGCGCGTGGATCAACAGCGTCGAGGTCACCAGCATGGGTTGTCGTCCACCGCCGCCCAGTGGTGGCAGATCAACACCCGCGAGGTCCGGGTGATTGGTAACCGGCGCAAAGTCATCGCCGTTGATCTGCTGCCACAGGATCTCGCCCTTGTTCATGTCGATGGCAGTAATCGTGGAATACGGCGGCTTCAGAATGGGCAGGCCGCGCGGACCACGCACCGCCTGATTGGACAGCCGCAGATAATTGAAATTGGATTCGTTGGACTCCAGCGTGGTGATCAGCGGGGCGTTCGGGCTGTCGCTCGACGGCACGTAGAGGATCCCTGTCTCCGGATCGACACCCGCCCCCGACCAGTTGGCTCCGCCACCAGCGCCCGGCAGAATGATGGTGCCACGGTGGCCGCCCTCGATCGTCTCGGTCGGCGCCGTGAACAGAGGACCATAAGTGTAGTTCTCCAGGATCGCTTCGGCTTCCGCGCGCAACTCCGGCGTGAAGTCGATCAGAAAATCCTTCGACATCCCCTGCCGGGCAAAAGCGGGCGGCTTGGAGGGGAAAGGCTGAGTGGGCGACAGACGCTCACCTGGCAATGCTTCCTGCGGCACCGGCAATTCGTTGATGGGCCACACCGGCTCGCCGGTGACACGATCGAAGACATAGGTGAAGCCTTGTTTGGTCACCTGCGCGACGGCCTTGATGACGCGCCCATCGACGTTGATATCGATGAGGTTCGGTGCGGCGGGATTATCGAAATCCCAGACGCCATGGTGGACCATCTGAAAATGCCAGACGCGCTCACCGGTGCGCGCGTCCAGACAGACGATGCTCTCGCTGAACAGGTTGTCGCCGGGACGGTGCCCTCCATAGAAATCATTGGTGGCGGCTTCCATCGGCAGATAGATGTAGCCCAGTTCCAGGTCGGCCGTCATCATCGACCACACACCGCCATTGCCTGCAGTGCGCCAGGAATCGTTTTCCCAGGTGTCATTGCCAAACTCGCCTTCCAGGGGAATCGTATGGAAAGTCCAGGCGACCTCGCCCGTACGGATGTTGTAACCCCGGATCCACAACGGGGGCCTCTCGACGTAGCGCTCCCGGTTCGAGGTAATCTGGGACACCACCAGAATGTCGCCCACCACGATGGGAGGCGACACCGCGCCCAATGGCTGAGCGCCCTGCCAGTCCAGCTCGTCGCGCACGGCGCGAGGAATGCCGTCGGTCAGATCCACTCTGCCGTCGGCAAAGCTGGTGTCAATCGAACCGTCTTCGGCTTTCAACGAATACACAAAGCCATCATTGGTGCTGAACAGAATCCGCTTCTGCTCGCCATCTTCCCAATAGGCTACCCCGCGCTGGTGAAACCCCAGTGCGCCGACCGCGGAGCCGCTCAGATAGGCCTCCGGGTTGAAGCTCCACAGAGTCTGACCGCTCACCGCATCGATTGCCGCGACCTGATTCAGGGACGTGATCATGTACAGCACTCCGTCCACCATGAGCGGCGTGCCCTGCATACGTCCAAAGGAAACGTCGTAGTCGATACCCTCAAGATTCAGGCCGCCGTCCAGGGACTGCCAGCGCCAGGCGGTTTGCAGTTGATCGAAATTGTCGGCATTGATCTGATCCAGCGCGCTGTATTTGGTCGACCCTGCATCACCGGCATAGTGCCGCCATTCCCCGTCGGTCACGCCGTACTGGGCCCACACGGGAGCACAAACAGTGGCGCAGACAGTACAGAGACTCACGAGCCCCGCGCCGACCAGCTGCCGTGCCTTGAAGGTTTTTTTAGTTGTTATTTTCACCAGTATTCTCTCCGGATAATCGCCAACATGCAGAAAAATCAAGGCACTCAGTGTATCGAACTCAACCTGAGCAAAGTAGTTTGAATTCCAAATTTTGAATGCACTCGGCTCCGCTTTCTGGCAGATTATCGCGTCAACGCAAGCCCCACCAATCAGCCCCTCAACAAGGAGTTCTCATGCACCAGATTCTCAACCCATTGACGGCAGCCGCCGCTGCGAGAGCCAGCCAGATCGCCCGCCTCTTTGTCATCGCCGCATTCTCCCTGCTGGCAGCGTTTGCCACTGCGCAACAAGTCGATACCGCCGCAATCTCCAGCGCCGAGATCATGAACCTGAGTACGCCGGCAGAAAACGTCCTCGCCAGCGGACAACCCACCCAGGAACAACTGCAGCTGCTGGCCAGCTCCGGCGTCAAACACATCATCAACCTGCGCCCCACCAGTGAGCAGGAGTTTGACGAGGAAGCCCTGGTCAAATCCCTTGGCATGGAATATCACTCCATTCCAGTGGCCGGCGCCGACGGTGTGACCAGCGACAATGCGAAAAAGCTGGATGATCTGTTGAACAGCTTGAATGGCCAGCCACTGCTGGTGCACTGCGCGAGCAGCAACCGCGTTGGCGCCCTGCGTGCGCTGACCGCGAGCGCCAATGGCGAAGGGCTGGAATCGGCCATTACCACCGGCAAGTCCTGGGGGCTGACCGGCCTGGAGCCTGCTGTGAGAACCAAACTGTCTCAGTAGACAGGCAAGCCGATAGAGACTGAAGTATTGACAACACGTCGTGACACACTGAAGTCCCTGCTCGCCTGCAGCATGATTGTCGCTGCGCCCAACGCGTTGGGCGCAATGGCTGCGCTTGCACCGGCACGTGGGCAGACCTTGAAAATTCCCCCGTTGCTTGAAGGGGATGTTGATGGGGCGCTGAAGGGCGGAGAGCGCAATTTCTCGCTCACGCTGCAACAGGGACTGACTCGCTTCTACCAGGATGTTGACACCCCCACCTGGGGCATCAACGGCAGCTACCTCGGCCCCACGCTGCGCATGCGCGACGGTGACAAGGTCCGCATTCGCGTCACCAATAATCTGGACGAGAACAGTGTGCTGCACTGGCACGGTATGAATGTGCCTGCCAAGGCTGACGGCGGTCCGCACCAGCAGATTATGCCCGGCGGCACCTGGACGGCGGAATTCCAGGTCAAGCAACCGGCAGCGAGCTGCTGGTACCACTCTCACGCCATGCATATGAGCGGCCCGCAGGTATACAAGGGCCTGGCCGGCATGCTGATCGTCGCTGATGACAGTAGTGACCAACTGGATCTCCCGTCAGAATACGGCGTCGATGATATCCCGGTAATCCTTCAGGATCGCATCTTCGATCGCGATGGCAATATGGTGTACCCGCATCGTATGGAAGACCACATGATCGGGGTTCGTGGCAATACGATACTGGTCAACGGTACGCTCAATCCGTTATTCCATGCCCGCACCGGCCGCACGCGCCTCAGATTGCTGAACGGCGCCAACGCGCGCAATTTCACGCTCGCCCTGAGCAACGGTCAAAGCTTCTGGCAGATCGCCACTGATTGTGGACTGATGGAGGAACCCGTAGAGCTGACGCAACTGGTCCTGACTCCCGGTGAGCGCGCCGAGATTATTGTCGATACGCGCGGCACTGAGCCGTTCAAACTGATCAACGTCCCTGTCCCCGCCTCCAACATTCCGTATTACGGTTTGTTCACGCAATTGCTCATGGAAATGGATCGACAAGCCTTCGATATCCTGACGCTGCAGCCATCCGGGCAGTCATCCGAACAGTCACCGTCGGAACCGCTTGCATTGCCTGGACGGCTTGCACACATCGACTGGATTCCGGCAAGTGCGGCCACCATAACCCGTCCGATATTGCTCCAGATGGGCGAAGGCCGGGGCAACGGTGGCGGCTTGGGGGGCGGTCCGCGCAGCCGCAAGGAATTTGGTGGTTGGGGCGGAGGAACCCACAAGATCAATGGTCGCAAAATGGACATGAACTTCATTGAAGCCACCATTCTTGCAGGCACTACGGAGATCTGGGAGATCGCCAATGAGACTCCTATGATTCATCCGTTTCACATCCACAAAGTGCATTTTCAGATTCTGGAGCGCAACGGCATGCCGCCTCTGCCGTCTGAGCGCGGATTCAAAGATACGGTGAATGTTCCTCCCCACGGCAGGGTCAAGGTGATCGCCAGATTCACCGGCCCCGGGGATCCCATGCTGCCTTACATGTTCCACTGCCACATCCTGGAGCATGAGGATCACGGCATGATGGGGCAGTTCATGATCGTCTGACCCGAATTGGAGACAGCGGCTTGAAGGGGACAGGATTGCAAATTCGAGGTGGTTTTAATTCGGAGAATCGCCAATAATTCGCCCGCTCTTCAGCTTGGGAACCACGTGAGGAAACCGCTATGAGACTTTCGATTATCGCTGCATTGTCCATTGGACTGACCAGCTCGGCGCTTGCGCAAACACCTCTGGAAAGCTGCACTGAAGTGCCGGAACTCGCCGCAAGCGTCATCACCAGCCGACAGATGAATGCCGATATCATGCTGATGATCAACAAAATGAATGGAGAGTTGAACGATAATCCGGCACTCCTGAGCTGGGCACAGGCCATGATCGACATGGCCTATGGCCAGCCCGTGCCTCCCACACAGGAAGCACGCGCTCAGCAGGTGGAGCAATTTCGGACACTTTGGAATGAGCGCTGCCTGGCATTACAATCGAAGTGAGAGGGCATCGCCACTCCACAGTATTTTTAACCACGTTTGAAGAAGGAGATTACCCATGCGAATTCTGTTGCCCGCACTCTCGCTCATGATCCTTGCCTGCCCTCAAGTTGGTTTCAGCGCCGAATACACCATGACGGAATGCAACGACAAGACGGCTGAACTCAACAAGGAATTGCCCATGGAGCTGGACAACGTCACCACCTGGATAAACACAACCTGTGTGGCGAAAGAGAACAACACCATCCAGATCGTCTACGAAAATGTGATCGCCGATGGCAACGACATTACCCAGGACAATCTGGAGAGATTGCGCCCCAGCATGATCGGCACATGGTGCACAGGGCCGAACCTGGTCCCGATTCTGAACGGCGTGGACACCGTCAATTATCAATACGACTTCAAGAGTGGCAAACACATCGGCGAGCTGACTTTCTCGAAGGCAGAGTGCCCGGCCAACCCGTAACCTCTGCCAACCGCAACCCCTAGTTTGCCCCGCCAATCTCCAGCAGCTCGATCTCGAAGATCAGCGGTGTATTGGCGGGCACGGGGCCCCTCCCCGCTTCGCCATAGGCAAGTTCCGGCGGAATGAAGAAGCGGAACTTGTCTCCCGGCCGCATCAATTGCAGCCCCTCGGTCCAACCACGAATGACCTGATTGAGAGGAAACGTGGCGGGTCGACCGCGCTCAACCGAGCTGTCAAATACGCGGCCATCGACAAAGGTGCCATGGTAATTCACCGTCACCCTGCTGGTCGCCGTCGGACCTTGCGCATCGGTGTTCGCACTGCGGCTGATGACCTCGTACTGCAAACCTGACGCAGTGGTGATGACGCCCGACCTCGCGGCATTATCCGCCATGAAATTCAACGAACCATCCGCGAGCTGCTGCGTGAAGGGAGCG
>JBBTKA010000137.1:0-8848 GCA_038059145.1 Pseudomonadota bacterium
ACAAATGGCGGCCTTAGTGGCCTAAACCGTTATGCACTTCGGAGTTGAATCCGCGGTCCTATTACTTGATCAGGCTTACCGAACACGGAGGTTCATATGGCCAGCCCATTTCTGGAATCATTGCGCGCCGACATGCGTCTGCGCGGCTACAGCCTGAAGACTGAAAAGTCTTACCTGGAGTGGATCAGGCAATACATTTACTTCATCGGGAAACGTCATCCATCCGATGCAGGAGCCGAGGAGGTCAAAGCGTTTCTGACTCATCTCGCCGTGAGCCGCAATGTCGCGATCAATACGCAAAAAGTCGCTCTCAATGCCGTCGTCTATCTCTATCACAAATTCTTCAACCGGGAGCTTGGCGATCTGGGATTCAAGCTGGCGACCAAACAACGTCATCTGCCGTGCGTTTTGTCGGTTCGTGAGGTCGGATTGATTTTAGCGCGACTTAGCGGCCGCAATCGGTTGATCATCGAGTTGCTGTACGGCAGTGGCCTGCGCGTCAACGAGTGCCTTCGGCTGCGTGTACAGGACGTGGACCTCGACCGGCTGTGCCTGACCATCCACGACGGGAAGGGGCATAAGGATCGTCAAACACTGCTGGCCGCTGGGTTGAAGGCGTCGCTCACTGAGAGGATTGAAGTGGCGATCACGCAGCAAACCGCCGACAACCAACAAGGTGTCGGCTGCTCGTTGCCGACCGCGCTGGCGCGGAAATATCCCAACGCATTCCGTTCGCCAGCCTGGGCGTTCCTGTTTCCCTCATCAGCCCTGTGCGCACATCCCTATGACGGAACGTTGTGCCGGCATCACCTGCATGATTCTGTCGTGCGCCGATTTCTGGCTGTCGCCGTGCGTGAGGCTGGGGTGCTTAACAAGAAGATCGGCACTCACACTTTCAGACATTCGTTCGCCACGCACTTGCTGGCCACTGGGACGGACATCCGCACCGTTCAGGAGTTGCTTGGGCACAACGATGTGAGCACAACGCAAATTTATACACATGTGCTGGGGACGCATTACGCGGGGACATCGAGCCCGCTGGACAGGCTCGGGTTGTTGTAGCCGTTTCCTTGATCACACTTCTTCCTTGAATTCACGCCAATAAAGGTATACTTTATATACCATGCTTCAGTTCGATTATGACCCAAGGAAGAGTCTGTCCAATCTTGAGAAGCACGGAATGGACTTTAAGGAAGCTCAGGGGATTTGGGGAGACCCGAGGGCCATTGAAGTTCCTGCCAGAACCTTGGAAGAGGCACGTTACCTGGTTATTGGCAGATTCGGTGACGCACACTGGTCAGCCGTCATTACGTATCGACAGAACACCATTCGTATTATTTCTGTTCGTCGTTCACGAACAGAGGAGATAGCACTCTATGAAAGCGCGCGATTTTGATAAATCATTTGATAATGGAAAGTCGATCATAGAGCACCTCGACATCAAGAGTGCCCGCCGCGTCGCTCAAGAGCAAAAGCGGGTAAACGTGGATTTTCCGGTGTGGATGATTGAGTCGTTGGACAGGGAGGCAAGCCGTCTTGGTGTGACGCGGCAGTCAATAATCAAGATGTGGGTGGCTGAAAGACTGGACGCAGCGGCGGCACATTCCTCCGACACCGCGTCCTCCTGACCATCACTCCTTCATTTCTTCCGCCACACCGACACCTGACTCACGATGTACTCATACTTGCGGCGATGCTCGCGAATCATGAACGGCAGGTCAGTTTCGTGCACGAGTTCAAAGCCCTGCAGAATCGTCGCGAGTTTCGCGAGCGCGGCTTCGTTCGTGTCGCCGTCGATGAATCGGTCCGGCGCCGTGTATTGTTCCATCCAGCTGTTCGGTGACACCAGCACCAGAACACCGTTCTTGTTCAGCAGCGTGTCATCTTCCACGAACTGACGCAGACATGCAGCTGGGTTGGGCAGACGACACATCAGGTTGCTGAGCAACGCGGCATCGAAGCCACGCATGCTGCCTTGCAACTCCGGCGCGTGCGGCGCACCGGCATCTCCCCTCACAAACTGTATGCGGTCGACATCAATGGCGCTGTCCACTCTGGCGTGCAGCTTTGTGTTGAAGCGGCCGCTGTCGTGACGAATATAATCGAGCTGACCTTGTGTCTTGATCACATTGGCAGCGTCGATGAAAGACTGGCTGTAGTCGAGGCCGATCACTTCATTGAATGTGCGCGCAAGTTCGAAACTGGCACGACCAACGGCGCAGCCAAGATCAAGCACGCGACGCTTGTTCCCTGCAAACTGATTCACCAGATCGACTGTCGCCTGCACGAACATCTTCACCGGCGGATGTCCGACGCGCGCGCTGATTTGTGCATCGCGCTGTTCGGCCTCGCTGCCCCAATGGAAGAGCATGTACTGGTTGAGCAGAGCGTCGGTCTCGTAGCGGTCTTTCTTCTGCGCGGGAGTCTCTTCACTCTGCACGATGCGGAAACCGGCGTGCTGAAAGAAGTGCGGACGGAAGTGAAAACGCGACCACATGCTGGCTTCGTCGCCGGTACTGATGAACGAGCCACCCAGCATCATCTGGTGCTGGTCATCGAAGCAGGGCGTGCTGAAGTCGACGTAGTACGGATGGATGCGGAAGCCGGGCAGGGGGTGGAAGGTGTCTTGACACCATTGCCAGACATTGCCGAACACATCGTTGAAGCCGAGGCTGTTGGGCGCGAAACGGTCCACCGGGCTCTCGCTGCCGAAGTGCAGGTTGTTGTTGACCTCATAACCTGCGGCCAACTCGGCTTCGTCGACCATGACGCGGTCGAGGTTCAGAAGTTCCGGCTTCGCGGGAGTCCAGTCTGCAGCCTGTTGCAGCGCTGGTTCGCGCATGGCGAGATGTTCAGTTTCCTGCAGCAGGCGATAAGGTGTCTGCACGCCATCGCGCGCACTGCGCCAAGCACAGTAGGCTTTGGCTTCGTAGTAGTTCACTGCCACGGGCCAGTCCCACTGCATGTCTTCGACGCTGAAGGTAGTGCGCAGCTTGAAGCGATGTGAGCCGACGGGGCCGTCCTGCACCCAGAAGGTCGGCCAGCGAGTGTTGCGGAAGCGTCGCCAGTCACGGCCCTGCTGGCTCCAGAACTGGTCGTCCAGATAGCCGCCGGAGGCTACAAACTCGTAGAACTCGCCATTGCTGATCAACCGCTGGCTGGCCTTGAAGGCGGCGGCCTGGCGCTTGTCGGCGCCGTATTCGTTGTCCCAGCCGAAGCTCGGCCAGTCGCGGGGTTTGCCGAGGCGCACTGTGCTCTGGGCCACTGCGATCATGGGGTTCTGGGCGGGGTAGTGCACACCGGGCTGCGGCGCGGTGTTGGGTTGTGGCTCGACACGCAGCATCACCTGGGGCCAGTTGGCCGGGGTGCGGACGTGCTGGGCGGGAAGCTCGCGCATCAGCACGCTGGAGGTTTCCAGGTGGATGCGTTCGTGCTCGAAACCCATGACCAGCGCCCAACTGGGACTGTCCATGGTGATGGGCTTATCGAAGATCGGGTGGGTCTGGATCAGCTGGCGCACCAGTTGGTACACGGTGGCCCGGTAGTCGATGACCTCCTGCAGCGGCGGCCAGATGCTCTGGTCGCCCTCGTGCAGATCATCCCAGCTCATCTCGTCCACGCCGGTTTCGAACAGAATCTCGAAATGGGCGTTGATCGGCTCCTTGATGAGCCCGGCCACCAGCAACTTGTTGATGTACAGCGTCGCGGGGTGAGCGAAGTAGAAGATCAACGGGTGGCGGGTCTTATGGTAGGGCCGCAGGTAGTAGGCCTCGTCGCTGGTCAGCGCGGAAAACAGGGTCTCGGTCAGCGCCCAGGTGTTCTCGAAGTAGTGCAGGATGGCATCACGGCCGGCGTTGAGATTGAGCAGGCGCAACGAGGACGCCGGTTTGGGGACCACGCCAGCTTTGGATATGACTGGGCTAGATGATCGAATGGCAGACCGGGGTATGGATTGGGATTCGGGTGGCTTGTTGGTCTCGGGAGCTGGTATTTTCATGATGTCCAAGTCTGTTTAGTGGTGTTCGATGCAGCGTTGATATGTTCGTTCGGCATGGTGAGCCGATTTGCGGCAGATTGAGTTGAGAGTGACTTCGGGTAAACTCACTCGCACTTCTTGACCCATTGGCATAACCACGGACCCACAACGAGGCCCCATTTTGCGCAGCAAACTTCCTGATATTGGCACGACGATTTTCACGGTAATGTCGAGAATGGCACAGGAGTATGGAGCCATCAACCTTTCGCAGGGTTTTCCCGACTTCGATTGTCCGCCCCGGCTGCTCGAGCTGGTGTCTTATTATCTCAATGATCGCAAGAACCAGTACCCGCCGATGACCGGTATTCCGCAGCTGCGCGAGCAGATAGCGGCCAAGGTTCTCGACTTATACGGCGTCGCTGCCGACATGGATCAGGAGGTGACCGTCACCTCTGGCGGCACCGAGGCGCTGTTCGATGCAATACAGGCCACTGTGAGCCGGGGTGATGAGGTCATTGTGTTCGACCCGGCCTACGACTCCTATGGCCCCGGCATAGCGCTGGCCGGTGGCGTGACGGTACACATCCCCTTGAGCCTGCCGGATTTCCGCATCGACTGGAATCTGGTGAAGGATCGCATCAACGAGCGCACTCGCATGATCATCATCAACACGCCGCACAACCCAAGCGGCGCGATCATGAGCAGGCAGGACATGGACACCCTGGCGGAGCTGACGCGGGACCGCGAAATCTATGTGCTCTCCGACGAAGTGTACGAGCACATGGTGTTCGATGGCGGCGTGCATGAGAGCGTGCTGCGCCATGAGGAATTGCGTCAGCGCAGCTTCGCGGTGTTCTCCTTCGGCAAGACTTATCACGCGACGGGGTGGAAGCTGGCCTATTGCGTGGCACCTGCTGCGTTGACGACCGAGTTTCGCAAGGTGCACCAGTTCGTGACGTTCACATCACCGAGCTTCATTCAGTATGCGATTGCCGATTTCATGCGTGAGTGCCCGGAGCACGCGAAGGAATTGCCCGCGTTCTATCAAGCAAAGCGCGATACTTTTTGTCGACTGATCAAGGATTCCCGTTTCACCTTCACACCTTCGCGCGGCACCTATTTTCAGCTGGTTGACTACAGCGCCATCAGCTCTCTGCCCGACGCAGAGTTCGCAAATTATCTGACACAGAAGAAAGGCGTGGCCGCGATTCCTCTCTCACCGTTCTACGAGAAGGCGCCGAAGAGCACTCTTTTGCGCTTCTGTTTCTGCAAGGATGATTCAACGCTGGAGGCGGCGGCGCAAATTCTGTGCAAACTGTGACGCCTTCATTCCATCAGCTCGCGGCCGACATCAAGCTCTGGGGACAGGAGCTGGGCTTCGCGCAGGTGGCGATTACCGATGTGGATCTCGATCAGTATCGCCCGCACCTGGAAAGCTGGCTCGCCAACCACTACCACGGCGAGATGGAGTACATGGAACGTCACGCGCAGTTGCGACTGCATCCGGAGGCGCTGGTACCGGGCACGCTACGGGCAATCTGCGTGCGCATGGATTACGCGCTCACTACGACCAATTCGCTCGCCGAGCTGAATATGCCGGAGCGGGCGTATATCTCCCGCTATGCGCGCGGCCGCGATTATCACAAGCTCATTCGCAAGCGCCTGCAGCGGCTCGCTGACCGCATCAGTGAGACAGCCGGCCCTTTCGGGTACCGCGCGTTTGTCGACAGCGCCCCGGTACTGGAACGGGCGCTAGCAGAGAAGGCGGGCATGGGCTGGATCGGCAAGAACACCATGCTCATCAATCGGAAGGCGGGCTCCTGGTTTTTTCTCGCCGAGTTGTTCACGGATCTGCCGCTGCCCGTCGACGAGCCGACTACTGCACATTGCGGCACCTGCACGGCCTGTCTCGACATCTGCCCAACGAAGGCTTTCGTGGCGCCGAATATATTGGATGCCACTCGCTGCATCTCCTATCTCACCATCGAGCTGCGCTCCGCGATCCCCGAGGAGTTGCGCCCGCTGATGGGCAACCGCGTGTTTGGCTGCGATGATTGCCAGCTGATCTGTCCGTGGAACAAGTTTACGCGCGTGAGCAAGGAGGCAGATTTTGCCCCGCGACACGGGCTGGACGATGCGGAGCTGACGCGGCTGTTCGAGTGGACGGAGGAGGAGTTTCTGCGGTTCACAGAGGGCTCGCCGATTCGCCGCATCGGCTATGAGTGCTGGCTGCGCAACCTCGCGGTGGCACTGGGCAATGCACCGTCGACATCTGCGATCGTGGCGGCGCTGATGGCGCGTGCCGAGCATCCGTCAGCGCTGGTGCGCGAGCACGTGCTGTGGGCGCTGACGAGACATGTGGGAGCGGGCCTGCCCGCGATTGATTTCACGCTCAGCTGATCTCGCGAAGAGCCGATCGCGAGCAGGCTCGCTCCCACACGGGCTCAGCGGAAGAAGTGCTGGCGGTAGTGGCGCAACTCGGCGATGGAGTCGTGGATATCCGCCAACGCCTGATGCGAACCACGTTTGTTCAGCGACGCGAGCACCTCGGGCTTCCAGCGTCTGGCGAGCTCCTTCACCGTGCTGACATCAAGATTGCGGTAGTGGAAGAAGGCCTCCAGCGTGGGCATGTAGCGAGCGAGAAAACGGCGGTCCTGACAGATGCTGTTGCCGCAGATCGGTGATGCTCCCTTCTCGGAATATTGCTGCAGGAACGCCAGCGTGATCGCCTCGGCTTCGGCATCGCCAGTGGCACTTTCCTTGACCCGCTTGATCAACCCTGACTCACCATGTGTCTTCTGATTCCAGTCATCCATGGCCGCCAGCGCGGCATCAGACTGTTTGACCGCCAGCACTGGGCCTTCAGCCAGCACATTCAGGTCAGCGTCGGTGATCAAGGTGGCGATCTCGATGATGCGGTCAGTCTCCGGCACCAGCCCGGTCATTTCCAGGTCAATCCAGATCAGAGTTTGTTTCTTGTCGATGGCGGTCATGCAGGAGTCCTGTCATTGCTGAGTGGTTTTCTGAATTCGGTGCCGACGTGGCTGGCGCGATTGTAGCAGAGGCTCCTGCGGGCGCGGTGCACTTCCTGTAAACTCCCGGCTCTAGACTGCCCGCTCATTCGACCGCGCGGCCGTTCCACCGACAGAAGACTACGGAAATCCGCACCCGACACCCATGACCAAACGACGCCTCAGTCAGCAACAACGCGGCCGCATCAACCGCAATCAGGAAGATCGCCAGACGCGCCTGCGCAGCGAGAAGCCTGCAAGACCCGAAGCCAACCCTGAAGATCTCGGGCCGGAGATTCCGGGTCTGGTGATCTGTCATTATGGACAGCAACTGGAGATCGAGAGCCTGGCGCCTGACAGCGTCGGCCAAGTGTTCCGTTGCTTCCAGCGCACCAACCTGCCGTCGCTGGCCACCGGCGACCGGGTGATCTGGCAAGCGGACAGCGACAGCACCGGCGTGGTGGTCGCATTGCAAGACCGCATTTCCCTGATGTCGCGACCCAATCAGCAGTCCGTCCTGCGGCCCGTGGCCGCCAATGTCAGCGCCGTGGCGATCGTGATCGCGCCACTGCCACAGCCTTTCGCCAATCTGATCGATCGCTATCTGGTGATGGCAGAGCATCTGGGGCTGCGCCCGCTCATCGTGCTCAACAAGGTGGATTCCTACATGGCTTCCCGGGATGCGGACATCGAGAGCATGCTGGCCATTTACGCGCAGGTTGGCTATCCGGTGCTGCGCGTGTCCTGCAGGCAGGGCGCGGGCATCGAGGAGTTGAAGCGCTTCCTGGCCGAGCACACGGTCGTGTTTGTCGGGCAGTCGGGAGTTGGCAAGTCCTCACTGGTCAACGCCTTGCGCGGTGACGATTCGCAGGATGACAGCGCGCTGGTGGGAGACATGTCGGTTGGCCGGGAGAAGGGCACTCACACGACAACGGCCGCGCGCCTCTACCATCTGCCGGGCAGTGGCGATTTGATCGACTCGCCGGGGATTCGTGAGTTCGGTCTCTGGCACATGGACCCGCAGATGGTGTTCGATGGTTTCGCGGAATTTCAACCGTATCGCGGCGCCTGTCGTTTCCGCGATTGCAGTCACCAGCAGGAGCCGGGGTGTGCGTTGTTGCAGGCAGTGAAAGAAGGGCACATCAGCCCGCAGCGCCTGGCCAGCTATTTCGCCCTGCTCAGTACGCTTACGCCCTGACATCGCCCAAGATTCGACGAGAAACTAGAAGATCTCCAGCGGTTCCGGGTCCGGGATCAACTCCGGTGGAGGGGTGCCCGCCGACAAACCGGCCTCGGATTGCGCATCCAGATTGCTCTCGGCGACCGCATTCAGCACCATGATGACGATCCGCCGGTTGGCAGGATTCAGTGGATTGTTGGCGTCCATCGGCACCGAGTCGGCCATGCCGATTATCTGAGCCAGCTGCTCGGGCCGCACGCCGCCATCGACCAGTGCACGACGTGCAGAGTTGGCGCGATCACTGGAAAGTTCCCAGTTGCTGTAAGTATCGCTGGTGCCGAAAGGCGCGCTGTCCGTGTGCCCAAAGACGCTGATCTTGTTAGGCACGGTCCCGAAAATTTCCCCGATCGACCAGAGAATCTCAAGAGCATAGGGGCGCAACCGCGCATCTCCACTGTCGAAGAGAGGGCGGTTCTCGCGGTCGATGATCTGCACCATCAGTCCGTCCTCGCTCACCTCGAAGCTCACGCTGTCCTTGAACCACTCGAACTGCTGATTCAGGTTGATCTCCGCTTCCACCTGCCCGCGCAGGTTTTCCAGCGTCTCGATCTGACGCAGACGCGCCAGCTCCACAAACTCCGGATTCTCAAGTTCAGGCGGAGACTCCACAAGAGGGTTTTC
>JBBTKA010000138.1:0-24177 GCA_038059145.1 Pseudomonadota bacterium
ACGGCGACAATTTTCGCGGCGGCAATCTCTACGTCGAACAGACTCTCACGGGAGATTACTCGGCATCCCTGAGTGTTTACGATGATCCCGAGTACAGCTCTGCCTATCTCGGCATCGCGCGCATGATCGGCAATTTCCAGCTCGGTCTCGGACTTGGAGAGGCGGAAAACGCAGGCCAGAGCAGCTTCGGCTACAACCCTACGCTGTGGTATCAGCGCGACGCGTGGGAAGGCTTTGCGGAATACGAATATCTGCAGGACGACAGCGAGGGTTACTACTATCGCGGCTACCTGCACAAAGATGTCAGCGAGCATTTTTACGCGGGCGTCTACGCCGAGCGCTGGGTGGGCACCGGGCCGCTCGTTGGAGTCAAGGCGGTGGATGGCGGCTTGGAATTGCGCGCTTATATTGCGAAGCCGGTGATCAATCGCGGCGACACCGACGTGCAGGTGAATCTGATTCTTTCTTACGGGTTTTGATCTGCAACCAAAGCCTCATGGATGAGGCTTTAAATCGACACCCGCGTCAAATTCTCCACCCCGCTCTGCGTCACCATTACATTGTCCTCGATGCGAATCCCACCCAGCGGCAACAACTGATCCACCAGCTTCCAGTTGATCAATTTACCGCGCGCGCTGTTGCGCTCCGGGTCAAGCAACTGACGAATGAAATACAGCCCCGGCTCAATGGTGAACACCTGGCCCGACTCGATCACGCGCGTGTTGCGCAGGGTGGGGTATTCGGCGGGCGGCGGTTTGATGTCGCCCAGCGTATTGATCTGGCGTCCTCCCACATCGTGCACCTGAATCCCCAGCAGATGACCGACGCCGTGCGGCATGAACAGTGTGCTGATGCGCTGCGCCAGCAGCTCATCGAGTGAGCCTTGGCAGATGTCTGTCTCCAGCAAAATTTTCGCGATGCCACGTTGCGCGGCCTGATGAATGTCCACGTAGGAAATCCCCGGCACCACGCGCTCGACAAGACTCACCTCTAGTGCCTCGACGGCATCGACCAACTCGCTGAACAGCGGCAGCGTGTGTTCGCGCGTACTGGTGCGGGTGATGTCGGAGCAATAGCCGTTGACGCGGCAGCCGGCGTCGATCAGGAGCACCTGACTTTGCGCGCCGCTGCTGCGGCGTTTGTACTGGTAATGCAGGATCGCCGACTTCTCGTCCAGTGCGACGATGTTGGTGTAGGGTGTTTCTTCGTCGAGCACGCCGCAGGCCTGCAGATAGGCCATGTGAATGTCGTATTCGCTACCGCCTGCTGCAAACGCGTGGCGGGCAGCCGTGTGTCCCTGCAGCGCCTGACGGTTGGCTTTGCGGATGCAGGCGACTTCGTAGTCGGTTTTGCACGCGCGCTGGTAGTCGAGCCAGCTCAGCAGCGCGGTAGGGTTGTGTGCTGTGGCAGGAATGCCGATGGCGGTTGCGTAGTGAGTGTTCTGACCGAGGAAGGCCAGTCGCGTGAGTGGCACGCCGCGTCGGGCCAGCTGATCTGCCACGGCGCTGCTGCTTGGCAGTCGCACCACATTGAACTGTGCCGCGACCCACTCCTCCAGCGCTATGTCCTGCTCGTACCAGAAGTCGGCGGGCACCACCTGAAAATACACCGGCTTCTCGCCGGGGACGATCAGCAGCAACTGGTTCGGCCGGTTCACCGGCAGCCAGTGGGCGAAATGTCCGTACGCGCGAAAGGGCGCCGTCTGATCGTCTGCGTAGTGGTAGTGCTCGGAGCCGCTGTGCAGCAGCACGGCCTCGAAACCAGTGTCGGCTTCCAGCAGCGCGCGGGTGTAGAGGTCGCCGAGATGGGCAGTGTGACTAGCAAAATGTTGGGCAAAGGGCATGGGTTCACCTTTGGGAAATGAGTGCTGACAGAGCAGATTTTGCCCGGACAATACCACAACCGGCGCGTCCTTGCTGGCCCTGGGGGATGGCGCTATGATGCGGGAAAGTCGGGCGTTCAGCCCGGCAGTGCGTGACGCAAAACATCAGTCGGGAGTTCGTGGATGAGTCGTGAAGCAGGCCCTTTCAATCTGCACAGCAATTATCTGCGCCTGCGCCCTGACGCCTCGGCCGAGGTACTGCCTGTCGGACGCACGTTCTGGCAGGATCTGGCGGAAGGCTCGCTCGGCAATTTCCACAACGAATATCTGGTGACCTCCCACAGCTTCAGCGAAAACTGGCCGATGTGGGAGATGCACCCCTGTGGCGACGAGATGGTGATTCTGCTCACCGGCTCCGTCGACCTCGTGCTGGAAAAGAAGACCGGCAACAAGGTGCTGCCGCTGCGCGAAGTCGGAGGCTGGGCACTGGTCCCCAAGGGCATGTGGCACACAGCCAAAGTGAATGCACCGAGCACCTTGATGTTCATCACCGCAGGCGAAGGGACTCAGCATCGCCAGGTGGATTTCTAACCAGATAAATTTCTGAAGAGCTCGCAGAGAAGACTATGTTCACGCTCTACATCGCCAACAAAAACTATTCCTCCTGGTCATTGCGCCCCTGGGTGCTGATGCGCGTCCTGGAAATTCCGTTTCAGGAGCGCCTGGTGCCTTTCACCGCGAATTCAAACTGGGAAGAGTTCCGTCGCTTCTCGCCCAGTGGCAAGGTGCCTGCGCTGGTCGTTGAAGGTGGGACGAAGAATACAGAAGAGCGCGGCACAATCTGGGACTCACTGGCTATCGCCGAATTTCTGGCCGAGCAGTACACAATCGTCTGGCCGAAGCAGCGCATGACGCGCGCATGGGCACGTTCTGCGGCAGCGGAGATGCACTCCGGATTTGGCGCGCTGCGCGAAGGCTGTTCGATGAGCTGCGCCGTCGAGATTCGTCTGCATGAGCAGAGCGATGCGCTGCGTCGCGACATCGCGCGCATCAACGAACTGTGGAGCGAGGGATTGACCCGCTTCGGCGGTCCCTTCCTGGCCGGTGAAAAATTCACGGCGGTGGATGCTTTCTTCTGCCCCGTGGCGTTTCGTGTGCAAACCTACGGTCTGGCACTGGAGCCTGCGGCTGCCGCGTATGCTCAACGGCTGCTGGCGCTGCCACCGATGCGCGAGTGGATGCAGAGCGCGAAAGAGGAACCGTGGCGCGACGTGGCGCATGATGAAGATTGTTTGCGTGTGGGCACGTTGTTGCGCGATCTGCGTGTGTCGCCGCGCTGAAAAAATTGACTGCGTAAAAATTATTGACGAGGAACAATCATGATCGACCCCATAAAACTGGCCACACTTCGCCGTCATGCAGCAGGCCTATGGCATGAATTCAAAGGGCTCTCGCTGTTTCTGGTGCTGATGGTGATGTTCCGCAGCGCCGTGGCAGACTGGAGCGACGTGCCCACCGGTTCGATGAAGCCGACGATCATCGAAGGCGACCGCATCTTCGTCAACAAGATGGCCTATGACTTGCGCGTGCCGCTGACGCATCACTCACTCGTGCGCCTCGCAGAACCCCAACGCGGCGACATCATCATCTTTGATTCCGCTGTCTCGGAATTGCGACTCGTGAAACGTGTGATCGGAGTGCCGGGCGATGTAGTGCAGGTGCGCGGTGACATCGTGTCCGTGAACGGCCAGCAGCTCAGCTACGAAGCAACGGGTCAGGTGCTCACCAATGAAGAGGGCGATGCAGTGGAGGATTTGCGCGAGAGTATTCATCCGAATGCGGTGGATGCGGAGCGCGAGTACACGGTGCGCATGCGGCAGGGGGGCAGGCTCTCGGATTTCGGTCCGGTAAGAGTGCCGGACGACGCCTTTTTTGTGCTGGGGGATAATCGCGACAACAGTGCGGATTCCCGCGTGATTGGTTTCGTGCCGCGGCATGAGATTGTCGGGCGGTCGAGCAGTGTGGTGTTGTCGCTGGATTATGAGAATGCGTATTTGCCTAGGGCGGAGAGGTTTTTTCATTCGCTTTGAGGAAGGGCTGATCGCGGGCGGGGCCTTTATGCCCTCTGGGTACGCTCCCACAGGGAGAGCGGTTGTAAGCAGGCAGCGTGCGTGTCAGACGTCGCGGACTCTTATCAGGCCTTCCTGGGCGACGGAGACTACCAGCTCACCGTTTTGTCTGTAGATGCTGCCCCGGCTGAAGCCTCGCCCGGCGGCGCTGGCGGGGCTGTCCTGCACGTACAGCAGCCATTCGTCGATACGAAACGGCCGGTGGAACCACATGGAATGGTCGAGACTCGCGACTTGCAGTTGCGAGGAGAACAAACTGAGGCCATGAGGCCGCAGACTGGTTTCGAGAATGGTCATGTCCGACGCATACGCCAGCATGTGCGCGTGCCACGGATAGTCCTGCGGCAGCTCGTCATTGAGCCTGAGCCAGACACTGCGATGTGGGGGGCGTTTCTCGGGGGCCAGCATGTTCTCCGGTTCGACCAGACGCAGGTCGATGGCGAAGGGGCGCGAGAAGCGCTCCAGCATGCCGGCCGGTAATGAGGCGCTGTATTTTTCCGCCAGCTGTTTGCGGGTGAGGCATTGTTCGGGGGGCGGCACCTGCGGCATTTCCGATTGGTGCGAGAGGCCCGGCTCGCTCACCTGAAAGGATGCTGCCAGATTCAGGATGACCTCGTCGTGTTGCATCGCCGATACCCGGCGGGTGTTGAAGCTCTTGCCATCGCGCAGACACTCCACCTTGAAAATAATCGGGTGGTCCATATCGCCAGGGCGCAGAAAGTAACTGTGCAGTGAGTGTGGCTGACGATCCGACGGGACCGTGCGGCTCGCGGCGAGCAGTGCCTGCGCCAGCACCTGACCACCGAAGACCCGTTGCCAGCCCTCGTTGCGGTACTGGCTGCGAAAGAGCGTGTCGTCCAGCGTCTCCAGGTCCAGATGGCCATAGAGCTGCTGCAGTTGTGGATTGCTGCCCGAGTTGTCCGGTTGGTTCATGGTTGCACCGATCATGACGGCTTCCCTGTATCACAAAGGTTTGTATCGCGGCGGGGTGGAATGCGTTGCAGCCAGTGTAGCAGCTTGCCTTTACGGCGTCAGGCGCCGCGAGTATCATCCAAAACGTCATGAAATTCCAGCCTGTTTTCTCAACATGATCAACTTCTTATGATCGCACCGCTTACCGCCCCCCCCGAAGTACCATTGTCGCGTTTCGAGGCTTGCTGGGTCGCCGAGGCCGTGCGCCTGCGCGAGCTGGCGGAAGCCGCTGAACTTGGTATCGGCATTGTCGGTGGTTCCCGATCGTCAGTCCTCGCCGACGTGGCGCTGCCAATTGTCGGTGGCGAGGAGGCGTGGCTGTTGCGCCGCGCGGAAACGATTGCGCGTGACAACGGCATGTTGGAGGCCACCCTGGCATGGCGCCGTCGGGCTGCCGTGATGATGGGGCTGCTGTGCGTGCTCGCGGTGGTGAGTGGCTTCAGCGCCGCGCTGGGCTTTTTCGGGGCCGGGGAGCGCGCTGTCAATGTCACCTGGACATTGCTCGGACTGATCGGCATGCCGGTGGTCGCATTGTTGCTCTGGATCGTGTCGTCGCTGCTGGCGGGGCGGGTCGGTGCTGGCGTGCCAGGCGAATTGTGGATGTGGTTGATGAGCCATGCGCCGCGCTTCGGAGGAAAGTCGAACCATGCAGCGGAGGTTGCGGTCGTGCGTGCGCTCGCGACGATGAGCAGCCGCTCGGGGCTGGAGCGCTGGTGGCTTGGCTTCATCACCCACACGCTCTGGTTATTGATGATAGCGGCGTGCCTGGTGGCGATGCTGCTGGCACTGAGTCTGCGCAGCTACAGTTTCGTTCTGGAGACGACCATCCTTAAACCGGAGGACATTGCAGGCCTGGTGCAGAACATTGCCGCGCTGCCTGCGAGTCTCGGATTTGTCGTGCCGGATGCCGAGATGGTGACGGCGGCACTGGCGGCAACCCAGAATGATGCGTCGTCCGCTGTGGTTGCCACGGACTCGGCAGCGAGTCTGTCTGCAGACCTCACCGTGGATGCCAGCGCCAGCTTCGCAAGCCAGTCGGAAGCAGAGCGGCGTGCCTGGTCTTCGTGGCTGGTGGGCGGCTTGCTCGTCTACGCACTCCTGCCCCGCCTGCTCGTGTGGATGTTCGCCGCCGTGCGCCTCTGGCAGCTGCGCGCGGGGTTGGCTCTGGACATCCGCTTGCCCGGTTATACCGAACTGCTCAGGCACAGTGCCTCTCCAGAATCGCCCGGCGTGGTGGATGCGGCGCCTGCCTTGCCGCAACCCACGCAGGTGGCCGCCATTCATCGTGTGCGTAATCACGACGCGGTGCTGCTGGGTCTGGAACTGGGCAGAGACCTGCTGTGGCCGCCCGCTCGGCTGGCGACTCCGCGCACGGTTGCGGGTGGCGGATACGCCGTGACCGAGGTGGTGGAGAGCCGCGAGCAGCGCCGCTCGACACTGGCCCAGCTGGCTTCGCATGCGCCCGCCAAACTGCTGCTGGCCTGCGACGTGCGGCTCTCGCCAGATCGCGGCACGCTGGGATGGATAGTGGAGGTGTCGCATTACGCGGGCGAGTTGCGCGTCTGGCTGGTGAGCCCGGACAGCGCCGAAGATGTCACCGCTGCGTGGAATCGTGAACTGACCTGGCGCGACAGTCTGGCCGCCATCGGCCTCGGGCCGGAGCGGGTGATGACAACAGAGAGCGCGGCTTACGCCTGGCTGATTCAACATGACTAATCCCTTGCGCATCGCCGTAGTCGGACACACCAATACTGGCAAGACCTCCTTGCTGCGGACCTTGACGCGCGATGCGGGCTTCGGCGAAGTCTCCCCGCGTCCGAGCACCACGCGCCATGTGGAGGGCGCCCGCCTGAATCTGGGGCGCGAGCTGATTGTGGAGCTCTACGATACGCCGGGCATGGAGGACGCCATCGCCCTCCTGGAGGTGCTGGATGCTCAGGCGGCCGGCGGTGGCCGACGTCTCGACGGTCCGGCCCGGGTCGCGCAGTTCCTGCAGTCTCCGGCCGCCGCCGGGCGCTTCGAACAAGAGGCCAAGGTGCTGCGGCAGACGCTGCAGAGCGACGCGGCCATCTACGTGATCGACGCCCGCGACCCGGTGCTGGCCAAGTATCGCGACGAGCTGGAAATCCTCGCCAACTGTGCCGTGCCCATCCTGCCGCTGCTCAATTTCGTGCGCGACCCGCGCGCCGACGAACGGGCCTGGCGCGACGCACTGGCGCGGCTCGGTCTACACGTTCAGGTGAGCTTCGATACCGTGGCCCCTGCCAGCGAGGGCGAGCGCATCTTCTACGAGAAACTGGCGACGCTGCTGGATAAGCGCGGCGAGGCGCTGCTGCGGTTGGCGGCCGGTCACGAGCAGGAGGCGCGAGAACGGCGGCTGGCCGCCACGCAACTGGTCGCTGAACTGCTGATCGATGCGGCCGCGTGCCGCGCTCGCGTCGAGCGGGCCGAGGAACAGGGAGTGCTGGCCGAGGCGCTGGCGGAATTCAATCGCCGGATGCGCGACCGCGAGCAGGCTTGCGTCGATGCACTGCTTGGCTTGTATCGCTTCAATCGCGACGACGTCGAGGCAGGCAGCCTGCCTCTGATCGAGGGGCGCTGGCGCGATGACTTGTTTGCGCCGGGGACGCTGACGGCATTGGGGATATCGCTCAGTGGCGGTGCAGCGGCGGGTGCCGCAGCCGGGTTTGGTGTCGATCTGATGCTGGGCGGCACCACGCTGGGAGCTGCCGCCGCGATCGGCGCGTTGCTGGGCGGTGGCCTGCAGACCGCGCGGCGCTTCGGACGTCGTCTCGGCGGCGCCTTGCGGCAGAAGATTCTGGGCAGCGTGACCGGCAGTCGTTTCCTGCGCGTCGATGACACCATCCTGCAGGTGCTGGTGACCCGTCAGCTGTTCCTGCTGCAGGCACTGGAGGCGCGTGGCCATGGCGCGGTTGCGCAGATTGCGGTGGTGCCGCCTCCCGCTCCGGTCAACTGGAAGGGCGATGTCCCCGCCATCCTGCGCCGGGCGCGTGAGTACCCGTCGTGGTCAGCACTCTGCGAAACCGCCAAACCTTTTGACGCCTTGAGCTGGGATGCCGAGCGTCAGCGCACGCTCGAAGCGCTGGCGCAGGTACTGCAGGACTTGTTGCCGCCGCTGCCAAGCGGGCGGGGGAGGAATTTGAAGTCATGACACATCCGATTCTTTTCAGCATTTCGTTGCTCACCCTCAGCAATGTCTTCATGACCTTTGCCTGGTATGCCCATCTCAAGGATCTGAGCCAGAAGCCCTGGATCATCGCGGCGCTGATCAGCTGGGGCATTGCACTGTTTGAGTACTTGCTGCAGGTGCCGGCCAACCGTGTCGGTTACACCGTGCTTTCGATTGGTCAGCTGAAGATCATGCAGGAGGCGATCACCTTGACCGTGTTCGTCCCGTTCGCGCTTTTCTATCTGCGCGAGCCGCTGAAGCTGGATTACCTGTGGAGCGCCCTGTGTCTGCTGGGCGCGGTGTTCTTCGCGTTTCGCAGCAAGCTGTTTGGTGCGACCTAGCAAAGACCTGGCAGAGACCTAGCGCAGAACTGGCAGAGAGCTCGCAGAGAGCAGGCAAAGGGCTGGCAAGGCCCGCGCCGCAAGCGCTCCGGGCAAGATTGCTTCTTGCCGGGATGTGGTTTACTTTCGCCTCACACGCTAACCAGGGGGTTCCCTTATGTTTTCGCTACGCCATAACAACAATAACAAGCAAGGCAACGCAAACTTCGGGGCGCTGCGGCGCCGGATCGGCTCGCTGGCACTGACGTTGCTGCTGAGCGTCACCGCTGGCGCGTTCATTCTGGGCATGCCGACAACAGCGCTGCGCGCACAGGGCTCCTCGGCCCTGGCGTCAGAGAATCTGCACTGGGTGACGACCTGGTCGGCCAGCCCCAGTTCCTTGCCACCCGGCATGCTGCCCCCCGAGGCGGTGACCGACGCCTTCACCGACCAGACCTTGCGGTTGGTTCTGCATACCAGCATTGGCGGCAACACGGTGCGCGTGCGTCTCTCCAATACTCACGGTAACAAGCGCCTGCAGATAGGTGCGGCGACGATCGCGCTGCAGGCGCAGGGCAGCGGGGTGGTGCCCGAGACGTTGACCACGCTGACCTTCGGCGGTGAAGAAAGTGTGACCATTGCCCGCGGAGGGCTGGTCTTCAGCGACCCGGTCGCGTTCACGGTGCCACCGTTGAGCAACCTTGCCGTCAGCCTGTATCTGCCGCAGCCCAGCGGCACAGTCACCACGCATCTCGCAGCAGCGCAGACCAGCTATGTCGCGGCGGGCGATGCCAGCATGAGTGAGCAGCTGACCGCGCCCACCGAAATTCCCGTTTGGAATTATCTGACCGCAGTCGACGTTGGCCGGCAGGATGACATCACCGCTATCGTCACGCTCGGCGACTCCATCACCGACGGCGTTGGCTCCAACGCCAATCTGAATAACCGCTGGCCGAATTATCTCGCCAGACGTTTGCTCGGCACCGACAATGAGCCAGACTTCGCCGTGGTCAATGCCGGCATCAGCGGCAATCGCGTGCTGCAGGAAAACTCGCCGCGCTTCGGTGAAAATCTGCAGGTGCGCTTCGAGCGCGACGTGCTCGCCCTCAGCAGTGTCAGCCACATCGTGTTGCTGGAAGGCATCAATGACATCGGCATGGCGAACATGTTTCCCGGTGAAGAAGTGACACCCGATGAAATCATCGCCGGTTACCGGCAGATCATTACCCGTGCCCATGCGCGCGGCATCAAGATCATAGGTGCCACGTTGACGCCTTATGAGGGGGCCGCGTATTACACCGAGGAAGGCGAGCAGAAACGGCAGGCAGTCAACGCATGGATTCGCACCAGCGGCGAGTTCGATGGCGTGATCGACTTCGAGATTCCGGCCCGTGATCCCTCGCAAATCTCGCAGATGGTGCCATCCTATACCGTCGACAAACTGCATCCGAACGACGAAGGTTACAAGGCGATGGCCGATGCGATTGATCTCACTCTGTTCGATTGACGTACAAGGGCGTAGTGCTCGCGCACCAGACACTATAGCCACCAGTATCACCGTAGAAGGAAACGCATGAAATTCAAAGGCAGCCCCCGGTTCTCTCATCAACAGGCGGACAAGATAGGCGTATTGATCAGTAATCTGGGAACGCCGGATGCACCGACCACTCCGGCACTGCGCAAATATCTGAAGCAGTTTCTGTGGGACCCGCGTGTCGTCGAAGTCCCGCGACCACTGTGGTGGCTGATACTCAACGGCATCATCCTGCGCACGCGGCCGCGGCGTTCGGCGAAGGCGTATGCGAGTGTGTTTACCCCGGCAGGTTCGCCGCTGCTCTATCACACGCGCAATCAGGCACAGGCGCTGCAGAAGGCGCTGGATGCCAATGCGTTCAATGACGCGGGTGGCAGCGATGTGATCGTGGATTTCGCGATGCGTTATGGGAATCCTTCTCTGGAGTCGGTGATGGAATCGATGTTCCAGCGTGGCGTGCGCAAGCTCCTGGTGCTGCCGCTGTATCCGCAATATTCCGGCGCCACGGCGGCATCCACCTTCGATGCGCTGAGTGCCGATTTTGTAAAGCGGCGCTGGATTCCAGACCTGCGTTTCATCTCGCATTATCACGACTTCGCGCCTTACATTGCGGCGGCGGCACAGCGCATCGAGGAGCACTGGGCGCAGCATGGCCGTGCCGACAAATTACTGTTCTCCTATCACGGCGTGCCCCTGAGTTATCTGCTTAATGGCGATCCCTACCATTGTGAGTGCTACAAGACCTCGCGGCTGATTGCCGAGCGGCTGGGGCTCGCGGAGGGGGAGTACATGACGTCCTTCCAGTCGCGCTTCGGGCGTGAGGAGTGGATACAACCCTACACCGACGCCACGCTAAAGGGCTTTCCCGCACAGGGCGTGAAGTCGGTGCAGGTGTTCTGCCCGGGCTTCGCGGCGGATTGCCTCGAAACCATCGAGGAGATTGGCGAAGAGAACAAGGAGTACTTCCTGCACGCTGGTGGCGAGCGCTATGAATACATCACGGCGCTCAACGATCGGCCGCAGCACATCGAGGCGCTGGCCGCGCTGGTGCGGGAAAACCTGCAGGGCTGGTCGGTGTCTGCGGACGCTGGGCGCAAAGTCAGAGCAGATGCGGTGGGGGCCAGCAATCGCGGGATTGGCTAGTCCTCGCAATAGCACATAATAAAAACAAGAGAGGCTGTATGAGTTTTCTGCAATCGCGCCGCCTGGGGTTCTTCGCCGGGGGTGTCGCTGTTCTGTTCGTGTTGCTGGCGCTGCTGCGCATGGTGTTTTTCGTGGGCTTCTCGGGAGTCGAGGCGCAGCAGAATCCCGAGGCCGTGTGGGCCAGCATCGGCGTCGGCCTGCGCTTCGACATGCGTCTGGCACTGCTGTTGATGCTTCCCATCGCCGTCTTGTTGCTGCTGCCACAGCTGCGCACGCGCTTCGCCGCCGGGGTGCGCCGGGCCATTCGCGGCTATGTGGCGGTGCTGTTCCCCCTGCTCATCCTGATCTACATCTTCGACTTCGGGCATTTCGCTTATCTGGGCGTGCGCCTGAATGCCTCGGCCTTCCGCTTTGCGGCGGATGCGCAGATCTCCACCGACATGATCTGGCAGACCTATCCGGTGGTGTGGATCACGCTGGGCTGGTGTGCGACCGTTGCAGTCAGCCTCGCCGCAATGTTTTGGCTTGAGCGAGTCACGCTGGATCGGCCACTTCCGCCAGTGACGCGCCGTTCTGCCTGGGCGGGCGGTGCCGCGTTGACGGTAGTGGTATTGCTGGGGCTGCTCGGGCGCTACACCAACATCAATATCGAGAATCCGGTGCCGTTGCGCTGGAGCGATGCCTTTGCCTCCGGTGACAGCCAGATCGGGGCGCTGGGGCTGAATCCCGTGCTGTTCCTCTACGACACCTGGCATGTGGAGGAAGACACCTTTGATGCGCAGGTGCTTGCGGACCACTATCCGGCCGTCAGTCGATATTTCGGGATTGTGGCCAGCGCGGCTGAACCGAATTTCGAACGGCGCGTGGGCGTGCAGCCGCATCGATTGTCAACTGACACCAGTCCTGGAGCCGCTCCTGGCACTAGTCCTGGCAAAGCCGTGCGGCCGCCGAACGTCATCTTCATCATGCTGGAATCCCTCGGCGCCAGTGCCGTTGGAGCCTACGGCAATCCACTGAACCCGACACCGAATCTGGATCAACTCGCCACCCAGAGCTGGTTCTTCAAACACTTCTACGTGCCGGTCACGGGCACAGCCAAGACAGTGTGGGCCAGCATCACCGGTATTCCGGACGTCACCCGGCAGGAGACCGCCAGCCGCAACCCTTTCATCATTCGTCAGCACACGCTGATCAACGACCTGGCCGGATACGAGAAGCTCTACATGGTCGGGGGCAGTGCCGGATGGGCCAACATCAATGGCCTGATCATGCAGAGCATCGACAATGTGACACTGTATGAGGAGGGGTACTGGAAATCGCAAAATGCCGATGTCTGGGGCATCTCCGACCTGAATCTATTCAAAGAGAGCGACGAGATTCTGCGCGCCCTGCCCGCGGACAAACCGTTCTTTGCCTACATCCAGACCGCAGGAAACCACCGCCCCTTCACCATTCCCGAAGACAACGACGGCTTCGAAATCTCCAATCTGTCTCTGGAGGAGGTGCAGGAGTTCGGTTCCCGCAGCGTCGAGCAATACAACGCCGTGCGCCTGCTGGACTTCAACATCGGCCGTTTCCTGGAGATGGCCAAGGCGGGAGGCTACTACGACAACACCATCTTCGTGCTGTATGGCGACCACAACACGCGCATCTCCCAGCTTCCGCACATGCCGCCCGCGTTTGAGCAGCTGGGTCTGGAGAGCAATCACGTGCCGATGATGATCTTCGCGCCGGGGCTGCTGGCGCCGCGCGAGTTCGACGAGGCAGTGGGGCTGGCGGATCTGCTGCCGACGGTGGCGGGGCTGCTGGGTATCGAATACACGACGCGCACCATGGGCCGCGACCTGCAGCAGCCTGCGCCGGAAGGCGAACGGGTGGTGCCGGTGGTGCTGAGAGAGGGGACCTTCCCCCTGATCGGCGCGGTGACCAAGGACTTTCTGGTGCAAATGAATCACGACGGCAGTGCGCCGTCCATGCACGATCTCGCATCGCCGCAACCGCTGGAGAACGTCGCCGACCAGCACCCCGAGGAATATCAGCGCCTGCTGACGCTGGCGCGCGGCCTCTACGAGACCTCGCGCTTCATGCTTTACGATAACGTGCGGCAATGACGGGCAGGCCCGAGCGCATCAGCAAGACGATGATGGCCCAAGTTCCCAGGCCCGGATCGATCAGGTAGTCCCAGTAGTTCTCCGACTGCTTCAGCTCCAGGCTGAAGGCCAGCGTGGCAATGCTGAACAGCAACACACCGATCAGGTTGCGCCGCCACAGCAGCACCAGCGTCAGCAGCCCCATCACGATCAGCAGCGGTCGCGGCGCATAGCCAAGCCGGTAAGGGTCGAAGTAGGTCAGCCCGAGCGAGGCGGGGTAGAGAAGCAGGGCCAGGGCCGCGAAGAGGCACAGCAGTTCGGTCTGCTGCAGCCTTGGCGGCGCAGTCAGCAGATTGAGACGCACGAGCGTGGCGAGGCTCAGCACCATGACGGTGGTAATGGCGAGGTCATCAATCACACTACGCAAGTAGATCGCCAGCGCGATGCCATCGATAGGCAGCAGGGCCAGCGCGCTCAGCCCCGCCAGCATCGCCAGTTGCCAGCCGCGTGCCAGGCGCTGTGAGGGCAGCACGAGAAACAGCAGGGTCACGAAGGTAAGAGTCGGCTGCCACAGCGTGGACCAGGGCACCGCCAGCGTATCGATCCCTGTCAAAGCCGGGACTCCAGCCAGTCTTCCGTGAAACTGACATGCTTGATGAAGCTGTTGTTCCACGAATAGACCAGATGAAAGATTCCTTCTTGCGTGTGCACCAGGTAGGGATATTCGTACTCGAATTCGCAACCGCTCTTGCGGCACATGCGCTCATCGATCTGCGTCATGAAGCTGTCCACCAGGCCATTCCTTTCCCTGCCGCTGGAGGCGATGAACTGTTCGCGAAGCTCGGGCGTGAAGCGCGTCTCCGACATCGGCGCGCCTTCCGGGTCTGGTGACTCGTCCAGATCGATCAGCAGGTCCCACTTCTCCATCTTCAGATCGGTCTCATAGAGGCTGAGCCGGAAGCGTCCTTCCCGCAGGTTGTTCAATGCCACCAGCAACGTGTTGCGATGGGTCAGCGCTGCGGCAAGAGATGAGTTGGGATTGAAAGGCTCCAGCGGCACCGGCGTGCTCCACGTGCGACCGGCGTCTTCAGTGGTGCTTGCCAGTACGCGGTGATGTTCGGTGCCGGCATAGCGCATCATCGCCACGGCGCTTTGCGGGCCGGTTGGCACCACCGATGGCTGCAGCGAGTGATTGCCGCGGCTGATGCGAATCTTGTCGATGACCTTGCCGTCGGGGGAAAGCAGCAAGTACTCGGCAAATTTGCCGATGAATTCGTGGTAAACCGGCAGGCCGATCGAGCCGTCGGCGTGGAAGACCGGCGCGCTGCGCACCAGCGTGCTGATATTGAAGAAGGGCGAGGTGACCAGCGACCAGGGCTCGGACCAGCTTTTCCCCATGTCCTCGGAGACCATCGCATTGATCGAACTGCCACCCCAGCCGCCGACCGATACAGCGACATAGAACAACCACAGGCGCTGATCGGGCGCCAGCGCAATCACCGGATTGCCGAGCTTGCGGATATAGCGATCACCTCCTTCCTGGGTGGATTCCCGTGTGGCCAGCACTTCCTCGCGGTCCCACTTTTCGCTGGCGATGTCAAAACGGGCGCTGCGGATCTGCACATCACGCGCGCCTTCTCTTGAGCCTGCAAACCACACGGAGATCAGCGTATTTTCCGATAGCTGCGCCAGCGCGGCCGAGTGCACATAGTCATCGGTGTCCGACGAGGCGAAGCTGTTGACGAAGGGGGAGCTGGGCGAGAGTTCGAGGGTACTCGGGGCGCTGTCCCGAGTGACAAAAGGCGCGGCCGACAACTTGGGATTCTGGACCCAGGCAGTAACGAAAATCGCTAAAACGGCTGCCGCGAGCAGCAGATTCCTGACCATGACATGACGGCGCAGAGACACTGGTTATTCACCTGTTTTTCTTGTTTTTTGTGACCCTGTTCTCATTTCTTCCGGAACAGCTGTAGACCGAGAATAGCCGAGGCAATTCGCTGCGTCTACCTCCGCGAGCGTTTCACCTCGTGAGACTCGATGTCTGCGGTAATGGGAAATAAATATTACCCGGGTAATATTGACGCGCGAATATTATCCGGGTAAATTTAACGCTCATATTATTGCAAGTCGGAACAAGGATTGAGAATGATGAACTGGCACACCAGAACTCCCGCCATCGCCTTTCACGGTTATACCCGCATCGCGACAGGCGATCTGCATGATGTAGCCGTGGCGTGCAGGCAATACCTGAACACGACGGCAGATGCCACGCTGCTGCTTCTGAACGCCGCGACCAGCGAGCAGATTGAAGTGGATTTCCGTGGCTCGGCCACCGAGGTTGCAGGCCGTTTGCAGGAAGCGGCGGTTGCGCCGGAGGAAGTTATCGAAGACGAAAGATCCGCCCCGAGTGGTCCCGGACGACCACGCCTCGGCGTGGTGGCCCGCGAGGTCACGCTGCTGCCAAGACACTGGGAGTGGCTGAAGACGCAACCGGGTGGAGCGTCGGTGGCCCTGCGCAAGTTGGTGGAGAGTGCTCGTCGGGAGGGTGCCGACAAGGATCGGCAGCGCGCCGCGCAAAATGCCGCCTATCGATTCATCTCGATAGTGGCGAGTTCCCTGCCGGGGTTCGAAGAAGCGTCCCGGGCGCTGTTCGCGGCCGATGCGGCTGGATTTCAGCGCGAGACTGAGGCCTGGCCTGTTGATGTGCGCGAGCATGCTTGGGGTTTGTTGTCTCAGTGGTTGGAGCGAGGTGCCGGGGCGGGCAGTGGTGACACGCCCGTGAATACATCCCTGTAGGGCTCGATCGCGCCATCCATGGCGCTCAACGGTCACCACTGCCCGCCCCGGCACCCCACTCCCGAAGAACTGTGCGAACTCATGAAGGTGGCAAATTCCAGCTCTCTCCCGGCAGCACCGAGCCAGCTACGGGTAATGGGGTCGTCGGCAGGTGTGTCTTCCGCAGAACTTCAACCACAGTGGTCTGTGCTGGACTGAGTCATCAGGTTTGAGTTAATCGGAGGTTATTGATCAGCACGGCCGAAGGGTAAAAACTTCGACTGCCAGACGTGGCACGGAGTCGCGGAAGCAGTGTGGTGGTGCGAGTGGCGGTGACCGTCTTGAGCCATGGATGGCGAAAGCGAGCCCCCAGGGATGGGTTCACGGCGTGTCACCGCCACTCGCACCATCGCGCTGCCCCAACCACTGATGTACAAAGCACCGCGGCCGATGGATTCACACCTACCGGCCGCGCTGATCAACAACCAATAAGTTGAGTGCTTAAGGAGCCGTGACTGGCTCAGTCTCAAGCCACTGGTTCAGGTCAAGGATGTCTTGCGGCGTCAGAAGGCCAGTCTGCTGCTTCAACGTCAGTGTATCGATCACGTAGTTGTACTTCGCATCCGAATAATTCCGCAATGCCACGAACAACTGCTGCCTCGCCTGCAGCACATCCACAATATTGCGCGTCCCCACCTCGTAACCAACTTCGATCGCCTCCAGCGCACTCTGCGCCGACGTGATCGCCTGCTGGCGCTGGGAGATCACCAGCACGTCCGTGTTCACACGACGGAAAATGTTGCGCACATCCTGAGTTGTCTGGCGACGCGTCAGATTCAGCGCCTCCTGCTGCGCCACCACATCGTACTCCGCCGCGCGGCGTCGAGCCTGCACACCGCCACCGGTATACAGAGGGATGTTTATCGACACTGCCAAAGTGGTGCCGTCGATGGCACCCGCAAAACGAGAGGTGCCGTCCGCGGACTGGCTGCCCGCCGTGACGTTGTGGTTATAGCCGCCCTGCAGCGCGATAGTCGGCAGGTGATCCGCCTTGCGCGCCTTGAGGTTGATGCGCTGGGCTTCCAGGTTGTAGCGGGCGGCGGTGAGCGCCAGATTGCTGTCCATCGCCTGCTGGGTCCAGGACTCCATGGTGCCTTCCGGATTCACGATCGGGAAATCCTCGCGCAGCACTTCGACGTTCGGGTGTGGCTGCCCGGTGATCGCCTCCAGCGCCTCGTAACGGCTGGACAGGGTGTCTTCCGCGATGATGGTGTTGTTGCGGGATAGGTCATAAGCGGCCTGGCTTTCGTACACTTCGGTGATGGCGATCAGGCCGACTTCTTCGCGCTGACGAGTCTGCTCGAACTGGCGCTGCGCCGCCTCTTCTTCCTGACGACGGGTGTCGAGATCGTCGAGGGCGCGCAGGACATTGAAGTAGGCGGTGGCGACGCGAATGATCAGGTTTTGTTCCTGGGCGGCATAGGCAATCGCGCCAGCCTGATCAGACTGCTTGGCGCTCTGGTAGCTGTACCAGGCGGACAGGTTGAACAGTGCCTGGGTCAGGTTCAAGCGGTACCCGTGCGAGTTCTGGCCGGGTCGGAAGCTCATCTGGCCGGCCAGTCCGGTGGTTTGTCGAGTGGTGGAGCCCTGCAATGCCACGCTTGGCATCAGCAGCGCCCGGCCCTGCTCCAGCAAGGTATGGCGTGACTGGTACTGAGCCTCTGCCTGCTTCAGGGTGGGATCGTTCTGCATGGCCAGATCGAGGATGCTCACCAGATCATCGGCGAGTACCGGCGTGGAGCCGACAGACAGGCAAAGCAAAAGCCCGAGGCGTTGAGTAAATCGTCCCATAGTGTGAAACCTTCCAAGATAGAAAACGGTAGTTTAGGTGCTTGCGAGGAAATGTGGAGCTGCTGTCTGTGGTGCTTCTGTGGTGCATTTTTGGCACTTTTCTGGCACTTCGGCTAGGCGGCATTCTACACAGGGTCACCAAAGGTGACAAACCGGGTGATCCTCAAAGCGCCCGGCCCTTGGGAGGCCGCAACGCATTAATTCCTTACAGGCCCCTCGTATACGCAGCACAACCCTGATTCGGTTCCTTTTTCTGTAAATTCCCTTGCGCGTGCGGCGGCCTGTGCGGTAACAATTCTCGGACGATTGAGGCATAATGCAGCCCGACTCGCCCCACGAATACAGGATAGACCATGAGCGCCAATGCAGAGCAGTTTCTCGACAAGATCACCCGTTTGGACGACACCACCACTTATCGCTTTGGCAGTTCCAGCAAAGTATATGTACAAGGGAGTCGCCCCGATCTGCTGGTGCCGATGCGGGAAATCGTGCTTTCCGACACGTTGACCGAGAAAGGCCGCGAGCCGAACGCGCCGATTCGCGTCTATGACACCTCAGGTGTCTATTCCGACCCTGCGGCAAAGATCGACCTGCGTGCCGGCCTCGCCCCGATTCGCGCGGCCTGGATCGATGAGCGCGGCGACACCGAAGTGCTGCCAGGCGTCACCTCTACCTATGGCCGTCAGCGTCAGAGCGATCTGCGCACCGAACACCTGCGTTTCGAGCATTTGCGTGCGCCACGCCGCGCCAAGGCTGGTCGCAACGTTACACAGTTGCACTATGCGCGGCAGGGCATTATCACGCCGGAAATGGAATACATCGCCATCCGCGAAAACATGAGCTACATGCAGGCCCGTGAGCAGGCCGCGCTGAGTGCCCAACATCGTGGCGAATCCTTTGGGGCCGCGATCCCGAAGGAGATCACGCCGGAGTTCGTGCGTTCCGAAGTTGCCCGTGGCCGTGCGATCATCCCGCTCAATATCAACCACCCCGAGGTAGAGCCGATGATTATCGGCCGCAACTTCCTGGTGAAGGTCAACTCCAACATCGGCAACTCTGCGCTGACCTCGTCCATCGAAGAAGAAGTCGAGAAGCTGACCTGGTCCGCCCGCTGGGGTGCCGACACCGTTATGGATCTTTCCACCGGCAAAAATATTCACGAGACCCGCGAGTGGATCATTCGCAATTCCATGCTGCCAATCGGCACCGTGCCGATCTATCAGGCGTTGGAAAAAGTGGATGGCATCGCCGAGGATCTGACCTGGGAAATTTTCCGTGACACGCTGATCGAGCAGGCGGAGCAGGGCGTCGACTACTTCACGATTCACGCCGGCGTGCTGTTGCGCTATGTGCCGCTGACCGCCAAGCGCGTGACTGGCATCGTCTCCCGTGGCGGCTCCATCATGGCGAAATGGTGCCTCGCGCACCACAAAGAGAATTTCCTCTACACCCACTTCGAAGACATCTGCGAGATCATGAAGGCATACGACGTATCCTTCTCACTCGGCGATGGTCTGCGTCCGGGTTCGATTGCGGATGCCAACGACGAGGCGCAGTTCGGCGAGCTGGAGACACTCGGCGAATTGACCAAGATTGCGTGGAAGCACGACGTGCAGTGCATGATCGAAGGCCCCGGCCACGTGCCGATGCACATGATCAAAGAGAACATGGAGCGCCAGCTGGCGGTGTGTGACGAGGCGCCGTTCTACACGCTCGGGCCATTGACCACCGACATCGCCCCTGGCTACGACCACATTACTTCCGGCATCGGTGCCGCGATGATCGGCTGGTTCGGCTGCGCCATGCTGTGCTACGTGACCCCGAAGGAACATCTTGGCCTGCCCAACAAGCAGGACGTGAAAGATGGTCTGATGGCCTACAAGATCGCCGCGCATGCAGCCGATCTCGCGAAGGGCCATCCGGGCGCACAATTGCGTGACAACGCGCTCTCGAAGGCACGCTTCGAATTCCGCTGGGAAGATCAGTTTAATCTCGGACTCGACCCGGAAACCGCGCGCAGTTTCCATGACGAGACGCTGCCGAAACAATCCGGCAAAGTGGCGCACTTCTGTTCCATGTGCGGCCCGAAGTTCTGCTCGATGAAAATCAGTCAGGAAGTGCGTGACTACGCCGCGCAGAAAGAGCTCGACAACGTCGACAGCGCGCTGCAGACCGGCATGGAAGAGATGGCGGAAACCTACAATCAGACCGGCCGCGAACTGTACCGCCGAGTCTAAAACACCCCTGTGGGAGCGGGCCTGCCCGCGATGCTTTTTTTTGCGTGCATCAACACCCGCAAAAACCATCGCGGGCAGGCCCGCTCCCACAGAGTAAACAGAACCTCCGAATTTTTTAGAGTAACCAAATGTACAACGAAAGTATCGACGATCAGAACATTGCCTCCAACGAGCCGCTGATAACCCCCGAACAACTCAAGAGCGAGCTGCCTCTGACTGGTGCGGCACTGCAATCCGTGCGCAGTGCACGGGAGACGATATTCAATATTCTGGATCGCAAGGACAAACGACTGTTCGTCGTGGTCGGACCCTGTTCCATTCACGACGTCGATGCCGCGATGGAGTACGCTCAGCGTCTCAAGGTGCTCGCGGAAGAAGTGAAGGACACGCTGTATCTGGTGATGCGAGTCTACTTCGAGAAGCCTCGCACCTCAGTGGGCTGGAAGGGATTGATCAACGATCCGTACATGGACGACACGTTCAAAATTGAAGAGGGCCTGCGCAAGGGCCGCAAATTGTTGCTCGACATTGCCGGGCTCGGTCTGCCCACGTCCACTGAGGCGCTGGATCCGATTTCTCCCCAGTACCTGCAGGACATCATTGCCTGGTCAGCCATTGGTGCCAGGACCACCGAGTCGCAGACGCATCGTGAGATGTCCAGTGGGCTGTCCTCTCCGGTAGGTTTCAAGAATGGCACGGACGGAGGCTTGACTGTGGCGATCAACGCCATGCAGTCAGTCAGCAGCCCGCACCGCTTCCTCGGCATCAACAGCAAGGGGCAGGTCTCGGTGGTCACCACCAAAGGCAACCGCTATGCGCACGTCGTGCTGCGCGGAGGCAGTGCCGGGCCGAACTATGACTCGGTGCATGTGGCGCAGTGCGAGGCGGCGCTCAAGAAGGGCAAGGTCAGCAGCAACATCATGATCGACTGCAGTCACGCCAATTCCAACAAGGATCCGGCTGTGCAATCACTGGTGCTCAAGGACGTGGCGCATCAGATTCTGGAAGGCAATCAGTCCATCATCGGGGTGATGCTCGAGAGCAACCTGCATTTTGGCAACCAGTCGATCCCCAAGGATTTGTCACAGCTGAAATACGGCGTATCGGTGACCGATGCCTGTATCGACTGGCAAGAGACTGAGCGTAGCCTGCGGGAAATGGCCGCGAAGCTGCGGCCGGTGTTGCCGGGGCGCACTGCGCCTGTATAACCCATAACCGTGTGGGAGCGGGCCTTGCCCGCGATGGGTTTTAGTGGCCATCAATGCGCGCAAAAGCCATCGCGGGCAAGGCCCGCTCCCACGGGGGTTAGGGCTACATATTGCCGACATTGCCCAGCGGCATTGATTCCAGCTCCTCGCGACCCTGTCTGACCCACTCCTGCACATGGGGGTTGGCGAGCAGCGTGTTTGCATAACGCTGGGCCTCCATGCTCAGCTTGGCGCCATACGCGCGGAAGCAGATCGCCATTGGCGCGTACATCGCGTCGGCGATGGAGAAGCGTCCGAACAGATAGTCTCCCCCCACGCCGTGCTTGCGGCGGCAGCAACTCCAGATGGCATCGATACGCGCGATCTCGTCTTCGATTCTATCGGAAACCGGCATCGTCACCGACGCTTTGCAGTTCATCGGCCACTCCTTCTTGAGATTCGGAAATTCGGAATGGATTTCGGCGCAGATCGAACGTGCACTGGCGCGCTTCTTGGGGTTGGCGGGCCAGCCCCGCCCATCCAGCAACTGTTCGGAAATGTATTCGCTGATGGCCAGTGAATCCCACACGGTCGTCTCGTTATGCAGCAGTGCAGGGACCTTGAGCGACGGCGAGTAGGGCCCGAGTTTTTCGGCCGTATTATTCTGGTACAGGGCAATGTTGATTTCTTCGAACGGGATATCGAAGGCTTTCAAAAGCAGCCAGGGACGCATGGACCAGGAAGAATAATTCTTGTTGCCAATTACCAGTTTGATACCACTCATGCACAACTCCTCCCATGAACGCAGTTTACATCTACGTTGTTAGTCCGAATTATGCATTGTAAGTTCCGGTTCGATCAGGGCGATGCGCTGACTAAATATGGCAGAATCAGGGCAGCATTTTCGCGTTGGCACAGGCGCGCTTGAAGGCTCACCTTTGCCTGGCAAATGCTGTATAGTCGGCCCGGAATGAAGCCGTGTGTAGAGCTGAAAGTGAGTCCGGAGGCGTGACGGTGTATATGGCAAGAAGAATCGCAATTGTGGAGGACGAGGCCGCCCTCCGTGAGAATTATGCAGACGTGTTGCGCAAGCAGGGTTACGAGGTGCAGACCTACGCCAACCGTAAAGACGCCATGCGCTCGTTCGATATTCGTCTGCCCAATCTCGCGATCATCGACATCGGTCTCGAAAACGAGATCGACGGTGGCTTCACTCTCTGCCAGTCGATGCGCTCGATGTCGGACACGCTGCCGATCATTTTTCTCACCGCGCGAGACAATGATTTCGACACCGTCAGCGGTCTGCGTATGGGCGCTGACGACTACCTGACCAAGGACATCAGCCTTCCGCATCTCTCCGCCCGCATCGCCGCCCTGTTTCGTCGGCTCGATGTGCTGGATCAGCCCACGTCCCCTGAGAATCTGCTGCAGCGCGACGATCTCACCCTCGACATCGGGCGGCTTACGATTCAATGGAAAAATATTCCCGTGCCGCTCACCGTCACGGAGTTCTGGATGGTGCACGCACTGGTGAAGTTTCCCGGTCACGTGAAGAGCCGGCAGGTGTTGATGCAGGAGTCAAAAATCTTCGTGGATGGCAGCACCATTACCTCACACGTGAAGAGAATCCGCAGGAAGTTCATTCAGGTGGATGAAGCGTTCGACTGCATCGAGACGGTTTACGGCATGGGTTACCGCTGGAACCCCCAGAATGTGTCCGGCAGCCATGAAGAATAATGTCTCGCTACCTTAAAAATCCGTTCGGCATCCGCTTCAAGCTGGTGTTCATGTCCAGCTTTCTGCTGGTGATTCCGTGGCTGGGCTATCAGTACATCCTCGAGATGGAGGAATACCTGCGCCGTGGCCAGGAGCAGACGGTGCTGGGCACGGCACGCGCACTGGCAACAGCCTTGAACGAGCGCCCCGAACTGTTCGATGAAGGCAGCTACGGGCGCGCGCGACGCAGCGCCGACCTCTACGTTTACCCGGTGTTCTATCCGCTCTCGCTCGACGACAGTACATTGGTGGACTGGCAGGACTATCAGGGCTACGAGTTGTCCTATGGCAAGGCCGACTCGATCGGCACGCCACTGAATCCACGCGGCCCCTTTGCCCGCTATTATCACTACGACGAATCGCTCAACTTCAAGCTGCTGGTCGGCGAGTACAACCGTTCGCTGTATGCCTATCTGAAAGTCGTCGATGACAAACTCGTCTACCGCAGCGAAGAAAGCCTGAGTGTGCATCGCAACGACTTCCTGCAGATCTCCCTGGTGACGCGCGAGAACCAACTCAAGCGCTACGTGATCTCGCCACGCGGCGCGGAGTTCGTCTATGCCTATGAGATTGGCGCCGACATTCGCGATCTCTCTGCACTGCGCCATGAAGACCGCATCGTTGGACAATGGTATGAGGTGCCCGGCGGCTATGAGGTGGAGCTGCGCCTTCCCACCACCATGCTGGGCGAACAATTGGGTTTTGCTGTCTACGATGTCGATAGCGAAGAGACGCGTGAAGTGTCTTCGGTCGTCGCCACCTCGGACGTCAATGACGCCGAGCGACTGGGGTCCTTGCGTCGCCCGACGCCCGAGATCGACCGTATCGTGGAGGGCATGGGCCTCACCAATTCGCGCATTCAGGTGATCGACCGGGGCGGGCGAATTCTGCTCAGCGTGGGCGATATTCAAACGGCAACCGGTCTCGTGCTGAGTCCCGAGCCGGGTGAGGAACGCGTCAATAAATACTGGAAATTCATCGAGGACACGGTGCTGTTGCCGCTGTACTACCGCATCCTCACCAAGCCCTCCAACGATTTCATCGACGACCTCTACGCGGGCGGCACCGTGGAGGGTGCACACATCGATTCTGCGCTGGATGGCGAACCGCAGACGCAGTTCCGTACTCTGGCGGATTCGCAGACGCGCATT
>JBBTKA010000139.1:0-5933 GCA_038059145.1 Pseudomonadota bacterium
ACAGAATTATTGGAACACCCAGAAGTCTGTGGCCAATTTAACTTGACCACTACAGCTTGTATCTGGCTAAACAAAACGGACGCAACCAGGTGTGCTCAGCCTGAATTCCAAGTCCTGGTCATTACCTGGTAGTAACCTGGAAGTCATACTGACCGATAGTTACTTTTCATGCAGATGCGGAGGGTGCTGCCAGTGCCGCAGAGAATGTTCGAAAAAGCACTGCAAAGGTGATTCACAACCACTTGCGATGGCCTCCCTCTACTTCTCTTGATTTGAATCAATATGTGCCACCTCCAACTCTTGATTTGAATCAATGTGGGCCGCGCGCGCCCATTTAGACTCCTCACCGTAGAAATACAAAACGACCACGAAGGGCTGCTTAACGGTGGCGTCGTAAATGGGTCATCTATTTCGAACTGGAGAGGATCATGAAAAAAAATAGAGTTATTGGGCTGTTCTCGGCAATGGCCTTGGTACCCGCGCTCGCAGGCGCCGCTGAGCCGACAGACGGACACCCCACCTACGCAAAAGAAGTATCGAGAATTATTCAGGACAACTGCCAGATCTGCCATCAACCCGGACAAATCGGGCCGATGTCGTTTACCTCTTATGAAGAAGTCCGTCCATGGGCACCGCTTATTCAGCTGAGAGTGAAACAACGCGAAATGCCTCCCTATCAATACGATAGTCATGTAGGCGTTCAAGAATTAAAAGACGACTGGCGCTTGTCTGAAGAAGACATCCAGACCATCGTTGACTGGGTAGACGCCGGCTCACCGCTGGGCAACCCTGAAGATCTGCCTGCCCCCAGAGAGTATCCGGTGGTTGGTGAGTGGCGTCTGGCCGGCGAGTTAGGCCCACCCGATCACGTGATCAAGTCCACACCTTGGGACGTACCGGCCAATGGTCAAGATTTGTGGTGGGAGCCGGACGTCGATTCAGGCATCACCGAGACTCGCTGCATCAAGGCCGTAGAGACACTGCCTTCTGCCGCCGCTCATGGCTCGACGCACCACGCGAACTCCAACTTCCTGGTTCAGGATGAGAAAGGTGAGTGGGTTGTTTACGGCCGCCTGTCCGAGTTTGCTTACGGAAAACTGGGTGAAAAGACTCCAAAAGGAGCCTGTCGTACTGCGCCCGCAAACTCCAAAGTGGAATGGAGCATTCACTACTATCCTGATGGCAATTTCGTGAAGGATGACCAGGTCAGCGTTGGTATCTGGTACTACGATGAAGAGGACAACTTCGATGAGAAGACAGCCTATCGTCAGGACCTGCGCCTGTACAACCTCGAGAGCGGCGGTGACTACCTCATCCCACCTCATGGCACATTGATGACACAGGGATTCCATTCCTTCGACCATCCGGTGCGTATCGATAGCTGGCAGCCTCACCTGCATCTGCGCGGTGTCGCCATGTCCATGGAGGTTTTCAATCCAGCCACTGGCAAGCGCGAAACGCTCAGCCAAGCATCCAACTGGAACGCCGGCTGGAACCACAGCCACACGTATGAAGATGGTTTCCAACCGCTGATTCCAGCAGGATCAATGATTATCTTGACCTCTTGGTACGACAACACCGCCAACAATCCACGCAATCCTGACCCTGATCAGTGGGTAGGCGCAGGCCAGAGAACAACTGATGAGATGTCTCACGCCTGGATTGCGGTCACTCACCTGGATGACGAAGGCTATCAGAAACTGATCACAGAGCGTCAAGCACGAGATCAACAGACTGTTGCTTCAACTGGAGGTGCACAATGAGCAATTTCAAACATCTGACAGGCGGAATGATTGCGGCAGCGTTGGTAGGATTGACAGTAACCTCTCCACTCCACGCGCAGCTTCCTGAGCACTTGCGGGCGTACCAGTTAGCCGCGCCCAGGGCATCAGGCGATGTAGTTGGCCCCATGTTCAACGGCTGGGTCAAAAATGATGATGGCTCCGTCACCATGATCTTCGGTTTCGCCAACCGGAATCAGGAAGAGATTGTCGATATCCCTCTCGGCCCGGACAACAAAATCGAGCCAGCACAGTTTGATGGCGTGCAGCCCACCCATTTCCCTGTGTACAGTCGTGGTGGCTTCGTCGGCCTGCAGGAGCGCGGCGTATTCGCAGTCACGGTGCCCGCAGACATGGCTGAGACTGAAGTCGTGTGGACTCTGAACCATGCAGGACACAGCTACTCAGTGCCTGGTCGCGCAGTGTCGCCAGCGTACGAAATGAGTAACGATCCGGCCGCGATGGGGTCACTGAATCCTGCCATTCGCTTCGACAAAAACGGCCCTGAGGCTACTGATCGTGAAGGGATTTACGCACCCGTCGTCAACGCCAAGGTAGGCACTCCGGTGACCCTGACCGCTTACGCTCAGGATCGTGGTGACCGCAGGGGCTATGATGTGGCAACCCCATTCTTCCCGGTGGGCACAGAGTGGATCATGCATCAAGGACCCGTGGGTGCAAACCCCGTCTTCGACAATCCGAAAGTCACTGGTGAGGATCGCGGTGAAGCCAATAATCAGGGCAGTGGCAGCGGAGACTGGACTGAGACCAAGACGAACGTGACGTTTTCAGAACCGGGCGACTACGTCATTCGGCTGCGTGTCGATAACTTCATGGCACCAGACAGTCAGTTCGACAATCAGTGCTGCTGGTCTAATGCATACGTGCCTGTGAAAGTCACCGACTAGAACCTCCACGATGCTTGAACAAAAGCCCTGAGTCAGCAACGTGATTCAGGGCTTTTTTATTTCTGTACTCGACAGTGCGGACATGGAGAACGGGGTAATGACAAAGATTCACAAAGGCTCTACGAAGCCGGCAAGAAAACTGCTCACCACAATTGTTTGCACAGCAATTGTCAGCCTCGGCTCACAGGCTGCTTTGGCGCAGGCGGGTGACAAGCTGCGCGCGGAATATCCGCAGCTTGCCGAGCTGTTCAACGCCTTCAATCTCACTCAGGCGCACGCCTTGGAAGCCATCACCAAAATCAACGCCCATCCGGCCTCTGCGGCGAATCTCGCGGAGCTGCGCAAACACCTGCAAGTGATGAGGACGATGACCAAGAGTGAATTGATGGCGAACGGGGGTATGCATCATCTCGGCAAGGCCTTGAATCCGGAAATGGAGGTGGAAGCCCGAATCTATTTGACGGCGGTGATGCGCGCACGGCACACGGATGAAGAAGTGACTAATGCGTACGCCGATAACCTCGCCATCAGTCACCAGATGTCCGAAATCCTGAGTCGTGGTCGGGATTTTGAAAACAGGCTGTTTGAAATTTTTCTGGACGACAGCATCAATGACAAACCTGCAGCCGTGAACGCTGCAATCGCCGACTACCTCAGCGATGACCGACACTCGGTATCAACATTCCCGAAGGAGAGTGAATTTCTGGTGGAGCATAAGCAGGCCAGTGGATTCAAGACGGCCTTCCCGCGTCTGAGTGGCCTTATGTGGACCCAGCAATGGCTGCAATTGGCGTCGCTGGAGGCGATCATTCTAGAGACTGTGGACAAACAGTTTACAAACAGCGTCGATACTGCGCTGGAACGCTTTTGGGGCAAGATTGGCACTGACGGTGGCATGAGTGTGTTCCCTCCCCCCAGCGAGTTACCGATGGCACCCGCGATTGCGCCCGACCTGTACACCCAATCGCCAGAGGCGGCCATCATTCTGGACAACCTGAACATACTGGAAACCGTCGTGGCCGACATCCTGTCCTACCCCAACGAGATAGATCGGGAGGCGAAAATGGATGCCGCTATCGCCCTGTTTACCAACAAGGAAGCAGGTAACTCACAGCCGGCGGAATATTTGCTCTTTGCGCTGCGGGGCGGCATTTATGAACAGGGAGGGCCTGTAATTGGCGACCTCACACGCTCCGAACGTAATCGTTCACGCGACTCCATGGTGATGCAGCAGGCAGCGACAGCGACCACGAGGCCACGTCAATAAACTTTGCCGAGATTCGGCGCAAACAAAAAGGGGGCTCCCGATGGGAGCCCCCTTCTTGTTACTGCCACCATCAGCGTGAACACGCTCGCCGATGGTGGCACGACCATCCGTTTGATTAGAAGTCGTATGTTACACGAGCATACAGCGAACGACCCATCGGGTCCTGCAGCTCGCCAATAACGCCGGCGAAGTCAGGAGTACGCTGAGCTGCGCGATCGAACACGTTACGTGAACCGACGCTTACACCCATTTCACCACCGTAGAGGCTGATGCCGCGGTAAGTGTATGCGATGTCAAAGTCGGTCCAGGCCTTGATCTGGCCACCGATAATTGTCGGGTTCGGGTTAGTGCCCGCGAACTGCAGGATGGATGGGATGTAGTTGGTGCCATCCCAGTCAAGCGCAGAAATATAGTGCACAGTACCAGTCACTGCGTGATTGCCCAAGACCCAGCCCAGACGCAGGTTGGCCTTCCACTCAGGCACAGCAGGCGCTGTCGCGGTCAACAGGTTGGTCGCGCCCAAGCCTTCACGCACAGGAGCAGTTGCATTGTCCTGGAACTCGAAGGAATCCATCAGCGTGGCCTGCAGGTTGATGCGGAAATCACCCCAGTCATTCATGCTGAAGCGGTAGTTACTGGAGATGTCATACGCAGTGACCTTCACACTCTGGGCGTTCACGTTACCCGGAGAGGTGATCTGCAGCAGGTTGCCGAGGTCATCAGGGTCACGCAGAATTTCCGGGTTGCTCAGACCACTGGCAAGCCAGGACTGCAGCAGTGCTCGGCTTGGCTGGTTGGCGGCACCGACACCGCTGCCAGTGAAGCCGGACCACTTCTTGAACGCTTCGAAGTCATTGTTCATGACCTGCTGGCCAGAGATACCGACGATGCGGTTATCGAAGTCTGTCTCGTTCCAGGTGAGAGAGAAATCGAAATCACCGAAGGTCAGATCCATACCCAACTGCTTGGAGGTTGAGTACTCGTTTTCCAGCGCCGGGTTGCCGCCGGAGCAGGCAGTGGTGAACGCAGAGAACGGAGAGAAGCGGTCAGACACAGTGGACAGACCACAGCTCACTGGATCCAGCAGCTGAGTCAGTGACGGAGCAATGAACGCGTCGCCAGTGGTGGCACGCAGCGTCAGCCAGTCAGTCGTCGCCCAAGTGATGCCGAATTTCGGGTCAGTGGACTTCTGCTTGGTGCTGAAGCTTTCGTGACGCACGGCAGCTTCGATTTCCACGGTCTCGAGGACAGGAATCGCCAACTCGACGAAGTAGGCATCCACTTCACGGGTACCCGTGGTAACGGTTTCCGGGAATGGGCTGCCGATCCAGGTATCACCACGCATTTCCTGTACGGAAGGCGTGTTGGTGTACTTGTCGTTGCGCCACTGGTAACCCACCGCAGCACCGATCACGCCGCCTGGCAGTTCGAAGCCGCCGAGAGGCACTTCACCGTTCAACACGATGTCCACGGTGTCGAGCCAGAACTCGCTGTATTCCGGGGTACGGCCGGCAACGGCATTCATCACGTCTTTGGTGTTGTTGTTGGCCTGATCCACCACGAAGAACGGGTTGTAGCAGGCGTCGCGGTCACGCAGCACGTCGCAGTTCAGGCCTTGCTTCATGGCTGAAATGCTGTAGTTCTGGTTGGACATGGAGCGCAGGTGCTTTTCGCTGCGGGCGTAAGCGGCCATGCCTTGCCAGCCTTCCACGAACGGCACAGTAAAGTCGGCCTGGAACATCAGACGGCTGTTGTGGTCAGAGCTGCCGGACAGGTTGTCGCCGTCAGAGGTGTGACCGTCAGAGGCTGTGTGCGTCTTGTTGATCGGACGCAGTGAACGGGCATACACGTCTTCGCGCAGAATCACGCCATTGGGCGTGGTGCCGGTCACAATGTAGTCCATGCGTCCATCTTTGTTCAGGTCAGTGGTGCCACGATCCGGGATGCCGTCTTTGTTGGCATCAATGCCATACAGAT
>JBBTKA010000140.1:0-7115 GCA_038059145.1 Pseudomonadota bacterium
TGCCCAGTGCCTGAAATATCTGCGTGGCGGCGCTCTTGCCGCTGCCAATGCCGCCGGTCAGGCCAACGATGAGTCGCGGTCGCGCGGCCTTGTCACTCACTGTCAGCCCGCCATGCTGGAGACGTAGAGGCGAGTCAGCGCATCACCCCACAACATGGCGATGAAACCTGCTCCCGCCAGGTATGGCCCGAAGGGGATGGGGATGTTGCGATCCCGTCCTCGGAACAACAGCAGAGCAATGCCCACCACGGCACCGACCAGCGACGACAGGATGACGATCAACAGCAGACTTTGCCAGCCCATCCAGGCCCCGAGCGCACCCAGCAACTTGAAATCACCGTAGCCCATGCCCTCTTTGCCAGTCAGCAGTTTGAATATCCAGTACAGAGACCAGAGTGACAGATACCCGATGATCGCTCCCAGCACCGCATCCGCCGCGCTGACGGTCGTCTCGGGAAGCAATGTATTGACCAGCAGGCCGAGCCACAGAAGAGGCAGTGTGATGTTGTCGGGCAGCAATTGATGATCGAAGTCGATCATGGTCAGCGATATCAGACTCCAGGTCAGCACCAGAAAGGCCAGTGTGAGCCACGTGGCACCTAACTGCCACGCCACGAGTCCGGAGAGCAGACCTGTCACCAGTTCAATCACGGGGTAGCGCATGGAAATCGGCTTCTGACAGCCGGCGCATTTGCCGTGCAGCATCACATAGCTGAGGATGGGAATGTTCTGCCAGGCCCGAACGGGGGCATTGCATTGCGGGCAGTGCGAATCGGGCTTCACGAGATTGAAGACCTTATGCTTGGCAGTCGGGTCATCCTTACTGAATTTCTTCTCGTCCAGTTCGAGAAACTCGCAGCACTGCTGTCGCCATTCACGCTGCAGCATCACAGGAACTCTGTAGATCACCACATTCAGGAAACTGCCCACCAGGAGTCCAAGAACGATGGAGAGCACGATCAGTACGGTTGAGTTGTTCGCAATCAGGTCGAGCACTGTCATGAAAGTCTCACTTGCAGGAAATTAGACGACCTGGCCCAGCTGGAAAATGGGCAGATACATGGCGATCATCAGGCCGCCGATCAGTGTGCCAAGCACGGACATGATGAGTGGCTCCATCAGGCTGGTGAGACCATCGACGGCATTATCGACTTCCGCCTCGTAGTAGGTGGCGCATTTGTCGAGCATGGCATCCAGCGCGCCAGACTCCTCGCCGATACCCACCATCTGCGTGATCATCACCGGAAACAACCCGGAGGTGCGAATGGCGAAATTCAATTGTTGTCCCGAGCTGACGTCATCCTTGATCTTCCTCGTGGCAGTCGAGTACACGATATTACCCGTGGCACCAGCAACCGAATCGAGCGCATCCACCAGCGGGACGCCTGCAGCAAAGGTGGTCGACAGTGTGCGGGTGAAGCGTGCGTAACAGGACTTCTCGACGATCGGGCCGATAATCGGCAGTTTCAGTGCCAGTCGGTCCACCGCATTGGCAAAACTTTTGGAGCGCAGTTTGGCTTCCTTGAAGGCATAGGCGGCGGCGACCAGCAGGATAATGGCCTTCCACCAGTGGGCGATGGCGATATCGGACAGCCCCAGTACAAACAGTGTGAAGGCCGGAAGATCCGCCCCGAAACTGGAGAAGGTCTCTGCAAACTGTGGCACTACTTTAACTAGCAGTATGCCGGTGACGACCAGGGCGACTACCACGACTGCGATCGGATAGTTCATTGCCTTCTTGATCTTGGATTTGAGTGCCTCGGTCTTTTCCTTGTAAGTGGCGACGCGATCCAGCATGGTTTCCAATGCTCCGGATTGCTCGCCTGACTCCACGAGGTTACAGAATAGTTCGTCAAAATAACGCGGATGCTTGCGGATGGAATCAGCGAAGTTGTTGCCCGCCGCGACGTCATCACGCACTGAGCGAACCAGTTCTGCCATCGATGCATTCTCAAGGCTGTCCCCGACAATCTCGAAGGACTGCACCAAAGGAATACCGGCCTTCATCATCGTTGCCAGCTGGCGACTGAAAACGGCGATATCTCCCGGGTTGATCTTCTGCTTCTTCGGTCCGAACAGATCCTTGGGCTTGCGCTTGATCTTTGAAGCAATGATTCCCTGCTTGCGCAGCTGAGCTTTTACCAGCGCCTGACTGACGCCAGGCATCTCGCCCTTGGTCTTCTTGCCATTCTTGTCCGTACCAAACCACAGATATATGGTCTGATTGGAGGGAGATTGTGCTGGAGCTGCCATGGTATACCCCGTAAACAAATACCTAGTCGATCTCGTTCAATGGGTTCAGAGGACCCGATTCGCTTCTTCCAGACTCGTCACGCCATTCGCGACTTTCAACAGCGCGGATTGTCGCAGGCTGTTGAACCCCTCTTTGCGCGCCTGGTCGGCAATTTCTATAGAGTTGCCGTCCTGCATGATAATACGCGAAATGCCGTCCGTGATGGGAACCACTTCATAGATTCCCAGTCGCCCTTTGTAGCCGCCGTTGCAGGCATCGCATCCCACCGGGCTGAAAAGTTGCAGCTTGGGTATTTGTTCCGCAGTGAAACCGGCATCCAGCAAGACATTGTCCGGAAGTGTCACGGGTGTCTTGCATTGCTTGCACAGCCGTCGGCAGAGGCGCTGAGCAATGATGAGCGTCACCGAGGTGGCGAGGTTGAATGCAGGGATGCCCATGTTGCGCAGGCGCGTCAGGGTTTCCGGCGCGCTGTTGGTATGCAGGGTCGAGAGGACGAGATGGCCAGTCTGTGCCGCCTTAATGGCAATCTCGGCGGTCTCCAGATCACGAATCTCGCCCACCATGATCACGTCGGGGTCCTGGCGCAGAAATGCGCGCAGCGCCGTGGCGAAAGTAAAGCCGATTTTGGTATTGACTGGCACCTGGTTCACGCCTTCGAGGTTGATCTCCACGGGATCTTCCGCTGTCGAAATATTGGATTCAGGTGTATTGAGGATGTTCAGTCCGGTGTACAGAGAGACGGTCTTGCCGCTGCCGGTAGGCCCGGTCACCAGTATCATCCCCTGACTTTGCTGCAGCGCGTTCATGTAGAGCTTCTTTTGCTCATCTTCATAGCCCAGTGCGTCGATGCCCATTTGCGCGCTGCCAGGGTCGAGAATGCGCAGCACTACCTTCTCGCCCCACAGCGTGGGTAGAGTATTGACCCTGAAGTCGATGGCCCGCGTTCTGGAAATTTTGATCTTGATGCGGCCATCCTGTGGCAGACGGCGTTCAGAGATGTCCATCTGCGACATGATCTTCAGGCGTGACGCAATGCGATTGGCGATGTTCAGAGGAGGTCTGGCGATCTCCTTGAGAATGCCATCGGTACGGAAGCGAATGCGGTAGCTCTTTTCATAAGGCTCGACATGAATATCCGAAGCGCCCGTGCGGATGGCATCGAGCAGCACTTTGTTGACGAATCGCACAATCGGCGTTTCATCCGCTGCATCTACTGCGTCATGCGCAATGGAGTCCGGGTGCGCCATTTCAACGTTCAGGCTCTCCAGCTCGAAGTCGTCCAAAAGTCCGAGCAGGGCATCGCTCCCTTCCATTTGCTCGATTACCAGGTCAATGGCGGGCGAGAGCTTGTTTTCATCGACGATAATGACGTCAGTGTTCAGTCCTGTGTGGAATTTCAACTCGTCGAACGCGCCGATGTTGGTCGGGTCGGAGGCGGCCAGGAAGAGTCGGTTGGCACGTCGGAACAACGGCAGCACGCGGTGCTTGCGCAAGAGCTTCGGGTCGACCAGATCTCTCGGGCACTGCCGAAGATCAAAGGCCGAGAGGTCCAGCAGGGGGGCGCCAAACTCCTCGGAGGCGGCCATCGCGATGCGAGCGGAGTCGGCGATCTTGTGCTTCACAAGATGGGTGACAAAGGGGATCTTGTCGTTGCGCGCGAGTCGCAGTGCTTCCTCGGCCTGCAACTGGGTCAACAGTCCGTCGGTCACGAGTCGTTTGGCAAGGCCGCTGAGGGTGATGGACATAGGTCGTCTGTGTTGCCGAACCCTGATCGGGGTCTATCGGTGAAAGGTCGTATACAGACCGGGACATGACTGGAGTATAGATTATCACTGGGGATTGGCATAAGACAGGCGCAGGCAATGATTGGCGGTTTGTCGCACAGCAACCTTGCAAGGCGTTGCAACAAAAATTGGACGACAATCGACTCATTGCGACAACAACTGACAAAAATTGTCAGTTCGTGCGAGTGTCGTTTTGTGACGAGCTTATCAGTCCGTTTTTTAAGAAAATCCCTAAATTTTTCTAAATACATGTGTTTCAATGAGTTACATCTATATTTCAGACATTTTTAAAAAGTTGGCACGGGATGTGATGTATTCGACGGTAACCGTTTCATAATCAGGCGGGAATGAGTCGGACCAGCTGGTCCAAACCCTTTTGAAAACCAAGGAGAATATCCATGAAAATGACAGCACAGAAACAACAGGGCTTCACCCTGATCGAATTGATGATCGTGGTTGCGATCATCGGCATCCTGGCTGCAGTGGCCCTGCCCGCATACCAGACCTACACACAGCGCGCAGCCTTCTCTGAAGTGGTGCTGGCGACAACTCCTTACAAGAGTGCGTTTGAAGTGGCAGCCCAGACTGGCCGTCTCACAGCACTGGCTGATGCCGATGGCGGTTCCAACGGTATCCCAGCGAATGCTGGCGCCAGCGGTGACGTGTCTTCCGTGACAGTGGCTGATGGCGTGATTACCGCGACTGGTCTTGCGGCTTCGTTCGGCGGCACAGCCTACACATATATCCTGACTCCTGGCGGCATTACTGCTCCCATTCAGTGGACCACTACTGGTACCTGTCTGGCTGCCGGCGTCTGCTAATAGCCAACGGCGGTCTGGCATGGCAGTCGCTCTGCCAGACCGCTTTTCAAGATCCAGCTGTCGTCATCTGCCCTGCAAACGCTGTATTTCAGACTACACCCAGCACCATCCCCGCAATAAGCGTCAGGAGACTCCGTGTATGTATTCCCACAGTCGACACTCCGGATTCACGTTGATCGAACTCATGATCGTTGTGGCGATCATTGGCGTTCTGGCAGCCGTTGCGATGCCCGCTTATCAGACCTACACCCAGCGTGCGCGCTTCAGTGAGGTCATTCTGGCAACCACTCCATTCAAGACTGCGCTTGGGCTTGCAATTCAAAGCGGACGCATTACCGCATTGGCCGGTGCCGACTCTGGTACCAATGGAATTCCTCCGGCACTGGGGGCCAGCGGCTGGCTCGCGTCAGCGTCAGTGGATGAGGGCGTGATCACGGCGACCGGCACCGCAGATGTGGATAACCACACTTACACGCTGACGCCATCATTGACGCCACCAGTGCAATGGACCGAAGGTGGCACCTGCGTCGACGTGGGACTTTGTTGAGCAGACCGACTGCCCGTTTATTGCGAAAGTTCCCCCGGATTAACCTTTCATGAGCAAACGCTTCGCGGCTACCGCCTTCCATTTTGCTGCCAGTCTCATCATTTTTCTCGCATTTGTCGGAATCCTGCTTTTGTCCTGGTATCCGAGTCCGTATTTCTCAGCATCTGGAGGCTGGCAAGGGTTGCGACTGGTCGCCGCCGTCGATCTGGTGCTGGGGCCGCTGATGACCTTTATCCTCGTCACGCCCGGGAAATCGCGCCGGGAACTTTTGCTCGATATCGGCCTGGGTGTGCTGGTGCAATTCAGCGCGCTGGCTTGGGGGATCAAGGCGGTCTATGAGCAACGCCCTGTAGCGGTCGTGTTCCTTGACAGCAGCTTCTACACAGTCCCGGCACTCGCCATCACGAGCCAGGGACTGGATCTGGAGCTGCTCGATGCATTTGGCGAGGAGCAACCCGTGCTGGTTTATGCCGAGCGTCCGGAAGAGGGCGAGGATTTTGAACGCTTCGCACGGGCGGTAAATGAGGATCGCATTCCTCCGCACGAACAAACCTGGCTTTATCGCCCGCTGTCTGACAATTTTTCGACCGTCTTCAGGTCTTCCTTGGATATTGAGGAAATCATCGCGGCCAATGCCGATATGAAGGCGGAACTGAAGGAGTTGCTGGATAGCACGGCAACCGCGCTGGAGGATAATTACTATCTGGCGCTGACCTCGCGGTACCGCAACATCGTGCTGGTGTTTGACATTGCCGGTCACTTGCTTGGCACTGTGAGCGCGCCTTACAAGACCGGTGAACTCTGATTCGTCCGGGTTGTCGCGGCTTGATTAATGCCCATAGGTGGTTTATGGTAGCGCGCTTTTACGCAGACGGGTGGCATGGCGGACAGGGCCGTGGTTCGGGGGTTCCGGGGCATATAAGGCGTCTTGTTTATCGTGTTCAGGTTTCGTTCAGCCACTGCTGATACTATGGGAACCGTCAGAAAGTGAATCAGTTGCACTGCATGTGCCGGAGTAATCGGATATGAAAAATGTAAGACTCTCGATCGCGGCAATGATGACAGTTGTTCTGGCCAGTGCTGCTTGCGCCGACGCTGGTGCTGCACCGACCTCCCTTGGTGCAGGGGTATACACAAAGGAACAGGCTGAAACCGGCAAAGCAGTGTTTACCCAGAACTGTTCAAGCTGCCACAACGCCGATTACTACAAGACAGTACTGCAGACTTGGCGCGGCCAGCCTCTGACCTATCTGTTCGAACAAGTGATGAGCGCAATGCCCGCCGACAAGCCGGGTGCTTTGCTGGAAACGGAATACGAAGACGCGTTTGCTTATATTTTTGAGATGGTTGGTTTCCCGGCCGGCGACACCCGCCTGCAGTACGCCAGCGGTATGATGGATGACATCTCCTTGGAAGTCGCCCCGTAAATCTGATGAGGCCGGGCTCCCAGGAGCCCGGCCTCATCGCTCCCCTCTCTCTAAGTTCTCTCAGTCGACGCCGCACTCGCGCAGCAGTACCGTAATGCGATTGCGATCCTGATTCGCCATCCGCAGTTCATATTTCTCCGCAATTGCCAGCCACTGACGGGCGTAGTCGCACTGATACTCCTCTCTGGGCAGGTAGCGGCTGGGGCCACGATCGCCCTTTTTGCGTAATTCACTGCGCTCTGTAAGAATCAGATTGGCGGGGTCGTTCGCGAAAGCAATCTT
>JBBTKA010000141.1:0-8978 GCA_038059145.1 Pseudomonadota bacterium
AAGAACAGAGTGTAGAAACGAAGAGTGTCGAAATGCAGCAGCGCTGTGGTTTTATCGCGATCGTCGGGAGGCCGAACGTGGGTAAATCCACTTTGCTCAATCATCTGCTTGAGCAGAAAATCAGTATTACTTCGAGAAAGCCCCAGACCACCAGACACCGCATAGTTGGTATCAAGACGGTAGGTCAGAATCAATTTGTATATGTCGACACTCCCGGCATTCACAAAGTTCAGAAAAAGGCGATCAATCGCGTGATGAATAACACCGCCACCAGCGCACTTGCCGATGTCGATGTCGTGCTGTTCGTCACTGAACGGCTCATCTTCAATGAGGAAGATGAAATGGTTCTGGAGGCATTGAGCAAGGTCAAAGTGCCGGTTCTGCTCCTCATCAATAAATGCGATCAATTGGAATCCAGGGAACGTCTGCTGCCGCATATGGAACGCTTGTCGAAGCGGCGGCATTTTGCTGAGATTATTCCGCTGTCCGTTCTGGCAGGACATAACCTTGATGCTGTCGAAAACTGCGTTTTGAAGTTTCTCGCGCAGGGCCCGTTCCTGTTTCCCGAGGATCAAGTGACGGATCGGAGTTCAAGGTTTCTGGCAGCGGAAATCATTCGTGAGAAAATCACCCGTCAGCTAGGCGACGAGCTTCCCTATGAAGTCACAGTTGAAATTGAAAAGTACACTATTCAGGGCGGGATAGTGCACATTCATGGCTTGATTCTTGTGGACAAGGAGAGTCAGAAGCAGATCATAATCGGCAAGCACGGGGATCGCCTCAAGTTGATCGGAAGTGCCGCCCGTTTGGATATGGAGAAGGCTTTCGAGTCAAAAGTCATGCTCAATCTGTGGGTGAAGGTGAAGAGTGGCTGGGCAGATGATGAGCGAGCGCTGCAAAGCCTTGGTTACCATCAGGACTGAGTCCTCATTCGAGCGAGCCCCAATCAGAGGTAGTGGTCATGGCAGTTCGGATCAATCTGCAACCTGCCTACGTCCTGCATACTCAGCCCTATCAGAACACCAGCCTGCTGGTGGATTTTTTCTGCATTGATCATGGACGCATGCGTGCCGTAGCAAAAGGCGCGCGGCGCCAGACCTCCCGCACACGTTCGTTCCTGCAGCCTTTTCAACCCCTCTTGATCAGCCTGGTTGGCAGGTCTGAATTGAAGACCTTGAGTCACGTCGAGGGAAGTGTGAATGCCTTTAATCTGCAGGGCGTGAGGCTGTTCAGCGGGCTGTATCTGAATGAGCTGCTGGTCAGGTTGCTGCAGTGGCAGGAGTGCCATCCCGCGCTCTATGACTCTTACCAGCAGGCAATAATTGCATTGCAGGGCGACGGCAACTTGAATGTCATATTACGCCGTTTCGAACTGAGTCTTCTGGATGAGTTGGGCTATGGCATCGATATGGAAATTGATAGTGCAACCGGCTTGCCCATCGAATCGGATGCTCACTATCTGTTTGATCCTTCTGTGGGCTTTGAGCGCGTAGCGGATGTGGCGTTGCGCACACAGAATATTTCAGTTTTCTCTGGGCGCGAGATTCAGGCGCTTAAAACTCTTGAGCTATCTGAGAGGTCTTTGAGCAGTGCGGCGAGACGCTTGACGCGCCTTGCGTTGCAGCCGCTTCTGGGTGAAGCGCCCTTGGTAAGTCGCGAATTATTTTTACGTCAACCCGTGTCGTAAACTGTTACATGGAATTGAGGCATGTTCCTGCACTGTTGTCGGCGGTGGGCTGCATTGCTTTCAGCCGCTGGCAATACAGGGTAAAATTGCCAAAAACCTCGTTATGGTAGCTTTCATGTCCTCACATTATTCTCAGATCGAAAGCCAGATTGGCAACACCCCGCTTGTCAGACTGGCGCGATTGCCTGGTCAGACCAGCAATACCATTTTGGTCAAGCTTGAGGGTAATAATCCCGCTGGTTCAGTCAAGGATCGTCCTGCCTACAACATGATTGTACAGGCGGAGGCACGCGGAGATATCAAACCGGGTGATACGCTGATCGAAGCAACGAGTGGCAATACAGGAATCGCACTGGCAATGGTTTGTGCCGTGAAGGGCTACAAGCTCATTTTGATCATGCCGGACAACATGTCCGCTGAGCGCAAGGCCTCAATGTCTGCCTATGGGGCGGAGTTGATTCTTGTCTCTGAAGCGCAGGGCATGGAGGGGGCGCGGGATCTCGCTACCCGCATGAGCACGGAAGGTCGCGGCAAGGTGCTGGATCAATTTGCCAATCCTGATAACCCTAATGCTCATTACCTGCACACAGGGCCAGAGATATGGCGTGATACGGCAGGGCAGGTAACTCATTTCGTAAGCTCAATGGGGACAACCGGCACGATCATGGGTGTCTCGCGATTTTTGAAGGAGAAGAATCCTGGTGTCACCATTGTCGGTCTGCAACCGCGCGAAGGATCAAAAATTCCAGGCATCCGGCGCTGGCCAGTGGAATATCTTCCGGCAATATATGACGCATCCCGAGTGGACGTGGTGATGGATGTAGATCAGCGTGATGCCGAGCGCACGATGAAGGCTTTGGCGCGTGAGGAAGGAATTTTCTGCGGGGTGTCTTCCGGAGGCTCGGTTTTTGCCTCTCTGGAACTCAGCAAGACACTTCACAACGCCGTCATCGTTGCCATCGTGTGTGATCGCGGTGACCGCTATCTGTCCACTGGGGTATTTGCCTGACCTCATTCGAAAATTCTCTCATTTCAGTTGCCGTAGCCGTCACCAGGCAGTGACCTTGCAGAGGCAACTGCCTGTTCCATTCATTCTCATTTACAAGATATCGCTATGAAGAAAACCAGACGACAGCGTCACAAACTTCCCACTGCTGCAGTGGAAATCAGCATACAACGTCTCAGTCATGAGGGGCGCGGTGTGGCGAGTATTGATGGCAAGATTGCCTTCGTGGATGGCGCATTGCCTGGCGAAACAGTGACGGCTGTATTCACAAGTCGGCGCAGCCAGTTCGATGAACTCAAGGTTCAGGAGGTGTTGGTAGCCTCTCCTGATCGTGTCACTCCTCCCTGTGTGCATGCGGACATCTGCGGAGGCTGTTCAATGCAGCACATCAGTTCGCAGGCTCAGGTTGCTCTCAAAGAAAGAGTTTTGCATGAACAGATGAAGCACATTGGAGGTCTTTCGGAGTACGCTCACCTCCCACCGGTGCTTAGCGAGACGCAGAGTTATCGTCGCAAAGCACGCCTCGCCGCTCGTTACGTCGGCAAGAAGGAAGAGATGCTGGTTGGTTTCCGGGAAAAAAACAGCTCATTCATTGCCCAGATGAGCAGCTGTGCGGTACTCGTCAAGGAGGTGTCGGATCTTCTTGCTCCATTGCGTGAGTTGCTTTTCGGGTTTGAAGGTAGACTCAATATTCCTCAAATCGAAGTCGCTGTGGGCGAGAGGGTGCAGGAATCTGACCCGGAACTGCCTGTCAGTTACCAGATTGCGTTTATCGTCAGGCACCTTGAAGCACTTTCACAGCACGATCAGGAGCAATTGTTGGGGTTCGCACAGCGTCATGAAATCGATCTCTATCTGCAACCGAAAGGCCCTGATTCTGTTCACAAGGTCTGGCCGCAAGAAGGAGTCGATCGTCTCTATTATGCGCTGCCGGAATTCGGTCTGCGTATGGCATTTCACCCCAGTGACTTCACTCAGGTCAACGGTGGCATAAACAGGCGCATGATTTCTCAGGCGCTTGCCTTGCTGGATCTGCAGTCCGATGACGTCGTGCTGGATCTGTTTTGCGGACTTGGAAATTTCACTCTCCCCGTGGCGACGCGCTGCGCACGCGTAGTTGGAGTGGAGGGGAGTGATGAGATGGTGCGCCGAGGTGAGGAAAATGCCGCCGCTAACGGCATTACCAATGCGTCTTTCTACTCCGCCAACCTTTGCGTGGATTTTGACGAGTCTACCTGGGCGAGACCTGAATACACCAAGATATTGCTGGATCCTCCTCGCTCAGGCGCGATTGAAATTATTGCTCGTCTTGCTGCGTTGCGAGCAAACAAGATTGTCTATATCTCCTGTAATCCGGCCACTCTCGCCAGGGACGCGGCCGAGCTGGTCAAACATGGCTACGCGCTGACACAGGCCGGTGTGATGGACATGTTTCCACACACTTCGCATGTGGAATCCATGGCCGAGTTTGTGCTCGTGAAGCCCTGAGTCACAGGCTCTCTCATTCGTACGATTCCTCGCCAGGTGAATTGATCAATGGTCCAGGTAAGAGAAAAACACGCGTTCAACCCAGACGGCAGTATCTGTTTTGATGCTTGGCTGGAGACCTTGCAAGCTCACCGCAGTCTCGACAGGCACGAACAAATCCGTCGTGCCTGTGATTTGAGCTGGCAGGCCGAGCAGAAGGCCATCGCAGCTCATAACACCTGGTCGCCAGGAAGCAGCAGTTATATCACCGGGCTGGACATGGCGGAGATTCTGGCAGAGTTGCATCTCGACAGTGAGACTCTGATTGCCTCAATTCTTTACCGTGCTGTTCGTGAGGCGCGCTTGAGTCTGGACCTCGTGCGCACTGAATTTGGCGAGGGTGTCGCTAAATTAATTGAAGGTGTACTGCGCATGGCGGCCATCAGCGAGATGGATACCACCAGGACGCGGGTGCTCGGGCAGAGTGATGATCAAGTGGAGAATGTTCGCAAGATGCTGCTCGCACTGATCGATGACGTGCGGGTTGCCCTCATCAAACTGGCAGAGAGAACTTGCGCTTTGCGTGCCGTAAAAGGTGCCCCGGAAGAGAAGCGCCGACGCGTTGCGCGTGAAGTATTCGAGATTTATGTGCCTCTGGCACATCGACTGGGCATAGGGCAGCTTAAATGGGAGTTGGAGGATCTGTCATTCCGCTATCTGCAGCCAGAGAACTATAAGCGCATCGCCGCATTGCTTGATGAGCGCCGTGTCGACAGGGAGCGTTTTGTCAGCGAGGTAACGGATGAGTTGCGTCGTCAGCTTGAGAGGGCGAACATCGATGCCGAAGTGACTGGCAGGGCCAAGAATATCTACAGTATATGGCGGAAGATGCAGGCCAAGAATCTGGATTTTACGCAGATATATGACATCCGCGCTGTGCGCATTCTGGTGCCTGAAATTCGCGATTGCTATGCGACCCTCGGGATCGTTCACAACCTCTGGCGGGTGATCCCCAACGAATTTGACGACTATATCGCTACTCCAAAGGAGAATGGTTACCAATCGTTGCATACGGCCGTCATTGGTCCTGATCGCAAAGTGTTCGAGATACAGATTCGCACGTTTGCCATGGACGAGGATGCCGAGCTGGGAGTATGTGCCCATTGGCGCTACAAGGAAGGCATCAAGGATCCCGGATATAAGGATAGTTACACCGAGAAGATTGCCTGGCTGCGTCAGTTGCTGGCGTGGCACGACGAAATGGGCATGGTCGGTGGTCTTGCCGAGCAGTTGCGCAGTGAGTCCACGACCCCTGACCGGGTATATGTATTTACTCCCGAAGGCCATGTGGTGGATATGATGAAAGGGGCCACCCCGCTTGATTTCGCCTACTATGTTCATACTGAAGTGGGCAACAAGTGCTGTGGCGCGCGCGTCAATGGCAAGACAGTTCCGCTGAATTATCCTTTGCAGACTGGCGACCGCGTGGAGGTACTGGCTGACGAAAACAGCACACCAAGTCGTGACTGGCTAAAACCAGGCTTGGGATACGCGAATACTCCACGTGCACAAGCCAAGCTTATTCAGTGGTTCAAAACACAGGGGCGTGATCAGAATGTGGCGCATGGAAAATCCATGCTTACCGAAGAGTTCTCAAGACTCGCTGTTGCGAACCCCAACTATCGAGACCTCGCACGTAAACTGGGCTGCAAGAATGATGAAGCATTGTTTGCCGCTGTCGGGGTGAGCGCGATCACTGTCGCCGAGGTGATCAACGCCGCTCAGGAGTTGTCTCAGCTGTTGTGTATGATTGACGATACATCTGTTCCGACAGAGCGGCAGGGTAAATCGGACTTTGTATACGGCGCCGGGCGTTTGCCGACTCAATTGGCGGGATGCTGCAATCCGAAGCCAGGGGATGCCATTGTTGGCTGTGTTATGGATGCCAACCAGGTAATGGTACATCGTTCAGATTGCTCCGAGGTGAGGGTGTATCAGAATACGCGCCATGAGAACCTCATTGATGTGCAATGGAGTGAGGGGCGCAAGGTCAGCATGTTGGTGGACATCTTCATTCTCGCTTACGACAGGGGAGGGTTGTTGCGCGATATTACGACCATCCTTGCTGATGAGAAGATCGAAGTGATGGAAGTTAACACTCGGACCGATCGTTCATCGGGTACAGCCAGGATGCAGCTGCAGGTCGAAGTGAGTTCATTGCAGGTTCTCTCGCGAGTGCTCGAAAAAATCAGCCGGTTGAACAATGTTATCGAAGCCCGTCGTCTTGACGCAGGCGACGCTGATCATGGCGAATCCACTTCTTGAGAGTGTTGAATGGCGGCGTACAGAAAAGAGAGCTTCCTCATGCATGAAAAATTCACAATCAGCCAGTTACTCGCGGTCATGTCCAGTCTTCGTCACCCTCAGCTCGGGTGTGAATGGGACAAAAAGCAGACTTTGAAAAAACTCACCTCCTACACTCTCGAAGAGGTCTACGAGGTCATCGATGCTGTGGAGCGTCAGGATGACGCACACTTGCAGGATGAGCTGGGCGATCTACTCTTTCAAATAGTGTTCTATTCGCAGATTGCGCAGGAGGAAGGGCGATTTGATTTCGGTGATGTTGTTAACTCCATTACCGAAAAGCTTCTTCGACGTCACCCTCATGTTTTTCCAGATGGAACCATTGCCAGCTTTGGCAGCCTTGCGAATGCCTCCATCAGCGCTGAGCAGGTAGCCGTCAATTGGGAGTTGATCAAGAATCAGGAGCGCTCAAGCAAGGCGCAGGGTGATGCCGAGCGGGTAAGCCTTATGGACGATGTACCCTACTCCCTCCCGGCAATTGACCGAGCGCGCAAGTTGCAGAAGCGTGCGGCCACAGTGGGTTTTGACTGGGAGAGCATTGGACCAGTATTGGAGAAGTTGCAGGAGGAGATTCGGGAGTTGGAGGTCGAAATCGCCTCCGGAAATCACGACCGAATGGCTGCAGAGTTGGGTGACGTACTCTTCAGCTGTGTCAATCTTGCTCGGCATCTCAATGTGGAGCCTGAGGCGGCCTTGCGAGATAGCAACCGCAAGTTTGAGACGCGCTTCCGTGCACTGGAGGCATGCGCCGCAGCACAATCCAAACCATTGTCAGCGCTCTCCGCAGGAGAGATGAATGACTTATGGGGCGCGATCAAACTGCGCGAGAGCGACGATTCAAAATAGCAGGATATTGACATCGAGCAAGCTGGCGCGGGTTCGCGTTGTCCTTGTCCTTGTTTTGCCGCAGTTGTTTAGTGTATGGTCGTTTCTTTTCCAGCCCCGCGTTAGTCGTATTTACAGCGTAATACGGCAACATTTGACTCCTCGGCGATGAGGAAGCAGATGGCGGTCGCTGAATCCTGATACATTCAGAAATCCCTACAAAGTTTGTTTAATCTAGAAAGTGTCTCGACTCCCGTGAGTCGGGATTGACCCAGGAGCAAGTTATGCGAGTGATATTGTTAGGGGCGCCAGGCGCCGGTAAAGGAACCCAGGCGCAGTTCATCACCTCTAAATTCGGAGTGCCACAGATTTCGACGGGGGACATGTTGCGAGCTGCGGTAAAGGCCGGCTCAGCCCTTGGTCTGATGGCGAAAGAAGTCATGGCGACTGGCGGACTGGTGACTGACGATATCATCATTGGTCTAGTGAAAGAGCGGATTACGCAGCAAGACTGTGCAAAAGGATTTTTGTTTGACGGATTCCCGCGTACGATTCCTCAAGCGCAGGCAATGGAAGATGCTGGAATTCCCATCGATGTTGTTATCGAAATCGATGTTGCTGACGAAGAAATTGTCAAGCGCCTGAGCGGTCGCCGTGTGCATCTGGATTCGGGTCGGGTTTATCATGTGATTTTCAATCCGCCGAAGAATTCTGGTCTCGATGATTTGACCGGCGAAGCGCTCGTGCAACGGGAAGATGACAAGGAGGAAACTATTCGCAAACGCCTGCAGGTCTATCATGCTCAAACACGACCACTGGTTGAGTTCTATCAAAAACTGCAAGACGCTGGGCATGCGGTCAGAGTTGTGCGCCTGAACGGACTGGATGAAGTGGACGTCGTGCGCGAGAAAATAATGACACTGCTATCGAATTTCTGAACATCACTGGCGATGTATGTGTTTGCGTACATCGCCAGTCAGCCTCTCCGTATTTCTATTGTCCTCACCTGCCTGCGTAAAGTGTCTGCTCTGTTGAAAAGTATTCTTGTGAATCTTGAATCGTTTTTTTTCATAAAAATTTCAAATTAAGTTGATTTTTTTGTGAAATTAAGCACGCATAGCTATATGACGGATATTTTTTATGCTATGGTGAGATTCAAACGTGGGTACTCCCGTGTTGAAGAAATTAAGGTGGTTTTGTTCCACATTTCAGGAGAGATAACAGTATGGCTAAAGTTAAAGCGACAAAGAAGGCGCCTGCTAAATCGGCAGCAAAAAAAACCGGTGATGCTGCTCTTGTAAAAGCAGAAGCATCTTTAGCAAAACTGCAAAAAGAATCAGCCGCTCAAACCAAAGCTCTCGCTGCAGCTCAGAGCAAAGCTACTGCAGCGAAAGCCAAGGTTGCACAAAGCGCCACTGCTGCTACCAAGAAAGCCGCTGAAAAGGCGAAATCTGCCGCAGACAAACTCGCTGCTACGGTCCGCGAACTTAACGCTAAACTCAAGTCTACACAGTCCAGTGTCAAATCCGCTCAAGAGGCAGCCAAGGCCAAAGTTGCAGCCGAGGCCAGAAAGAAAGCCGCTGATGCCCGAAAAGCCCAGTTGGCGGCGAAAGCTGAATCTGATCTTGC
>JBBTKA010000142.1:0-467 GCA_038059145.1 Pseudomonadota bacterium
AACAACCGCTCGGTGGGCTTGTTCAGCACCAGCGTGTCGCTGAGCAATGACTCCGGCAGCTTGATCGTCTCGGATGGATCGTCTTTCTGTTGAGCGTGATAAATCACAGTGTCTTTATAGGGCAGCACTTCGAGCACCACCAGCTCATCGCCGGTGATGGTGGTGATGGTGTCGCCGACGGCGAAGAGAATGCGACTGAGCGGCGCCTGATGACGAGCATACCGGCGCGTCTGCTCGCAGGAGCGGAACTCGAGGGTCACCGTGCGGTGGTCGTGGTCAACGACGATTCCAAGACCAAGCTCGGGCTCGCTCTCACTCAGCCAGCGCTGGCCGGCGACGAAGATTTGGTGTTTCTGCATAGTATTCTGGGGTCGACCTCAAGGGCGTGAAACAAGCGCGGTATCTTAGCCGATTGGCCCGGCCAGTGGCAGGCATAAATTGTCGCAAGCCCCTGTGGGAGCGGGCCT
>JBBTKA010000142.1:477-5044 GCA_038059145.1 Pseudomonadota bacterium
TTTGATCGCGGGCAGGCCCGCTCCCACAGGAGTGTTCAGTCGTTGGCAAGCACAGTCATGGGCCGTTCCAGCGTCATCGGGCCCAGGCGTCCCGTGCGATAGTCGTTGATGAGCAGCTCCGAAACCTTGTGCCAATCAACCTCCTGATCCTTGCGCACACATCCTTTGCTGCGGGCCAGCACTGCGAGAAAGTCTTCACCGCTGCTCGGTAACTCCTCCAACTTGTAGCGCTCTTTAAGACGTTTGGGGAACTGGTCAATCAGCATCTGCGCGGCGAAGAGCGCTACTTCCACAAATTCGATGGCGGTGTTGCGGATGGCACCGGAGAGGGCGAGGCGATAGGCGGCAGACTGATCTTCCAGTTTCGGCCACAGCACGCCCGGCGTATCCACCAGAAACCAGTGGTCGTTCAGACGCACGCGCTGCTGTCCCTTGGTGATGGCAGGCTCGTTGCCGGTTTTGGCCACTTTCTTGCCGATGAGTTTGTTCATGATCGAGGATTTTCCGACGTTGGGAATGCCCACGATCATTACCTGATTCTTCTGCTGTTGTTTCTTCCAGTCCTTGAGACTCTGCAGATCGGCATTGGGAGAGGCCATTTGCTGGAAGACGGGCTTGCCCGCATTGGCCTGCCGCATCAGCTTCTGACAGAGATGAACCACATCGGAGGTTTCGATGGGTTTCTCTTTCGAACTCGTCACGGCAAACGACAGAGGCTCGCTGCTTAAATGTGCCAGCCACGCCTTGGTCAGGTGCGGGTCGGCCAGGTCGGCCTTGTTGAGAATGCGCAGGCAGGGCTTGCCCTTGCGCATGCTGCGCAGCAGCGGATTCGAGCTGGCCTGGGGCATGCGCGCATCCAACACCTCAATGACCACATCTATTTCCTTGATGAGGGCCGCCATTTCCTTGTTGGCCTTGTGCATGTGCCCGGGGTACCAGGAGATTGTCATGTGTCTGAGAAGCCTTGCCGATTAGCGATAAAGAGAAGAGGGTAGTGACAACGATGGCGAATTCTATCTTGATTGCCGGGGCCGCGACAGGCTTGCAATGCTCAACGCCCCATAAGACACTTCACTTAACCATCTGTACCCGTGAGGAAAACATGAAAGTTCAAGCTGCCATCGAGGAGCGCCTGCGCAAGTCGATCATTCTCGAGCATCTCGAGATCGTCAATGAGAGCCACAAACACAGCGGTCCTGCCACTGAATCGCACTTCAAGATCACCGCCGTTGCCGATGAATTCGAGGGCATGAGCGCTGTAAAACGTCATCAACGCCTGTATGCATTGCTGGCCGATCACCTCAAAAATGGGGTGCATGCCCTCGCACTGCACACGTACACGCCAGACGAATGGGACTTCAAAAATGGCATTTCCCCCCGCTCACCGGACTGCGTCGGAGGGAGTCACTGAAGGTCGTTAACATTGCTTTACGCTTTTTTTTCGGTTACCTTCCAGCTGCCTCTGCCCTTGCAGGGGTGGCTCAACGCCTCCATATGAGGCGTCTGAATACGGCAATCGAGTTAACTCGTTACTTTTACAACATAAAAATCAATAAGTTAGTCTTTTTCTTTTTGGGTCTCAGTTCGCTTAATCCTGTGTGACAACAAAATAGGCTATTGGTTTTAATGTTTAAATTTTTGACTTACCCCAAACTTCCAACCCTGCTGCGTTTTTACGCCCTGATTATCGTCATCGCGCTGATTGCGGCTTTGGTGATGAAGTATCGGCAGGCCTCTCAAGTGGAACCAGCAGAGACTGCGCCGGTTGTTGAAGAAGACGCCTTCGTCAGCGAGCTGCCTGATTTCTCGTCCATCACCAACATCGATCAGAAGAAGCAGAGCTTTTTCGCCTTCCTGCACCACTACATCGATAACGAGAACCAACGCATCCTCAAGAGTCGTGCCGTACTTCTGGAGCTCTCCGAAATCCTGTTGATTGATGCCGACCTGAGTCCCGCCGAGCTTTCGTCGCGTGAGCAACGGGCGTTGGATGCCATCGCCGCCGAGTACCGCTTGCAGGACAGCGGCATGAGCAATGCCGAACTGGTGGAAGAATTACTGGTGCGAGTGGATGTCATTCCGGTGTCACTGGCGCTCGCGCAGGCCGCTACCGAATCAGCCTGGGGAACTTCCAGGTTCGCCACACAAGGCAACAATATCTTCGGACAATGGTGTTTCGATGAGGGCTGCGGGTTGATCCCGGGGCGTCGTGCGGATTCCGCCAGTCATGAGGTGAGGGCTTTCGCCTCTGTAGAGGCGTCAGTCAGAGCTTATTTCCGCAATCTGAACACCAATCCGACCTACGAATATCTGCGCGAACTGCGTGCTCAGATGCGTATGCAGGGGAAGGCTCTCGATCCCATGCGGCTGGCGGCAGGCCTGTCTCGCTACTCGGAACGTGGCCATGTCTATGTGGCGGAAGTGCAAGACATCATGCGATACAACGACCTCCTTTCTCGCGATCAGCAAAGCTGACCGATCCGCTGCGAGCTGCTCAATCCTGATTGCCCGGCAGCGTGCGCGTCCAATCCTTCGAATACCAGTAGAAACGTCCGGGTGCTTCACGCACAGGAGCCGTGCACAGATAGCGGAAGCGCCGACTCGTGAATTCCTGCTCAGTGCTCAAGCGAACCAGCCCGTTTTCCTGATCCAGCCACTCCATCGTCATTGGCTGGCCTCCCGCATAACACCCTAACTGCCGGAAGTTGAAGTTACCTGGGGCAAACTGCAGGGTGACCGATGGACTGGTGTCAGTCGTCATCGGTGTCTCCGGATCAACCTCCAGCAGATGAAAGGACAGGGTCTGCACCTTCTGCTTGAAGTCATTGAAATCGGTAAAGCTACCCCCGAATGGAAAGCGCGGCAGGGCAAGGAAGTCGGAGTCGAATCCGACAGCGCCGGACTGCTGCCCGAACGCCACCATGCCCAGCTCCTGGATCATATGTTTGACCGGGACATCGCATTCCCCATAAGGGTAGGCCATGAATTGATGATCCTGGCCGGTCTTTTCGACAATTCGCGCCTGGGATCTCACAAGCTCCTCACGCAATCGCTCGATACGCGCCGCATCGTCCTCGTCGCCCAGTGCATCCACCATATGGGGATGATTTTCCATGTGATTGGCGATGGTGACACCCGCATCTGACATCTCGCGAATCTGTTCCCAGGTCATGTAGCCACGCATCTCATCATTGTGAGGCTGGGTATTGATGAACACCGTAAACGGGAAGCCGAACTCCTGCAGCATGGGAAAAGCGGTGTCGTAAATCGAGATATAGCCATCGTCGAAAGTAATGGCGATGGTCTTGTCCGGCAGCTCGCGGCGCTCCTTCAATGCCTGTACCAGCTCGGGCAATGCAATGACGTGAAAACCGCCCTGACGCAGATGCTCGAGCTGTTCGCGAAATTTGGCAGGCGGCACGCTGGTGGAGGCGGGTGTCGTTTCTGATATATGGTGGTACAGCGTAATGGTGGCGTGCTCTGCCGCCTGCACGGGCAAGGTCAGCATTGCCGTGGCAATCGATACGCTGGCAAGGGTCGCAAGGCGGCGAGTGCATGCGTTGGGGAGCGGTGGAATCGTAAGGCGCATCGGAAATTCCCGGGCATTGAAGTTGCCGGGTATTCTGCAGGATAGGCCTGCGGGCGACAAGGCGTGTAACTGTCTATCACCGCCGAGTTTCACTATAATGCGGGCCTTCATGAGACGAGGGCAGGCACAATGTACCTGGGCGAAATGTACAGGGGAAAGGCGATCAGCCTGACCCGGATGGAATCCGGCATCGGACATCTTTGTTTTGACCTGCAGGGTGCGTCGGTCAACAAGTTCAACCAGGCAACACTGAACGAGTTGCGAGAAGCACTTGAGGCTGCAGCGGCAAGCGGTCTGGCGGACAACGGCTTGCAAGGGCTGGTGTGCACCAGCGCGAAACGTAGCTTCATCGTCGGCGCCGATATCACGGAATTCTCCTCGGTGTTCAAATTACCTGAGGATCAATTGCTGCGTTGGTGCGCAGACTGCAATGCCATCTTCAACGCCCTGGAAGACCTGCCGTTTCCCACAGTAAGTGCCGTCGCCGGTATCGCTCTCGGCGGTGGCCTGGAGTTCTGTCTCGCTACTGACTATCGAGTCGCCGCGCCATCAGCGGCATTCGGCTTTCCGGAAGTAGGTCTCGGCATCTGCCCCGGTTTCGGCGGAACGGTCCGGGCGCCCAGAATCATGGAACCCGCCAAGGCCATCGAGTGGATCAGTGGCGGCCGCCAATACTCCGCCTCAGAAGCGTTGAGTGATGGCGCCATCGATACGATTACCGCGCCGGAATTGTTGCTCGACACCGCGCTGGAGCTGATCCAGGAGGCGCTCGATAATAAGGAACAATGGCAGGAGCGGCGATCCTGCAAGCGCTCCGTTGTGCCGCTCGATCTCGATGCCATTTTCGCAGGCGCGAAAGCTCGACTCGAAGCCGACCGCCGTAATCACAATCCCGCGCCTGTGCGTGTGGTCGAGGCGATGTCTCGCAGTGTCCGCGAGGATCGCGGTAACCAGGGTTAAGCGGTCGAAGTAAGCGAG
>JBBTKA010000143.1:0-1417 GCA_038059145.1 Pseudomonadota bacterium
CGGTGGATGTCGGCGATCAACTTGCTCAGTTCTTCAATTCTGGCATCGCTGCTGTATACCGCCAGGTTGTTGGCGGCCGTGGCGGCACCGTGGTAGGCATTGAGGAATTCCGGGTCCAGTTCGATGGCGCCCAGGTGATAGTCGATGGCGCGCTGGAAGTCTTCGGGGCTGAACTGGTTGTAGTAAAACTCGCCGCGCAGGAATTTCTCATAGGCCAGCGCATTGGTGGTGCCCCAGTCGAGCATCTCCGACCTTTCCTCTTCGTCGAGGTGCACGCTCAGGGCACTGACGACGTTGGAGACGATCTGATCCTGCACACCAAACAAATCCTGAATCGGGAAATCGAACTGGTCGGAATATTGATGAAGTCCGTCGCTGGCGCGGATAAGCTGAACGGTCACACGCAGGCGCCCCTCGGCCGATTGCACACTGCCCTGCAGCACATGATCGGCATTCAACGTCTGGGCGCGCTCGGTCGCCCGCTCCGCCGAACGATTGTCTTCCGGGCCATCGAACCCGCGTACAGGGGGCAAGACTTCCAGATGGCTGAGCTTGGAGAGGCCGTGCACCAGTGATTCACGCAAGCCATCGGTCACAAACTTGTTGTCGACGCTCGGTTCCAGGTGAACAAAGGGCAGCACGGCGAGGCGCACGACTTCGTCTTTGTCGCTGGACACCTGCTGGCCGGGCCACATGAGCACGGACAGAAAAATGGCGGCGGCCGCACCACCGGCCATGATGCGCTTGTCCAGCAGCGCGCTGAAACGCAGCTTCAATGGCGAGACCTGCGTCACTTCCAGGGTCGGACTTCTTTCCTGGAAAGTCTGCGGAGTGATGGCAGCGCTGGTTATCACCACCTCGGCGATGAGCGAATAGCCGCGCTTGGGTATCGTCCTTATATAAGTAGGATGGTGTGCGTCGTCGCCGAGCGCGCTACGTAATTCCGCGATGGCTTTGTGAACGGCGTGATCCGAGGGGAATGAGCCCTGCCAGAAACGGTTGAGCAGCTCTTCATGGCTGACCACTTCGCCGGCCTGCTCGGCAAGGTAATGGAGCACGTCCATGCTGCGAGGCGTTACTTTTACTTCGGTGCTGCCCTGGCTCAGGGTGCACGTAGTAAGCGAAGCCTCCCAGTCACCGATCTTGATTCTGTTTAACTTGTCCGAGGCCACTGGCTGTCTCATCCGGGTTGAAAATGATCGAGCACTTTTGCTTGAGATCAGATTCAAGTAGATATCAGAACGTTGGAGAGGTCAAGGGAGGGGGTCAAAGAGGTGCAAACTATCCTCCCGCAGCGGGAAGCCATTCTTTAGGAGGTTTTCAGAAGGATTTTGGGAGGACTTTCCCGGTGTCCATCGCAATAATTCAATCGCCTTCACGCCCTGGATTGAAGTGGGTGTCAGTACCAGTCAGTACC
>JBBTKA010000143.1:1427-5149 GCA_038059145.1 Pseudomonadota bacterium
GTGTCAAAACCAGTTTCCCGTCGTGAGTTTCTGAATCTGCTGGCCGCCACTGGCGGCACGGCTGCCGTCATCGGAATTACCAGCGCCCTTGGCATGATTCCCTCCAGTGCGTCTGCGTCGGCTCCCGATTTGCTGAAGCTGAGCAATCAGAGCCGCAAGGCGGTCATTCTCGGTGCGGGTATCTCCGGGCTGACGGTGGCCTATGAACTGACCAAGGCGGGTTACGACTGCACCGTGCTCGAGTCCTCTCACCGTGCCGGTGGCCGGGTGTTTACAGTGCGTGCCGGCACTCTGATCGACGAGATTGGCAATCCCCAGTACTGCCAGTTCGACGATGAGCCACACATGTACTTCAACGCCGGTGCGGCCCGGATTCCCAGCACGCACACCAACGTCCTGCACTACTGCAAGGAGCTGGGGGTGGACCTGGAGCTGTTCATCAACGAAAACAAGATGGCGTGGATTCAGGACGACAACATCATGGGTGGCAAGCCCATCCGCAATGCCGAATTCACCACCAACGTGCGCGGCTTCATGGCGGAGCTGATGAGCAAGGCCATGTCCGAGGTTGAACTCGACAAGCCCTTTACCGACGAAGAGGCGGGGCTGGTGCTGCAGATGATCCGTGCCTTCGGCGACCTCAATGCCGAGGGCCGCTACACGGGCAGTACTCGGGCTGGTTATGCTTCGGGCAACTATGTCACTCACACCGTACAGAAGGAAATGATCGACGTGCGCAATCTGCTGCGTGCGAATGCTGCCCGGCAGGTGATCAGTGACAACGAGGGCGAGACTGGCCCGATGCTGATGCAGCCAATCGGTGGCATGGACCGTATTCCCGCAGGCTTCACTCGCCAGCTCGACTCCAAGATCAAGTACAGAGCCCAGGTGTTGTCGCTGAATCTGCGCGATGACGGCGTGACGGTGGAGTATCAGCAGGATGGTCAGCGTCAGGTCATCGAGGCCGACTACTGCTTCAACTCCATCCCCAGCCACTTCATGAATGGCATCCCGAACAATCTGCCCACCGAATACACCCAGGCGATGAAGTACATCCGCCGCGGTACCGCCTACAAGGGCGCATTCCAGGCGAAAGAGCGCTTCTGGGAGAAGGAAGGCATCTACGGTGGCATCAGCTGGACCAACCAGCCGATCCGTCAGGTCTGGTACCCGCCGCATGGCATTCACAAGGCCAAGGGCGTGGTGCTGGCCGCATACGACTACGGCAATGGCATGCCCTTTACCCGCATGACGCACGAGCAGCGCATCGAGGCGATGATCGCTCAGGGCGAGAAAGTACACCCGAACTACCGCAGCATGGTTGAGCATGGCGTGACCATCGCCTGGCACCGCATGAACCACATGCTTGGCTGTTCCGCACGCTGGAATGTGGTGACCCCGGAAGAGGAGCAGATATTCAGCACCCTGCAGCGCTCCGTCAACGGCCGTCACTGGCTGATCGGCGATCAGGTCAGCAAGCACACGGCGTGGATGGAAAGCGCCATGCAGTCGGCGCACGTGGCCCTTGCGGAACTGGATCAGCGCGTACGCGCAGAGGCTGCCAGCGCCTGAGTTTTGCCCTATCCCGCCGCTACCGCCTCTGCGCGGCAGCGGCTCTTCTTCGCGTGACAATTTCCAGAAGTACCGTTAGACCCGCAAGACCCGCAAGACCTGCTAGACGTTTTGAGCATGACACTGTTTGAGTAAGACACTCTCCGCTCCTTTTCCCGCAGTTGTTGTGGCAACTGCGGGATTTTTTTTATGCTTATGACGTAAAATGCCCGGGCCTGTAGAAGCACTCGTCGAAGTGCGCTTTAAAAGGTGCCATTAAAAACAGGCACCGCTCACCGCTGTACTATTAACGAAAGCACCGCTATGAAGACTCTGTATTTATTGCGTCACGCCAAGTCCAGCTGGGCGACGCCTGATGTCAAGGATTTCGACCGCCCTTTGAATGAGCGCGGCTTTCATGATGCTCCCGAGATGGCCGAGCGTCTGGTCGAGCAGTTGAAGGCGCGCGGCGAGAAGATCGATCTTGTTGTCAGCAGTCCTGCTCTGCGCGCTTACACGACCGCGACGCTGTTCTGCGAGGTGCTGGGAATTGACCCCGAGCGCATAGTGCAGAATCGCCAGATCTATATTGCTGGCAGCCCCAAGTTGCAGCAACTGATCAGCCTGTTTGACGAGAGCGCGCACAGCGCGATGCTGGTGGCGCATAACCCGGCGCTCACCGACCTGGCTAACGATCTGACACATGCGGGGATCGACAATATCCCGACCTGTGGTCTCGTCGTTATCCAGTTGCCCATTGAAAGTTGGTTTGACATACAAGCGGGGACAGGACGGTTGCTGCGTTTCGATTTTCCCAAGAATCCGGATTGACTGAACTCCTGAGCAGCATTGCCTGCCAAAGGAACACCATGCCCTTGTCCAGACGTTTGCTACTGAGTCTTGGTTTTATCGCGCTGACTGGCTGCGCGAGCCTGGCGCCATCCTCCGCCGAGCACTCTACAAAAACTGGCTGGCAGTCCCCGTTGTATCAGGATCATCCCCTGGCTGGTCGCATCTGGCGCGCCAGCGATCAACGTTTTATCTCCACCGAGGAACTGCAGCAGGCGTTGTCCGCGACACCGTTTCTGCTGTTGGGCGAGAAGCACGACAATCCTGACCATCACAGTTTGCGTCTGACTCTTCTGCAGGACATGCTCGCAGCGGACTCCCTGGGTGTGGTGAGCTTCGAGATGCTGGACAGCAGCCAGCAGGCATTGGTGGATGATCTAGGAGGCGTGGATCTTGATTCCGGGCAGGCGCTGCAGACGCATCTGCAGTGGGACGCCGAGGGCTGGGACTGGAATTTTTACGGCCCGGTGCTGACCGAGCTGCTGCGTGCGGGTGTGCCCGTGCGGGCGGGCAACATCAGCCGCGACGAGATGATGACGGTGTACGGAAGTGAGCTCGACGCGGAGGTTGCGGCGGTGATGGATGCGCTGCAGATGGAGCAGCTCAACAAGGATATCGACGAGAGCCATTGCGGCATGCTTCCCGCCAGTCAGTTTCCTGCGATGGTGCGGGTGCAGCAGAGCCGGGATGCCAGCATGGCTCGCAGCCTGCTGTCCGCGCAGGAGGCCGCCGGGAAGCGCGTCTTGATCGCAGGCAACTACCATGTGCGCCGAGATCTGGGCGTGCCCAATTACCTGACTGCGGGGTTCGAGGGGCTGCCCGCCGCTGCTGAGCAGGACATCGTCACGCTGGGGTTCATGGAAGTGAGTCCGGAGTCCGATGCGCCGATGGATTACACCGAGGCGTTCTCCGCTACCGCGCCCTACGACTATCTGTGGTTTACGCCGGCCGTGAGCACCGAAGATTATTGTGCCGCCATGCGCGCGCAATAAGGTCAGTGCGTCGGCACTTCCGCTCAGCTCAGCTCAGCTCACTTCACCGCAACTCCTCACCTCAATGAGTCAGTGAGTAGATCAGATAATTGATGCCAAGCTGATAAGCCAGGTTGGCGTGGCGGGTCGGGTAGCTCGGATCATAGGTGTGCTCCCAGCCATCGCCCATGTCCGAGTTCCGATTGATCAGCACCATCACCCGGCCGTCGTCGTCCAGAATCGCGTGGTTGGAGGCGCGGTCGACATCCTGCTCAGGGTAGTTGTCGGGGTTGCCGATCACCGGAATCATTTGCGGTCCGTCGATGTCGTATTAGCTGTTGAATATCTCGT
>JBBTKA010000144.1:0-17956 GCA_038059145.1 Pseudomonadota bacterium
CGACAAATGCTGCCGTAGAAAAAGTTCACGAAAGATGTGGTACTGGACACGGTCGGTATCCTGAAACTCGTCGATCATCGCCACGGGGAAAGAGCGCTGCAGCGCACGCGCCAGATCACCCCCGGACGGTCCAAGAAGCGCGTCATGCAGACGTGTCAGCTGATCGTGGAAGGAAAGCGTGCGGGTCTGTGCTTTTACCCTCTCCACTCGCGCCCTGGCACTCGCCGTTGCGTCCAGCAGAGCCGTGATGCCGAAGCTCTTGCGTAGACGGCTGAGCTCATCGACGATGATCTGGCATTCCAGAAAGAAGGGATCGCGCAGCGCAGGGTCTTCCTTCTTCAACTGAAAATCGCAGAAATAGCCCGCGGAGAGCAGTTGCAAATGAGCCGGAACCGCGCGCAGATCGGCGGAGCGAAAATAAGCATCGAGAAGTACCAGGCTGCGTGCCAGTTCGTCTCTCTGATACCCCCCTCTGTTTTTTGCCCGGCTCAATGCCGGTGAAGACATCAGGATTTCGCTCAACTCTGCCGCCCGTTCTTGCCAGTGTTCCGCAAGTCTCTGCAGGGGCGTGACCTGTGCGCGCCAGCGTGCATAGAGCGCCTGCATATCCTCATCGCTCTGAGGCAGCACATGCGTGTCGCGAATATGCCGCAGCGCGCGTTGCGCCTTGATGAATTGCTCCAGAGAACCGAGCTCGCCGAGAAACAACCCGAGATCGGGTGCGTCCAATTCATAGGCGGCGCTGCGCCACCAATCCTTGAGCGCCTCCTCCCAGAGCGCGTCATCGTCGTTGACCAGCTCCATCTCGAAGGGTTGACCACTGCTGAAGGCGTGATCTGTCAAAGCGCGCTGGCAGAAGCCGTTGATGGTGTAGATCGTGGCTTCGTCCATGGAGCGCACCGCGAGGCGTACTCGCGTGGCAACCGTAACGCGCTCCGCGTCAGGCAAGGCGCGCAACTCCTTGAGCAGCAGGGCGAGAAATTCGTCCTTTGGTTCCTCCTCGAGACGATCGATACAGTACAAGGCGTCGTGCAAACGCGCGCGAATCCGCCCACGCAACTCTTCTGTCGCAGCATTGGTAAACGTCACGACAAGGATTTCGCTGACTCTCCTGCCGGCCAGCACATAACGCAGATAGAGATTGCTGATCGCATAGGTCTTGCCGGTACCTGCACTCGCTTCGATGAGTTTGACGCCGGAAAGATCAAGCTGCAGCGTCTGCTGCGCGGTAAGCACTTTTGCCATTGCCGACACAGAGGTCGTCATTCTGCACCCTCCCGGGCATCACCAAGGTGACGAATCGCGCCACCATAGATCGCCTCTGCCAACTCCATGACCTCGCTTGCCTCCAGCGGATCAGCGCGTTGGCCGCGCAATATCAGGCGAACATAGGGATCTTCGCGCTCACCGGTAATATTGCGAAAGCGATCCCCTTCCCAGCATTTTCTGGCGCCCTTGCCGCCCTCTTGCGCGAGCGCCAGACTGGTTTCAGGAAAGACCGGCAAGGGACGCGCGAGACCGAGCTGATAGAGTGCCACGTAGCACTGCAATTGTTCGCGAGCCGAATCTGCATCCAGTGCGGCGAAGTGAGCGCTGCTATCCCGACAGTGCAGTGCCGTCACTTCCCCTGCCCCCAGCAGGCCCATTGCGCACAGCGCCAGATGTTCCAGCCACGCGGCCACAATGGTCTTGCCTTTGCGATTGGAGGGCGAGTAATGCAGCAAACCCTTGCCGGGCAGATACGAGGCAATCTGTCCGCTCAATTGGACTGTTTGAGTCGTTGCCGGCTTATCCTTCATCGGCATCGCGAACTGCAAGTCAACGCGCTGTGGCTCTGCCTGCAAGCCGCGATACGGCAGCAGGGTTGTCAACAAATCGCTGACATTTTCCTGCACCTGCGCATAGGCGGCGCTGCCCAGACCGCCGTGGGGCAGCAAGCCTTTAGCCGCCACAACATTCTGTAACGGGTCCTCCGAGGTGGCTTGCAATTGCTCCGCTATCATGGCGTTGCGCAATGCCCAGGACTGCAGCCCGGCGAGGGCGAACACTTCTTCATCTTCGCTCTCAGGCTCCTCCTGCAGATAGATCCGCAGTCGCGTATTGAAGAAGAACTTGATGGGGTGCTGCAAAAAGCGGATGAGGCGCCCCAGCTCTATGCTGGTGGTCGGGTCACCCGTCATTGCCAGCTCGTGGAGCGGCCATGCATCCCGTTGCAACTCTGACGCCGCAAGCGCTTCTCTCTGCGTGTCACGCAGGACGTGGGCCACGCGGCACCACCAGTCATCATAGCTGCCAGGCACTTCCGTGGCTGCCGCATAATTTCGCCAACTAAACGCCTGCATCGGATATAACGTGCTGATGCACATGCTCATGACTGACGGCTCATTGGTGCGTGTGGTTTCCAGCGTATGGTTCAGAGAGGGTACATAGCGCGCATCGATGAAATCCAGTAACTCTCGCAGCAGCACGGAAGGCTGACACTCGGTATTGTCCTTCAGGCTGCGTCCGGTGTAACTGAAGAGCAGTTTGTCGCGAGCACACAACAGCGTTTCCAGGAGCAGGTAACGGTCTTCATCCCCTTTGCGCGGATCGCCTGTGCGCCCTTGCTGCGCCATGCCATCAAAAGCCACGGGATTTTCGCGTCGGGGAAAGGCCTGGTCCTGCATACCCAGCACACAGATTATGCGAAAGGGCAGGCTACGCATCGGGCGCATGCCGCAGAACGTAATTCCGCCACTGAAAAAACGATTGTGTACCGTACGTGTGCCTAAACTGTCAGTCAGCCAGAGAGCGAGCAGTTCGAGCGAAAGCAATTGACTGCCAGCCTGCTCCTTCAGCTCCGCAACGGCGTCGCGTATCTGCTGCAGCTTGTCATCGTCATCAGTGACATCGCCAAAGACATCCGTCAATAATTCCTGCAAGGTCTGCTGCCACTCGCCTGCAGTGCGAGTGTGCTGCAACTCGACATGCCAGTGTCGCAATACGTCCAGTAGTTGCAGAAAGTTGCCGACAGCGACTGCACGCCCTCCCCCTACTCCCCCGACGGGTGCTATACCATTCCAGAATTCGATCTCGCCCATGGCGTAACCCGCCATCAGCCGGTCTGCGGCATGGAGCCAGGTGTTCTGCTCAGTGGCAGGAAGCCCGATATTTTTCTTGTGCTCGCCGTCCAGCGCCCAGCGCACCTGACTCTGTTGCAACAGGCCCAGAACTTCTAGCTGGGCATCGGCATCCAGATGAAAGTGCCCTGCAATCTCCGGCACGCAGAGAAACGAGGTAATTTCGGAGTAGCTAAAGCGCGAGCCCGGCAACGCCAGCAGTTGAAAGAAGATGCGGATCAGCGGGTGTTCATCAGCGACCGCAATGTCGGAGAGATTCCAGGGAATAAAAGGGCGAGCGCCACTTTCATCGCGCCGAAAGACAGCGTCAATGTAGGGAGCATAACGACTTATCTCTGGGACAACGACGAGAATATCTTCGACCTTCAGCATGCGGTCACGCTGCAGTTCGCGCAACAGTCTGTCATGCAGAACCTGGCATTCGCGCAGCGGACTGTGACAGACACTGACCTGAATGGAGTCGTCTATCGCAACATCGACCCGCTCTTCCCGCAGGGCAAGAATGTCGCCCTGCACGCGATGCAGAAGCGTGTCCGTGCCAGGAAGACAATAATCCTCCCACTGTGCGAACTCGAGCACGTCACTGCCCAACAGCAAATCCTGAAAAGACTGCCCCTGCCGCCCCCAGGAAGCGAGCAACTCATTACCGGTATCGTAATAATCTGCCGCCTCAGCATTTTGCACCCGCAGTCGCGCCAAAGACTTTTTGCTGCGCAAATCTGCCCAGTATTGATCTGTCGGGCTATGCTGAAACAGATAGACTTCGACATGCCGTGCCAGTGCGTCGAGAACTTCCACAAACAGGGGCGGCAAACTGGACAGTGCAAAGCAACTCAATCGCTCAGGCAGAATCGAACTCAAGCGGCTGGCGCCGTGTTCACGGAGCAGCGCCTGCAGCAAGCGATCGATCAGGGCAACACGATGCGCGTCAGTACAGTCAGCGATCAATGCGCGCCACAGGATTGGTTGCCAGGACTGCACCATGTCCGGCGTCGGGCAACGGCGAGGTTCAACAGCACTCCAGGCCCTTATCCAGTCAGGACGATAGTATTGATAGCGGTCAAATACGTCGGCTATACGTTGGGCGAGCTGCCAACGCTTCACGCCAGCATCATCATCCTGGAGGTAATGGAGCAGAGAGACGAATTCAGAACGTTGCAGAAGTCCTGGCAGGATGCCGTAGATCTTCCAGGCCGCGGATTCGCGTGAGAGAGGATCCTGCAGAGGGACGCCACCTGTCGGGGCGTCATCACAGACACCGAGAAGCTGAGCTGCAAGATTCCAGATCCAGGCGGCGGGCAACGGGTATTCAATATTGGCCGCCACACCATGACAATTCGCAATTCGCAGATTCAACCAGCGCTGCATTGCCATTGTTGGCACCAACACCACTTCGCGCGCGAAGACATCGGCGAGCGGCTGTGTTGAGAACAGTTCAGCAAGCTGCTGCTGAAGTGTTTCAATTCTATTGGAGCTGCTCAGGTGCAGAGGCATGCTTCACTTCCCTGGCGGATAACCCGGCCCCTCTCGCTGCTTAGCGTAGAGGCCGGAAAAACTCGCGAATATCCTGCAACAGCAATTCGGGCTCTTCCATGGCAGCAAAGTGTCCTCCACGGGGCATGCGTGTCCAGCGCACGATGTTGTACTGCGATTCGGCCCATAGCCTGGGAGTGAGATAAATTTCCGCAGGGAAAATCGCACCGGCCGTGGGGACTTCGACAAATCCTACCGGTTCGGTCATCGCAACGTTACGATTCTCAAAATAAATTCGTGCAGAAGACGTGATGGTCTGCGTAAACCAATAGAGACTGATATTGGTGAGCATTTCATCTTTGGTAAATTTTTCTTCCAGTCCATTGGCGTGACTCCTGTCGATGTCACTCCAACCATAGAACTTCTCGACGATCCAGGCTGCCAGACCTGCTGGCGAGTCATTCAGTGCAACACCAAGCGACTGCGGTTTGGTCCCTTGTATTTGCTGATAGCCAACCTCGTTCGCCATATACGCCTGACGTGCTTCGCGACCTGCCAGCTCGTCAGCCGGCACTGCATCGAGCACCGCAGGATCAGTCGGGGGGTTCGCCAGCACAAAGTTGGAATGCAACCCGATAACATGCTCGCCATATCGATTTGCAAGAATACGATTGATGATTGCTCCCCAGTCACCGCCCTGCGCACCGTAGTGCTCATAACCAAGCTTCGCCATCAGCGCCGCCAGCGTGTGTGCCATACGTTCAGGGTTATAACCACGCTCACTTGGCTTGCCTGAAAAACCGAATCCAGGCAATGACGGTGCCACAACATGGAACGCGTCTTCGGGATTACCACCGTAAAGCTCGGGATTGGTCAACGGCTCAATGATTTTCCTGAACTCGACAAATGATCCCGGCCATCCATGTGTAATCAGCAGCGGTGTTGCGTCAGGATGCGGTGAGCGTTGATGAATAAAATGCACCTGCACACCATCCACTTCTGTGACGAACTGATCGAATTCGTTGAGGGCCTGTTCCTGAGCGCGCCAATCAAACTCTGTGGCCCAATATTCCAGCAATTCCCGAAGATATGCCGTATCGGTACCATAATCCCAACCAGTGCCAGGAATCTGATCCGGCAGGCGCGTCATGGCCAGGCGCAGTTTGAGATCAGCAATATCCTGTTCGGGAATATTGATAGAGAATGGCGTAATCGCCGCAGAATCCACAGATTGTGTGTGAGCGTATTGGCTCATGAGCCCCACCAGTGACAATAAGCCAGTCGCGAGAAATTTCAGAGAAACAGTTTTCATGGCAGTCACCTGCTGATCGAAACGATCAAACGAAACCAGTAGACGAAACGAACCGAAGAAACGAGCAGAAAAACAGAATTGAAAACCCAGCAGCGGCATAAGACCGCGGGTCATATTGTCACAGGATGGTACAAAGGAACAAGGGGAAGGCCACATGATCATGTGGTCCGAGCTCACGCCCGCAGGCAACCGGATTCCAGAATTCGATCAGAGTCAAAAGTAGAGTCAGGAGGACTGCAGGGGGGAGTTATCTTAAATGGCGGAGAGAGAGGGATTCGAACCCTCGATGAGTTTTACCCCATACGCCCTTAGCAGGGGCGCGCCTTCAGCCACTCGGCCATCTCTCCAAATTCGCGCGCAATGATAGCATACATCCGAAAAATTGGCAGAGGCCAAGAGGATTATTTGCTTATGCGTTTCCTTCCGTGTCAGCGCCGCCCACATCCTTTTCTTTCTGAATGCGTTGGTATATTTCTTCGCGATGCACTGCTACGTCTTTTGGTGCGTTCACACCAATTCTTACCTGATTCCCTTTGACGCCCAGCACAGTCACTGTGACATCATCGCCAACCATCAATGTTTCACCTATGCGGCGAGTCAAAATCAACATGTTACCTCTCCTTTCCCACTCTCAATGTCCTTGTAGTTTCTCCATCACATGCAACTCCGCACGCGAAGAAAAACACAAATACTGACGCGCAATTTCAAAATGCTTTCTCGCCCTCTAATTATTTTTTTAACACTTTGTCACAAGATGGCGAAAGCGGGTTTGTGAAAACAGTCTTTCAGTGCTGCCCCTAAACCGGCGTTTCAAACCGGCCAGCACAACAGACATAAGGAGGAGAGTATCCGGCAACACTCAGCCTTTATCTTCTTCTCCTAGACCAAACGCACTGTGCAGTGATCGCACAGCAAGTTCCAGGTATTTCTCATCAATCACAACAGAAATCTTGATCTCTGACGTCGTAATGATCTGGATGTTAATCGATTCATCGGCCAGCGTCTTGAACATCTTGCTGGCGATACCGGCGTGAGAACGCATTCCCACCCCAACAAGCGATATCTTGGCGATCTTGGTATCCAGAGAAACGTCTCTGGCCTTCACATCAGACGCAATCCTGCCGATGATCTGACGGGTTTGCTCTGCGTCAGCGCGCTTGACGGTAAAAGTGATATCGGTAGTACCATCAGCAGACACGTTCTGCACGATTACGTCCACTTCGATACCCGCATCACTGACCGGGCCGATGACGCGATAGGCGATTCCGGGGACATCTGGCACTCCGGAGACAGTGATTTTTGCCTCATCTCTCGTAAAGGCGATACCCGAGATAATTGGAGCTTCCATTTCTGTTTCTTCCTCTAAACTGATTAAAGTACCGGGGTCTTCTTCAAAGCTGGACAGCACGCGCAACGGTACTTTGTACTTGCCTGCAAATTCAACTGATCTGATCTGGAGCACTTTGGCTCCCAGACTTGCCAGCTCCAGCATCTCCTCAAACGTAATACTACGCAACAGTCTGGCATCTTCAACGACACGTGGATCAGTTGTGTATACGCCTTTCACGTCAGTGTAGATCTGACACTCATCGGCCTTCAGCGCTGCAGCAAGTGCCACAGCAGAGGTGTCCGAGCCGCCGCGTCCCAACGTAGTGATGTTTCCATCCTCGTCAGTTCCCTGGAATCCAGCAACCACCACGACACGACCCTGAGCCAGTTCATGGCGAATTTTCTTGTCGTCGATCTCTCGGATACGGGCGCGCGTATGGGCCTCATCCGTCAGAATTCTCACCTGTCCGCCGGTAAACGAGCGCGCATCACAGCCGCGTTTCTGCAGTGCAATACTGAGAAGGGCAATTGTCACCTGCTCCCCGGTCGACAAAATGACGTCCAGCTCGCGCGGAGACGGCTGTGGGTCAATATCATGTGCAAGACCCAGCAGCCTGTTGGTCTCACCGCTCATTGCCGAGACCACGACGACGATGTCGTGACCCTGGTTGCGATAGGAGATGATCTTGTCCGCTACGGATTCGATTCTTGCCGTGGAACCTACTGATGTACCACCAAATTTTTGAACGTATAGTGCCATTTTTTCTACATGGAATTAAAACGGGTGCAAATTAAACAAAATTGCCGTTTGTATTGCAATCGATATTTAGGGAGCCCCTGAGCCTCCCTCCCTGTCACAAGGTGTTACAGCTTTGCCTCCAACCAGCCCTTGACGGAGGCCAGTGCCGCCGGCAATGCCGCGAGATCACTGCCACCCGCCATCGCCATATCGGCTCGGCCACCACCCTTGCCGCCAATCTGCGTGGCGACCATATTCACCAGGTCCCCGGCCTTCACGCTCTCCACCAGATCCTTGCTGACACCGGCCACAATGCTGACCTTGCCATCTTCGATACTCGCCAGCACGACGACTGACGAACCGAGTTTGTTCTTCAACTGGTCCACGGTGTCCCGCAATGTTTTTGCATTGAAACCATCGACTGTCTTCACGAGCAGACTGGCACCTTTGACGGTGACCGTCTCGCTGGAGGCATCGTTTCCTGCAGCGCCCGCGAGTTTCACTTTCAACTGCTCAACTTCCCGCTCGAGGGCGCGGTTGCTGGTCATTATCTGCTGGACCTTTTCCAGCAGAGCGTCCTGGTTGGCTTTCGCCACCTCGCACAATTGTTTCAGCAGGATTTCCTGTCGCTCGATAATGGCCAGCGCACCCAATCCGGTCACCGCCTCAATGCGGCGAACACCCGCTGCAATCCCGGACTCGCTGACGAACTTGAAGAGCCCGATATCACCAGTACGCTCCACGTGGGTACCGCCACACAGTTCGGTCGAGAAGTCGCCCATGCTGACCACTCTGACCTCGTCACCGTATTTTTCACCGAAAAGCGCCATGGCGCCTTTATTCATGGCTTGCTCGATATCCATGACATCCTTGGATACCTTGCTGTTGCGAAGAATCTCGGCATTCACCAACGCTTCAATCTGACTCAACTCTTGGGAAGTTATCGGCGCATGGTGAGAAAAGTCGAAGCGCAGACGATCCGCATTGACCAGCGAGCCTTTCTGCGTGACATGAGTACCGAGCACGTTACGCAGTGCCGCATGCAACAGATGCGTGGCCGAATGATTCAGAGCGATCGCCGTGCGATTATCTGCAGCCACCTTCGCGGCCACCTGATCACCCACCTTCACGGCGCCTTCGCGCAACCGCCCTTTGTGGATGAAGTGCTCCCCTTGCTTCTGAGTATCCAAAACTTCGAACAGTGCTTCGTTGGCAGCACCTTTGTTGATCTCGATGACGCCCTTGTCGCCAACCTGGCCACCGGACTCGGCATAAAACGGGCTGCTGTTCAGGATCAGCAATGCATCGCCCTGCCCGGCAATTTCGTTGACCTGCTGACCGTCGCGATAAATCGCCAACACCTGCGCTTGATCGACGAGCTGCTCATAGCCGGTAAAACGCGTTCCCTGCTCCAGATTGATGACCAGCTTCTCTACGGCGTTGAAATGGCTCGCCGCACGAGCCTGCTGCTTTTGCACGGCCATGGCGCGATCGAATCCCGCCATGTCCAGAGTCAGTCCCTGCTCGCGCGCCACATCGGCGGTCAGGTCCACGGGGAAACCAAAAGTGTCATACAACTTGAAAACAGTATCGCCCGGGACAACCGAGCCTTTCAGCTCCGCAATCGCCTGCTTGAGAATAGCCATGCCATTCTCCAGCGTGCGGGCAAATTGTTGCTCTTCCTCGCGCAACACGCGCTCCACAAATTCCTGCCGCGCCTTGAGCTCCGGATATGCCTCTCCCATCTGCTGCACTAGCGCATTGACCAGGCGATAGAAAAATATCTCCTTTACTCCGAGCTGATAGCCGTGACGCACGGCACGACGGATGATACGGCGCAGCACATAGCCGCGCCCTTCATTGGAAGGCAGCACACCGTCGGCAACCAGGAACGAGCAGGAGCGAATGTGGTCTGCGATGACACGCAGCGAAGTATTGCTGGTATCCGTGGTGCAGGTGATTTCGGCCGCAGCGCGCAGAATGCCTTGAAAAAGATCGATTTCGTAATTGCTGTGAACATGCTGCAGAACCGCCGCCAGACGCTCCAATCCCATACCGGTATCCACCGAGGGCTTGGGCAGTTTCACCAAGGTGCCGTCGGGCTGACGGTCAAACTGCATGAACACGAGATTCCAGATCTCGATGTAGCGATCGCCGTCATCATCGGGACTGCCGGGTGGGCCACCTGCTACCTCGGGGCCGTGATCATAGAATATTTCGGTGCACGGACCACAGGGTCCGGTGTCGCCCATGGCCCAGAAGTTGTCTTTCTCGCCAAGACGCGACAGGCGCTTTGGATCTACACCTATCTCGTTGATCCAGATCGCCGCTGCCTCATCGTCTTCATGGAAGACTGTGACCCACAGCTTGTCCGCTGGCAATTGCAGTTCTTTGGTCAGAAATTCCCAGGCAAAGCGAATGGCATCCCGTTTGAAGTAATCGCCAAAACTGAAATTGCCGAGCATCTCGAAGAAAGTGTGGTGACGGGCGGTGTAACCGACATTCTCAAGATCGTTGTGCTTGCCGCCGGCTCGCACACAGCGCTGAGACGTGGTCGCGCGGTTGTAAGAGCGCACCTCATTGCCCAGAAAAAGATCCTTGAACTGCACCATCCCCGCATTGGTGAACAACAACGTCGGGTCATTGGCGGGCACCAGCGAACTGCTCGCCACGATCTGGTGACCCTGAGCATTAAAATAGTTTAGAAACTTCTGGCGAATCTCAGCAATTTTCATCAAATCTTCCAAGGACAGGGTAAGAACAATGTATTGACACAAAAATCGGCCTGCATGCCGCGCATATGGGGCATTTCAGCTTGATGCAGGAATCGGAATTATAACCCTAACAGCCCCTCTTTGCAGATCAATCTTCCGTGATATTCAACCGGCCGTCGGTCGACAGCAGGATAGCGATAGGGCGGGTTTTCGGGAAGTGCGCGAGGACGATCGTCGTGATGATGAGCAACGGCACACATAGAAACATGCCAGGCACCCCCCAGATCGCTCCCCAAAGCGCGAGATTGAACAAAATGACGACAGGACTGAGATTGAGGGATTGCCCGGTGATACGTGGCTCCAGGATATTGCCAATCAGAACTTGAAACGAAGTGATACCAATCAACACTGTGAAAAACAGGCCAAAGTCGTCATTCGACTGTGCCAGCGCCATCAGTGAGGGAAAGATTGTTGCCACTATGGAGCCGATGGTCGGAATGAAGTTGAGCAGGAAAATCAGCAGCGCCCAGATCTCTGCGAAATTAACATCCAGACTTCGCAGAAGAATGTAGCTCAGGCTTCCGGTAGTCGCACTGGCGAGAAACTTGATGCTGATGTACTTCTGTATATCGCCCTTGATTTGCGCCAGTATCCCCACCACTCTGCGCTCCTGGTGGGGATCATTGATCAGCGCCGTGAGCTTGCGGCTGAAATTACCCTGCTCGAACAACAGGAAACCGACGTAGATCACGATCAGCGTGCTGTCTCTTGCCAGACTTGTGAACGAGACAGCAATCGAGGCGAGAATTGCGGAAAGATCGAGTCTCGTGGTCACCGTGTCGATAAAACCATCTACTGGCAAATACTCGGCGAAAGGCAGTCGATCCCAAAGTGCCCGCAGATTCGCTTCGTAATCGATGGTCACGCTGGTCAGATCGTTGAGACTGATACGAATGAAGCGGACAACTACCGAAATCGTCGCCACGAAAGTCAGAATGGAGGCAGCGAAGCACATCATACGTGGCATCGCGAGTGCCCCAATCCGAAGGCGCGCAAAGCCACTGGCCAGAAGATTGATCAGGTACCAGAAAGCAATGGCGATGACCAAGGGCAGCAACAAATCCTTGGCGACGATCAACAGCGTGAAAACCAGACTGGTTATCAGCAGGATCATGCCAAATTTAAGCAGCTTCATAGCGCTCTCAGTTTCTTATTATCAGCACGGCAACATCGCCAATATGCGATTAGTAGCGTACTAGATACTGGCAAACACATCGATTACGGTCGCAGGCGTCAGTATCTGCGGCAGTATGATTGGCTCTTTGCCCGCCCCGGGGTAAAGAACATACAACGGCACACTCGGCCGGTTGAAGCTGTCCAGCACGGCACTGATTTCGGGGTCCTGATTCGTCCAGTCCCCCTTCAGGTAGGTGATGTTATTGTCACGCATCGACTGCAGGACACTGTCGGAGCTGAGCGTAGTCTGCTCATTCGCCAGACAGGTGATACACCAGGCGGCCGTCATATTGATGAACACGGGCTGACCTGCCGACTGCAGCTCGGCCAGTCGTGCTGCTGAAAACGGCTCGAAATAGTCGGCGCTGAACTCGTCGCCATCCGCTGTAACGACGCTTTGCGTCGGGGCCTGCACGGCGAGCAGTGGCGATTGCAGCGCGTAGAAGGCGATCAATATTGCCAGTCCGGCAACCACGGCATTGGCATTACGCCAGAAAGCCCCTGCAACGGTGCGCTTCTGCAGAAGCCAGAGTCCGAAGGCGAGCAACAGACAGGCTCCCACCACCATTGCCATGCCATTGACACCAACCTGCATCCCCAGCACCCACAGCAGCCACAGTACCGTCGCATACATGGGGAACGCCATGAATTCCTTGAAGGTGTTCATCCAGGCACCGGGTCTGGGCATATGAGCCAGCAGCGCCGGGCTGAATGACAGAATCAGGAACGGCAGGGCCATTCCCAATCCGAGGAAGAAGAACACCACCATGGCCACCAGCCAGGACTGCGACAACGCGAAACCCAGCGCCGCGCCCATGAACGGCGCAGTGCAGGGACTGGCGACGGCTGTCGCCAGAACGCCGGTGAAGAACGAACCTTTGTAGCCCGTTTTATTGGCAAGCGTACTGCCAACGCCCATCATGCCGGATCCGAATTCGTATACACCGGAGAGACTCAGCCCCATGGTGAAGAACAAATAGATCAATATAGCGACAAACCAGGGGGACTGCAGCTGGAACGCCCAGCCGACCGCCTCCCCCCCCGCGCGCAGTCCGAGCAGTATTGATGCAAGCAACATGAAGGTGACAATGATGCCGGCGGTGTACGCCAGACCATGCAGACGCTGCTCACTGTGCGCAGTCTGCCCCTTCGATGCGAAACTCAACACCTTGAGGGAGAGCACCGGAAAGACGCATGGCATGAGATTCAGGATGAACCCGCCCGCGAGCGCCAGAAAGATAACGGAGAGCAGTCCCGGGCCACCATTGGTTGCATCCGATCCAGGCCCGGCGTCAGCGTTGGCAGCAAGCGCTGTAATGGAACTGATATTTTCCGTGGTCGCCGGAACCGCATTCAACAGGTAGCCGTGAGTCTGACCGCTCGCATCGGCAACGGACAGCAGCCCCGGAATCCGGTCACCCTCCACCAGAAGACGACGTGCCTGCTGATGGGTAATCTGGACAAGATTGGCACTGATACTGACATCGCGCAGCGGCCCTGGCTTAAGAATGCGTTTGCTCTCCGGGAAGAACCAGACGTCTGTGGCTCCGTCGAACAGGGCGCCCGCTGACTGAAACGACAGGCTGATGCGCTCGCCGGCAATAGCAAACAGCGCCTGAACATCGTGATCGGTTACGGGGAGATTGGCGCGGGTGTCCGCAAAGGCCTGGGCCCAACGGGCATCAGGCACCAGTGTGTTGCCCTGCACAGGCAGAGAGAGACTCAGCGTCGCCTCTCCCAGCAAACAAATTTCATCGCAGACCTGCCATTCGGCGAATACAGACGCATCAAACGTCTGGCCCTGAAGATTCGCGGGAACCTCTATCGCCACTGGCAGGAATATTTCCTCTTCGTAGGCAAAGGTCACTAGATCGGAACCGGGAAATGGCAGCCAGGTTGGCGTCGGGAACTGCAGTTCACCAGCCACCGCCCCTGCAGGCAGTTGCCAGTTGCTCAAGCGGGTGGCGTCACCACTATCACCCTGCCAGCGTGAATAGGTATGCCAGTGCTCTGTCGGAGTCAATCGCAGTGCCAGCCACAGGGTCTGGCCGGGCACGACGTTGGTACTCTCGGAGATCAACTCAACTTCGATCTCTTCGCCTTTGAACGGCTCGGCATGGCTGAACGCCGAGAACAACGCGAGGAATCCCAGAATCAATAGCCCACGAACTGACTTGCGCATGCACTGTTCTCCTGATCGTTGAATCTTGCCATACACTGTTGTCACGCACTTCGCCCAAACGACTTCATTCTACTCTTGCCGACAAGCGACTGGCGCGCGGAAATGTCATAAAAAGTGACAATCTGCACCAGTTGTGGGCACCTGAAGAGCCGTTTTCAACAGGGCTCAATGTGCTCCACCAGTAATTGCAGGTTACGCTGACCACGAAATTCGTTGATATCCAATCGGTAAACCAGACGCACTTCGCGCACGTCCTCATTCGGCCAGCAACTTCTGTCAACATTGAACGCGATGGCGTCCAGCAACAAGCGCCCATCAGCAGGTGGTGACAATACCATTTTAAGATGGCTGTCTCCCAGCAGGCGTTGCTGGACCACCTTGAACACGCCGTCGAAATTCGGCTCTGGAAAATTCTGCCCCCAGGGGCCGGCGTCACGCAGGGTCTGCGCCGTTTCGATAGTGAACTCCTTGACGCCTATCTCCCCATCCGTGGCAATTCGGGCCTGCAGGTCATCTTCGTTCAACAAGGCCTCTACCTCGGCAGTGAAGGCGGCGCTAAAGCGCTCATAGTCACACTTCCTGAGCGTCAAACCCGCCGCCATGGCGTGACCCCCGAAGCGCGTCACCAATCCTGGATTGCGAGTGGCGACCGTATCCAGTACGTCGCGAATGTGCAAGCCCGGTATCGAGCGTGCCGAACCTTTGATTTCGATCTCGCCACTGCCCTGCACACCTGAATCGGCAAATGCTATGACCGGACGATGCAGCTTTTCCTTGATTCTGGCGGCGAGAATGCCGATGACTCCCTGATGCCAGTCCGGCTGATAGATGCAGACCCCCGCTGGTACGGCTTTCTCATCCAAATGCAGTGCGTCCAATTCACTCACGGCCTGATCGCGCATCTCCCCTTCAATCCCTTTGCGCTGCTGGTTCATGGCATCCAGTTCGATGGCCATCGCGGTCGCAGTGTCTGGATTGTCACTGAGCAGGCACTCAATGCCCAGTCCCATGTCGTCCAGTCGGCCGGCAGCGTTCAGACGCGGTCCCACGGCAAAGCCCAGATCGCTGGCAACCAGCGTCTCGCGGCGGCGCTTGCCGATTTCCAGCAATGCCATGATCCCCGCACACGCACGTCCCTGGCGTATGCGCTTCAATCCTTCATTGACCAGGATACGATTATTGCGATCCAGCCCGACCACATCTGCCACGGTTCCCAATGCCACCAGATCGAGGTAAGCCGCCATGTTGGGCTCAGGCAATTTCTGTGACTCGAACCAACCTTGCTCGCGCAGAAAACTTCGCAGCGCCGCCAGCAGGTAGAAGACAACCCCCACTCCCGCCAGTGATTTACTGGGAAAGGGGCAACCGGGCTGATTGGGGTTCACGATAGCATCGGCAGTGGGTAATTCGCGCCCCGGCAGATGATGGTCTGTGATCAGGACTCGCATACCGAGACTCTGCGCCGCGCGCACCCCTTCGACGCTTGATATGCCGTTGTCCACAGTGATGAGCAGATCCGGCGCACGTTGCGCGGCCAGCGCCACGATCTCTGGCGTCAGACCATATCCGTACTCGAAACGATTGGGGACAATGTAATCGACATGCTGAAAACCCATGGCCCGCAAGGCGCGTACTGCCAACGCACAACTGGTGGCACCGTCGGCATCAAAGTCCGCAATGATCAGCACCCGGCCTTGGCGCATCAACTCCTCTTGTAGAATTTGCACGGACGCTTTCAGCCCCAGCAGTTGTTCAGGGGAGTGCAGATCACGCAGATCGAGGGTGAGTTCACCGTCAGTGAAGACATTGCGGGCGGAGAGAATTCTTTGCAGCAGCACCGGCACGCGCGGAGAAAAATCTCCTTCGCGCGCCGGCACTCTTCGATAAATCAGGGGCATCACAGATGCGACTGGACGTAACCGGTTACAGCGGGCAACGCGTTATCGAGAATCGCGTAACGCTCCTCTCTGTCGAAGAGGTCGCGCATATGCTCAGGCAACTCAGGTGTGTCCAGTCCTGCGCGGGTAACGGCATCGGCGAATTTCACCGGATGAGCAGTCGCGAGCGTAATCATCGGAATCGAGTGGTCCGCATTGCATTCGCGTGCCGCTTTCACGCCGACCGCCGTATGAGGGTCGATCAGGAATGCTGTCTCTTCATAGACCTGACGGATCACCTCACACGTGACTTGATCGCTGACGGCCGCGCTCGCAAACACCTGCTTCGCCTCCTGCCAGCGAGCCGGATCGATGCTGTGGTTGGCGTCGCCGGAGGCCGTCATGAATTGCGCCAGCGCCTTGCCATCACGACCGAAGAGATCGAACAGATAGCGCTCGAAATTGCTCGACACCATGATATCCATGCTGGGAGACAAGGTGTGTTTGAGTGCAGATTGCGAATATTCATTGCGACTCATGAAGCGGTGCAGGATATCGTTGCTGTTGGTTGCGATGATCAATTGTTTGACAGGCAAGCCCATCTGCCGGGCTAGGTAGCCCGCATAGATATCACCGAAATTGCCGGTGGGCACAGAGAAGGAGACTTCGCGATGCGGGCCGCCCAGCTGCAAGGAAGCGTAAAAGTAGTAGACGATCTGGGCCATAATTCTCGCCCAGTTGATCGAGTTTACCGCTACCAGTTGGCGCCCCTCCGGAAGGAAGGACTGGTCGCCAAAAGCGGCCTTCACAATGCGCTGACAATCATCAAAGTTGCCACGGACGGCGATGTTGTGAACGTTGTCACCCGGCACCGTCGTCATCTGCCGACGCTGCACTTCGGACACCCGCTGATAGGGGTGCAATATGAAGATGTCGACGTTCTCGCAGTGACGACAACCTTCCAGCGCGGCGGAGCCTGTGTCACCGGATGTCGCTCCCAGAATCACTACTTTCTGGTTATTTCTCGTCAGCACGTAGTCCAGCAAATGCCCCAGCAATTGCAGTGCAAAATCCTTGAACGCCAGCGTCGGCCCACAATACAGCTCCATCACCCATTCGTTGGCACCGAGCATGCGCAAAGGGGCAACTGCCTTGTGCGAAAAACTCGCGTAGCTCTTGTCGATCAGCTCCTTGAGCTTGGCTTCAGGAATTGCTCCGTCGACGAAAGGGCTGATGATCTTCAGCGCCAGCTCTGCGTAGCTGAGTCCCGCCCACGCTGCGATCTCTTCGCGTGAATAATGGGGCAGTGTCTCCGGTACATAGAGCCCGCCGTCAGGTGCCAGACCGGTCAACAGTACCTGCTCAAAACTTTGAGCGGGTGACTGGCCGCGTGTGCTGATATATTTCATTGCCACTTTCAATTCTCTCGTTGCTGCAGGAATCCTGACGACTCCGCAGGCGGGTGATTAATTGCCTTCGCCGTCGAACAGTTCTACGCGTATACGTGTCACCTTGTCGACAACCTGATCAAGCGCCTCAATGGCCGCAATTGCCTTGTTCATTTGCCGTTCCTGCACTTTGCCCGTCAGCAGAACAATTGGCACTGTCACATCGCCAGTCGCGTTGTGATCCGGCTCTTTCTGGATCAATGCTTCAATATTGATGCCATGCGTCATCAGCACTTGCGATATCTGTGCCATGACACCGATCTTGTCCTGTGCCGCAATACGCAGGTAATACTCGCACTCGATATCGTCGATACCGAGAATAGGTACGTCAGTGCGCAGAGAATTGAACGCCAGCGACGGCACACTTCCTGACGTAGAACCAGACGCACGCGCGATGTCAAAGAGATCGGCCACCACCGACGATGCAGTTGCCTTCGCTCCCGCACCCGCGCCGTAATAGAGTGTGGAACCAACCGAATCACCTTTCACCACGACGGCGTTCATCACACCATTGACGTTGGCAATGA